>JALGTR010000004.1 GCA_029821265.1 Candidatus Zipacnadia bacterium
AGGCGGAGGGCCAGCTCGAGCAGGCTCGTGCCGCGGATGCGCTGACGGTGGCGCTGTCGGTCAGCGCGCTGCGGATGGGCCCGGTCTCGAGCTTCGAGGTCCCGATGGGGCCGGAGGGGGGGCTCGTGGAGTTCCAGGTCGGCCAGGAGGAAGCCTACCGCGCCGCAGTGTCGGCTCGCCAGCCGCTGTACACGGGCGGTCGGGCGGGCCTGGGAACGAGGCTTGCGCGCGAGGGCATCATGGCAGCGCGCCACCAGACGGAGGCGACGCAGCTCGGAGTCATGCTCGGCGCCCAGGAAGCGGCCTACGGGGTGTTGCGGGCGCGGCAGCTTGCGAACGTGGCGGCCGCGCGGGTGACGGCCCTCGCGGAACACGTACGAAACGCCGAGGCTCTGGAGGAGGCCGGGATGGCGCCGCACTTCGACGTGGTGCAGGCGCGGACGGAGCTCGCCCGGGCCGAGGAGGAGATGATCTCGGCGCAGACGGCGGTGAAGCAGTCGAAAGCCGGGCTGCGCCGGACACTCGGTCTCCCGCAGGAGACGCCGCTGGAGGTCGTTGATCCGGCGCCGCCGGCGCCGCTTGAGGGGGAGGTCGGCGATCTGATCGAGCTGAGCTGGCAGAATCGCCCGGAGGTGCAGGCCGCCGAGACGGGCGTCAGATCTGCGCGTCTGAGCCTCGAGCTGGCGCGGGCGGCGAAGAAACCGACCGTGGCGCTGACGGGAGAGTATGCGCGGCAGTCGGCCGGCGGGCTTGGCGGCACATCCGAGAGCTGGATGATCGGCGTGGTGGCGGAGAAGCCGATCCTCGATGGTGGATCGCGGGATGGCCAGGTGGCGTCGCAGCGAGCGCGTCTGGATGCGGCGGAGCTGCGTCTGCAGCGGACGCGGGAGGAGATCGCACTGGAGGTTGTGCAGCAATTCCTCGCCGTGCAGGAAGCGCGCGAGCGGATCACAACAGCAGAGCAGGGAATCATCGAGGCGCGTGAGCGACAGCGGATGGCGCGGCTGCGCTACCGCGAGGGCATTGCCGCGGGGATAGAGGTCATCGATGCAGACACGGCGCTGGCGGCTGCCGAGGCGAGCCTCGTGAACGCACAGTATGACCTGCAGCTTGCATTGACGCGGTTGGGGAAGGCGGTCGGGACGGTACCGCTGCCCCGGCAGGAGGTCGAGACACAATGAGCCGTGCGAAAGCGGCGCGGTGTCTGACGGCGCCGGGCCGTATCATTATAGCGCTGGCGGTCGCCGGGATGTGCGTGTTCGCAGTGACCGGCTGTGGCCGTGGCGGCGGGCAGCAGGAGACGAGCGGTCGGGCGGAGGCCTCAGAGTCGAAGGTCACACCCGTGCAGGTCGCAACGGCCATGCGTGCTGATCTCCAGGAGACGTTGGAGATCACCGGCACGGCCGAGGCCGAGGGTGAAGTGGATGTGGTCGCCGAGGTTGCTGGCAAGGTCGCGCGGGTGTATGCGGACGTCGGCGACTACGTCAGCGCCGGGCAGACGATTGTGCGGGTGGATTCGAGGATTGCGGCGGCACAGCGCGATCAGGCGTCCGCCGGTGTGCAGAGCGCCGAGGCGGCGCTGCGGCAGGCGCGCTCGAGCCTGGAGCTGACTGAGGAGACGACGGCAAGCTCGGTGCGCCAGGCCGAGGTGAACCTGAGCGCAGCGAAGGAGCGACTCAAGCAGGCGGAGGCATCGGCGCGGCTGACGCAGTCGCGGGTGGAGAGCCAGATCGAGCAGGCGCGGACCTCGCTACGCAGCGCCCAGACGCGGCTGGCGGAGGTGCGTGCCGGAGCTCGTGAGCAGCAGCGCAGGCAGGCCGAGCAGCAGGTGAGACAGGCGAAGGCCTCCCTGGACCTCGCCGAGCAGACCTATCGGCGGCATAAAGGGCTGCTGGAGGGCGGCGTGATCAGCCAGCAGCAGTTCGACCAGGTGGAGACCGAATACGAGCTGGCACAGGCCAGCTACCAGCAGGCGCAGGAGAACCTGAGCCTCGTCGAGGAGGGCGCGCGAACCGAACAGGTGAGGCTGGCCGAGCTGGCGGTGGAGCAGGCGGAGGAAGGGCTGCGCCTGGCCGAGGCCGGCAGGACGCAGATCGAGATCGCACAGCAGGACGTCGAGGCGGCGCGCGAGGGCGTCCGCGCGGCAGAGGAGCAGCTTCGCGCGGCGATTGCCGGCCGCAAGCAGGTGGACGTGAGCCGCCGCAGCGTCGCGGCGGCCGAGGCAGGCGTTGCCCAGGCGCAGGCGAGTGCGCGGGCAGCGGGTGTGCAGCTTCAAAAGCACGCGATCCCGTCCCCCCTCTCCGGGCTTGTGGCCCGGCGATACGTGGACCCGGGCGAGGGCGCGGCGCCCGGTTCGCCACTGCTTCGAATCGTGGACATCGACCCGATACGCATCGAGGCGGTCGTCAACCAGCTCGATATCGACCGGGTGAGCAAGGGCGATCGCGGAATGGTGACATTCGACGGTCTGGAGGATCGAGAGTTCGCCGGAACGGTGACGGACATCTCGCCACAGGCGATGGAGAGCAGCCGCAACTACATCGCGCGCATCGAGGTCGATAACCCCGGCGGTGTCGTCAAGCCCGGGATGTTCGCACGGGTGAAGCTCGTGCTCGGATCGGTGCAGGACGCCGTTGTCGTGGTGCGAGATGCGCTTGTGGAGCGCGATCACACCGGACTGGTGTACGTGGTCGACGATGGCGTGATCGATGTGCGTGAGGTGCGGGTGGGCGTCATCCAGGGCAACCTCGTCCAGATCCTCGAGGGTGTCCGCGAGGGCGAGACGGTTGTGGTGATCGGACAGGATGCGCTTGCGGACGGACAGCGCGTCAAGGCGGTGCCTCGGACGCAGGTTGACGAAACACAGTAACTAACAGCGCTCTCGCGGCGCGATAATCGAGGAGCTTCTACTTACAGATGTGGGCTTTTGCCAAGGCCGTCATCTCCAATCGTGTGACCGTCGGTATGTTCGTCCTGGGACTGGTCGTCCTGGGCCTCGTTGGCTTCGATCGGATGCCCTGGGAGCAGGATCCGGACGTTGATTTTCCGTTCGTGACCGTGATCGTCACGTACCCCGGAGCCGGCCCCGAGGAGATCGAGGAGGAGATCATCCGCCCGCTGGAGGAGGAGATCTCCGTCCTCCCTGACGTGCAGCGCGTAAGCGCCACGGCTCAGGAAAATGTGGGGACGGTCGGGATCGAGTTCAGCTACGAGGCGGACACAGACGCGGCTGCCGCCGACGTTCGCGACGCGGTGGCGCGCGTCAAAGCGCAGTTCCCCGACGACGCTCAGGAGCCATCGGTCCTGAAGATCGATCTGGGCGCGCGCCCGATCATGACACTGGCGGTGAGCAGCCCCCGCGAGCCGCGCGACCTCAGGCAGCTGGTGGAGGATGTCATAAAGCCACGGCTTGGCTCGGTCGGCGGCGTCGCGTCCGTAACCGTGACCGGCGGCGAGGTGCGCGAGATCCAGGTGCTCGCGGATAAGGACCGGCTGCGGGCCGTCGGCCTCACCGTCGCCGATCTGGCCAGGATTATTCAGTTCGAGAATCTCGACGTGCCCTCAGGAACGATCGAGGAAGGCATGCGCGACTATCGCGTGCGGGTCCTCGGGCGCGCGGAACAGCTTGATACTCTGCGGGAGCTGTGGCTGGAGACGCCGATCGGTGGCAGGATCCGGCTGAGCGAGATCGCCGAAGTGATCGACACGGTGGTTGAGCCGGACCAGTACGCGCGGCTTAACGGCGAGTCGATCGTGGGCGTGCGTGTCGTCAAGCAGTCGGGCGCCAACACCGTGGAAGTCGCCGACGGGATCAGGAACGGCATCGAAGAGCTGCGCCGGACCCTGCCGGATGATATCGAGATCGTCATCTCCAACGATGAATCCGAGCGGGTGCGCAACCAGGTCACCGACGTAATGACCTCGATTCGCGACGGCACACTGCTCGCGGCGCTGGTCATCTTCCTGTTTCTGCACAACGCCCGGGGCATGGTCATCGCGGCGCTCGCAATTCCGACTTCGATGATCGCGGCGTTCTTGGTTATCGGTCTGGGGCTTGGCTTTACGCTCAACAGCATGGTGCTGCTGGCGCTTGCGATCTCGGTGGGGATCCTGGTCGATAACTCGGTCGTGATTCTCGAGAACGTGCAAAGACACCTCGACCGCGGCGAGCTGCCCGATGCGGCGGCCGCCAACGGCTGGTCGGAGATCGGCTGGGCGGTCATCACCACTTCCGTTGTTGACGTGTCGATCTTCTTCCCCGTCGCGATCATGGGGGGAATCGTCGGGCAGTTCATGTTCCCGTTCGCGCTCACGATCGTGGCCGTGTCAGTGGCGGCACTTGTGATCGCCGCGGTGCTCACCCCGATGCTTGCCGCATGGTGGTTCGAGCGCAAGCGCTCGCGCGAGGAGCGCTCCGACAACGGCAATGTGGTCGTCCGGGCATTTAACCGAGCGCTGAGCAGTTTCTACGCATTCCTTGACGCGCTCTACGATGGCCTCGAGCGTTTCTACCGCGGTGTACTTCGCCGAGCGATCTCCCACCCGTACCTGGTCATCCTCATCGGTTATGGAGCGCTCGCCCTCGTCGCGGGCACGATCGTCCCAAGGCTGGGGGCAGAGTTCATCCCGCAGGTGGACCAGAGCTCGGTCGGGATCACCGTCGAGATGCCCGCCGGAACGCGGCTCGAGGTGACGGACGAGATCGTCCGCAGGATCGAACAGCGACTGATGGACGAGACGAAGTACCCGGAGATCGAGTACGTCTACTCGCAGGTGGGCTCGACGGGTACCGGGTTCCTGGGGAGCGGCCAGAGTGGGTCAAACTGGGCCTCACTGGACCTGACGCTCTATGGAGCGCGGCAGCGGCGAGAGCAGGGCCTCCGCTCTGACAGCGAGCTGGCGGTTGATCTGCGCGAGGCGCTGGCGGACCTGCCGGCACAGCTTACGATCGCGGCGCAGGGAGGCCCTGGCGGTGGGGGTGGCGCGCCGATCGAGCTGGAGCTGATCAGCGACGATTACGACGATCTCACCCGCGTGGCGACGGCTCTGCAACGAGAGGTGGCGCAGATACCGGGGCTGATCCACGTGGATATCTCCGCCGAGGCCGGACAGCCGGAGGTGCAGATCGACATCGACCGCTGGCGGGCCTCCGACCTCGGCCTGAGCGTGGCACAGATCGCGAACTCCGTGCGCTCCGCTATAGCCGGGGCGACGGATACGACCTTCCGCGAGGAGGGTGAGGAGTACGATATCCGCGTGCAGCTCGATCAGGCGGATCGCAACAGCGTAGAGGACATCGCCGACATCTTCGTTGGCATGGCCGAGGGTGACCAGCCGGTGCGCCTCGGCGACGTGGCCGATATCTCGGTGGGCACGGGGCCGACTCGGATCGAGCGACGCGACCGGCAGCGCTCGATAACCCTCACCGCCTACAACCCCGGCATCGTGCAGGCTGAGGCCGAGGAGCGCATCATCGCGATCCTTGAGGAGATGGACACGCGGACAGTGGACTACCAGTGGGCCGGTTTGGCGCGATTCCGCGGGGAGTCATTCGGTGAACTGGGCCAGGCCCTGGCGCTGTCAATCGTGCTGATCTACATCGTGACCGCAGCCCTCTACAACAACATCCTGGAGCCCCTGAACGTGATGTTCACCGTCCCGCTGGCTCTGATCGGGGCTGTCATCGGTCTGCTCGTGAGCGGCAACACGCTCAATATCGTCTCAATCATCGGCATCATTATGCTGGTCGGGCTGGTGGCGAGGAACTCGATCATCCTGCTCGACTACACGGACACTCTACGTGCCAGAGGGATGACCCGCAACGAGGCGCTGATGGTCGCTGGGCCTCACCGGATGAAGCCGATTCTGATGACGGTGGGCTCGACGGTGCTGGGCGTACTGCCGACGGCCCTCGCACTGGCAGAGGGCGCGGAGATGCGGGAGCCGTTCGCCTGGGTGCTGATCTTCGGGCTGATCTTCGGGACGACCCTGTCGTTGATCGTTGTTCCGGCATCATACTGCATCTGGGACCGGCTCGGCGAGGTCGCGACCTCATGCTTCCGGGCGTTGCATGACCCGGATGTGAGCTGCCTCGACGAGTTCATTGCGGTCTTCCGGCGCATGCGCCGGCGCCTCACGGGGCGGCGTGTCAACGGCTCCGACGACGAAGGAGGCGGCGAGTAATGCTCTCCGCAGAGCCGTGCAGCGAGTGCAATAAGCTGGCGTGGATAATCGTCGAGAGCGGCGCGCAGCAGGATGTGATGCGTGCGCTGGAGGACCTCGGCCTCGAGCATTACACGCTCTTCGAGCAGGTCGAGGGCTCCGGTGAGACCGGGCACAAGCAGGGCAACGCGGTCTTCCCGGGGATCAACACGGTGCTGATGATCGCGATGCCCGAGGCCAAGGTTGAGCCGCTCGTACGGGCCTTGCACGAAATCCGGGATTCGTTTATCGTGCGTCCGGGTATGAAAGTCATCGTAACCGATTGCGTGATGTACTGAGATGCCGGCCGGGACAGAACCTGACGAAGCACCGAAAAAGCCCTCCGAATCCACTGCCCCTCCGTGGCAAAGAACCCTCTACGCCTGCTGGTTCGCGCAACTGCTGAGCATCATAGGCTTTGCCTTTGTAATGCCATTCATTCCGTTCTATGTGCGGGAGCTTGGCGTCCAGGGGGAGGACCAGGTGGCGATCTGGTCGGGCCTGGTGATCACGGCCTCCGGCATGATGGGTGCGATCTTCGCGCCGATCTGGGGCTATCTGGCGGACCGCTACGGGCGCAAGATCATGGTGGAGCGCGCCATGTTCGGCGGCGCGATCGTGATGGCGCTGATGGGCACGGTGGGGAACGTCTACGAGCTGACCGTCCTCCGCATGCTGCAGGGGGCGCTGACAGGCACGGTCGTGGCCTCGACGACCCTCGTGGCCGCCATTACGCCCAACCGGCGGATGGGGTACTCACTGGGCATGATGCAGGTTGCGGTGCTGATGGGCATGACCATCGGACCGTGGGTCGGCGGGCTGCTGGCCGACGCGTGGGGGTATCGCGTCCCGTTCTATGCCTCCGGGGTCATGCTGCTTCTCGGCGGGCTGGTGGTACTGTTCCTGGCCTATGAGGACTTCCGCCCTCCCGACGGGAAGAAGCGGGCCAACAGCCAGGGCCTGCGCCAGGCGTTCGGTCGACGCGGCATGCTGGCGCTGCTCGCGGCGTTCTTTATGATTGCCCTGGCCGGCAGCTTCGTAGGGCCGATCTTCCCGCTGCTGGTCGAGGCGATCTCCGAGACCGAGAGGGTCGCGTCGACTGCCGGCATGCTGATGGGCATGGGCGGCCTGGCGGCGGGTGTGAGCGCCCTGATCGTCGGCCTGGTCGGCGATCGCATTGGGCACAAGCCGATGCTTGTCGCATGCACCCTGGGCGCAGCGCTATTCAGCATCCCGCATGCGCTGGCACAGACCGTGGGACAGTTGCTGGCACTGCGGCTCGGGATGGGTCTGACGCGCGGCGGCACGGCTCCGTCGCTCAATGCCATTGTGGGGCAGGCGGTGTCGTCGGACACGTACGGGCGGTCGTTCGGGAACACACGGGTGGCCTCGGCCAGCGGAATGGCGCTCGGGCCGCTGCTGGGGGGCTTCGCGGCGGCGCAGCTTGGACTGCGCTGGCCGTTCGTGATCATGGGCGGGATGCTGGGCCTTACGGCCGCATTCGTCGCCATCCACGTGCCCTCTACGTTCAACGGCGAGGAGCACGAAGAGTCTGAGGTATCACCGGCGGAGCACAGGCCTCCGGCCGCCGAGTAGCCGCCCGACCGGCCTCATTTCACAGCGCCCGCGGTCAGTCCCCGCACGATATGCTTCTGGAAGAGCAGGTAAAGGATCATCAGTGGCACGACCGCCACGGTCACGCCCGCGAGGATCGCCCCCCAGTTCGCGATGTGCTCTCCCTGGAAGCTGAGCAGCCCGACAGGAAGCGTCTGGTGGGCGCTCTCTTTGATGAATACAAGCGCGAAGGGCAGCTCGTTCCAGATCCACGCGGCCTGGAAGATCGCCACGGTCGCGACGGCCGGACGGGCGATCGGCATGAAGACCTGCCAGAGGATGCGCCAGTGCCCCGCTCCATCCACGATCGCCGCCTCCATCAGCTCGCACGGCACCTCCACGAAGTAGGCGCGCAGCAGCAGCGTCGAGAGCGGCAGCCCGAAGGCGACGTACGGGCCGATGATCGCGAGGTAATCCCCCACTCTCAGCGCCGAGTTGAGCTGATACAGAGGGATCAGGACCGCATGCGCCGGGATCAGAAGTCCGGTGAGGATGAAGCCGAAGATGAGCCCGGAGCCGCTGAAGCGCAGTCGCGCGAAGGCGTACGCGGCGGGAGCGCTCAGGCCGATGATGAGGGCGACTGAAACGATGGTGACCACCGTGGAGTTCAGAAGGTAGAGGCCGATGTCCCCCTCCCACGCCGCAACGTAGTTCTCGAGGTCCAGGGCTTCGGGCAGCCCCCACGGCTCGGTACGGAGCGTGTTCCCCGGACGCAGCGAGCCGATCACGGTCCACGCAAGTGGCAGCATGAAGACCGCTGCCAGCAGTGCGAACCCCAGATCGCGCAGCCAGACGAGTGCGCGGCGGGTCATCCTGCCGCCTCCTCGCGCCCGGTCAGTCGCACGTAGATGATCGTGGCAAGCATAGTAAGCGCGAGCATGACGGTGGCGATCGCCGCTGCATAGCCCATGCGGTCGTCGCTGAAGGCCGAGCGGTACATGTAGGTCGCGAGGACCTCGGAGGCGTGGTTCGGTCCTCCGCCCGTCATGACCCAGATCAGGTCGAAGATCTTCACTGAGCCGACGGTGATAAGGAGGGCATCGACGAGCACGATGCGCTTCATCAACGGCAGCGTGACATGCCAGAAGGTCCGCCAGGCGCCGGCGCCGTCGATCCGCGCGGCCTCGTAGATCTCCTCCGGGATCGCCTGCAGCCCGGCGAGCAGGATCATCATGTGGAAGCCCGTGTAGCGCCAGCAGGAGACCGTGATGATGCATGGGGTCGCCAGTTGAGGGTCGCCGAGCCAGCCAGCGGTGAGGTTCTCGAGGCCAAGCTGCTCGATAAGCGCGTTCAGCGCGCCGAAGTTGGGGTCATAGAAAAGGGTCCAGATCAGGCCGACCGCAACTGCCGGGACGATCAGCGGCGAGAAGAAGACCGTGCGCAGAACGCGATGGCGGCGGAGCGAGGAGCCGATCCCGACCGCGAGCAGCATCGCGAGAGGAAGCTGGATGGCCAGCGAGAGGAGGATCCAGAGGGCGTTGTTCTTCAGCGCCGTGAGCAGCACCGGGTCCTGCATGAGGTCGGCGTAGTTCCCGAGGCCCTTCCAGGTGCGCACGGGATTCAGCGCGCTCCACGAGTACGCGCTCAGCACCACCGTGTGCACCAGCGGGTAGGTGATGTAGAACGCGAACACGGCGGCCGCCGGCAGCACCATGAGCCAGGCTGTGAGTGGTCTGTCGCGCATGGGATCGCCGCCGGCCTCGTTCCGCAGCTATCCGGTGTCCTCGCCGAGGTCAACGCCGCCGCTCGCCTGCAGCTCCGCCTTGACCTCCGCCTGGCGCTTTCGGATGTCCGCCATGATCTGCTCGGGCGTGGTCGTGCCCTCGATCAGGGCCTGGCAGCCGTTGAGCAACACCTCGGCGACCGAGCGCTCCATCAGCGTATCAGCCCACGGAACGATCGTGGGCGCATCGGCCACCTGCTGGTAGTAGCGCCGAAGATGCTCGTCGGCGTTCTCCTCGGTGACCGACCCGTCCACCAGCACCAGCTCCTTGCAGCGATCGACGAAGAGCCGGGCGGATTCCACGGAGTTGAGGTGCTTGAGGAATCGGATCGCCTTGTCGGGATGCTTGGTCTTCGAGGAGATGACGTACCCGTCGGCGCCACCGTGTAGGGCCTGCTGGTTGCCGTCACCGCCCTCGACCGCCGGGAAGTTGAACCAGCTCCAGGCGTCGTGGAACTCCTCGGGGGCCTCTCCGCCCTCGCGCAGGGCGTTCAAGTTCCAGGTGCCGGTGTAGAACATGGCCGCCTCGCCGGTGTAGAAGAGCGCCCGTGCATTCTCGCGCGTGGTGCCGTTGGGATGGTCGTTGAAACAGCCTCGCTCCACGAGGTCGCGGAACATCTCCAACCCGCGGACGTAGCCGGGATCGGAGTAGTCGCCCGGCCCGAGGGGGTCGAAGTCCTCGAGAAGCTGCTGTTCCCCGATCATGCGTTGCCACAGGCACGAGACATAGTGATGCGCGGGCCACTTCACCGAGTTGCCGAGCGCCAGCGGCGTGACGCCCGCGTCCTGCAGCGCCTGGCAGACGGAGAGGAACTCGTCCCATGTCTCCGGGATGCCGTCGGTGTGCTGGTCGAGCAGATCGGTATTATAGAAGAAGAATGTGCACTGGCGGAGGAATGGGATCCCGTAGGTCTCGCCGTCAAAGGTGTACCACTTCAGCGCATCGCCCATGACCCGCTCACGCCACGCGTTGCCATCAGCGGCCAGGGCATCAGTAATGGGAAGAACGTTGTCACCGCGCACGAAGTTGTGGAGCCACTCTCCGCTCCAGACGAAGAAGATATCCGGCGGATCCCCGGAGCCGACGGCCACGCGGATGCGGGTCTTGTAGGCGTCCGGCTCGACATCTGTTACGTTCACCCGCACGTCGGGGTTGGCGGAGTGGAAGCTCGCGACGATCTCCTCCAGCGCGCCCTTGCGGGGCTCTGTCGTCCAGATCGTCCACATCTCGAGCTGCGTGGCCTGCTCCCCGTTCGCGATCTCCTGCCGTGGCGGCGTCAGTTCGCCATCCTGCTGCGGCCCGGGGCAGCCGCTGAGCGCGAGCAGAGCGCCCAGGATCAGAACCGTCGCGCACGCTATCCATCGTTTCATGCCGATCCGCCCCTTCCCGGTGGCACGCGTCCAAGGACACTGTCAGTATTCGCTGCCGATGGAGGAGGCTCCTTCGTGGCACCGGTGTCCGCAGGCGATGCGGGGCTCGCTCAGTGAGTGGAACAATTGACAGCGGAGCCCCGTCCTACTAACATCGTGCACTGTGAGCTTTCCCATTGCGAGACCGGTCTGGCCGCAGACCGGGCAATGCGGATCACTGGAGCTGAATGATGCGCCGGCGTACCAGCCTGCCGACAATCGTCTGCCTCGCTGCTCTTCTGATCCCCGGTCTGTGCCTCGCGGACCCCCTTGAGGAGATCGGCGACTTCTTCGAGGCCGCAGGCCTCTTTCAGGGCCTGCAGATCAGCGGTTCGAACAGCTTAACGCTGCAGGAGCACGTGCTGGAGGGCTCGCGTTCGGCGTTTGAAGGCCAACGGTGGGACACCGACCCGGTGGTGCGGCGCTCGAGCCTGCACATCGAGGGGCCGATCTGGCAGAATCTCGGGATACAGGCGGACATCTCCTCGTCCGGCTGGGGGAACAGCTACACCCGCTACGTGCTCGGGTGGATGACCGACGAGACCGCGCTTTACTTCGGCGATCTGAACATCCGACTGACCGGGAACGAGTTCGCGAGCTTCAACAAGACGCTCGAGGGCTGGCAGCTGGATCAGGCACTGCCCGGCGGAGGGCTGCTTCGCGGCTTCTACTCGCGGGAGAAGGGCCTCACGCGTCGCGAGACGATCAACGGCAACAACACCTCCGGCCCCTTCTTTCTGCGCTACACGCCGATCATCGAAGGCTCGGAAGTGGTGAAGGTTGACGAGGAGCTCATGCGATTCGGCGAGGACTATCGGCTGGACTACGAGACCGGCCAGTTGTGGTTCGAGCCGGTGGACGGACCTCCGCGTATCATCCCCAGCACGTCGGTGATCTCGGTGTCATACCAGTCGTACGGCTGGGAGACCACGCCCGGGCAGCTGTACGGGGCGCGGGCGCAGATGCCGCTGCTCGACGACAGGATGCTCGTGGGCGTAACCGCGCTCTTCCAGGACAAGCGCGACCCCGGCACGACCAGCGATACGGCAGGTTTCCAGGAGGATATCTACCAGGGATCGGGCACCACCGGCCCGTTCGACACCAACTTCCGGCCCATCCTGCCCAACGGCTCGACCGTCGTCTTCGAGGGCGAGCGGCAGACGATTGACCAGACGGTGGTGGTGCTCGTTGACAACGTGGAGCAGGTCCAGGGCGTGGACTATGATGTTTTCCACAATATCGGCCGGATCATATTCCGACGCGCCGTCCCGCCGACGGCGCTGGTGAAGATCCGTTACTTCTACGATCTGGGCGAGCAGTTCGTGGGCGGGGATTCGCGGGTGTGGGGTGTTGACCTCGGCTATCGGATCGACGACGGCCTCACACTCCGGACAGACTGGGCGCAGAGCGATCGTGACGCCGACGGCGTCAGCGGCCAGGCGTGGCGCAGCAGCCTGTCCTACGCGCGTCCGAGGCTGACCGCAACGCTCGAGGCCCGCGACGTGCAGCCGCAGTTCAGCTTCATCGACACCGTGGGTTTCCAGCGCAGGGAGCAGGGCCTGAACTTCGCCGCGCAGTGGCAGCCGATGGACTTCATCTCGGTCTACAACCGCTACTCGCAGCTCAAGTCAGACAGCGGCCTGCTCTTCGGTTACAGCGGCTACTCGGGCTTCTCGTCGGGCGATCTATCCACGTTCGGGATGCGGCCGTCGCAGAGCACGGGGAGCACGCTGGACGTGGACACGCGGCGTAATGACTTCGGCATCGACGTTCAGTACCCGGGCTGGCCGACGCTCAGCTACACCCGCCAGGATATGGAGAACAGGGGCGGAACCAGGGGCGACTCGCGCAACAGCACCGACTCGCTGATCCTCCGATACTCGCCGCGAAACGCCCCGTACTCGGCGAACCTGAGCTTCATCGACAGCCGCCAGCGCTTCCTCGGCGACGGAGTCGGGGATGCCCTCGATCCGGGCGGCTCCGATACGCAGCAGCTGCAGCTATCGGCGCAGTACGCGCCCACGACCACGCTGACCCTCGCAGGGCACTTCGGGAGCAACAGCTCATCGTCGCTGACCACCGACGACCGCTCCTCGGGCACCGTCGCCCAGGTGTCAGCGCGCTGGACACCCTCCAGCCGCCTGAACCTGAGCCTCGACCACTCGCTCTCGGAGTCCGACGGAATCGTGACCAGTGGCTTCTATGGTGGCACAGGCGGCTTCAGCAGCTCGATCGCCACCTTCCAGATCGACAATCCCGGTGGCGGCGGTGGCGACGATGAGCCGGGCGCCGACACCGAGCGCGCCCGGTACGAGGACTCCAACACGCGCCTGAACATCAGTTACCGACCGAGCAGTACGGTGAACCTGAACCTGTCGGCCGGGTGGCGAGATTACGCCAGCGCAGGCGGTGTCGGCTACCTCGCCGACAGCGAGGAGACCTACTACAATGCGTCCGCGGGGTGGCGTGTGGATGATGCGCTGGCGCTGACGGCCACATGGGGCAGCGACGAGATACGCTTCCTCGAGGAGGGGCGCGGGACGGTCAGTAACGACCTGCTTGCGCTTGGCGTGAACTACCGTCCGGAGGGGAAGCGCTGGGGCCTCGGGCTGAACTTCCACACCCAGTCCGGAAGCAGCCCGACCTCGGTGGGCTTCGGGGACAACCAGATCACGCGCGTCGTGCCCACCGATCTGTTCGATATATCCGGCGAACTGACGTACGACGTGCGCCCGGGCGTGAGCCTGTTCGGGCGCCTCGGCAGGGCCGACTTCGACAGCGGCTACTCGGTGTTCACCAAGGACACTGGAGAGATCGGGCTGCACTACCGCTTCAATGACCTGGCGGATGTGAGCTTCGGCTATCGCTACATTCGCAACATCTCCGGCGAGCCTGAGGTCCCGCTGCCCGGCGGCATTGGCCGCTCCAACGCGCAGAACTACATTGCGCACAGCGTGATGGTGGAGCTGTCGAGCACGTTCTCAAGCGGCCTCGGCTCGGCCGGCCGCGCTGCGCCCGGCGGCTACTCCGGCTACGGTGGAGCGCTCTCGAGCTTCGGCGGATACAACGCGGGCGGCTACGGATACGGCGGCGACTTTGGGGATTTCTCAGCCACCGGGCCCTTCGATCGGCAGCGCATGACCGGTCGGACGACTCCGTTCGGCGGCACCGGCGGGGTGTTCCGCGACCAGCCATTCTCGGTGGGGGCGGACATCACCCGCGGCTCAAGCGCCACCTACAGGCGGCCCCGCGGAGCGCAGGGGGGCTTCGAGGACGGCCTCGGAGAGTTCGAGCGCGAGGACGAGCAGACCCAGGAGGAGATCCAGCAGCAGATGCCGCCGGCGCCGTTCGGTCAGGGAGACCGGCAGATACACGACGAAGAGGCGTGCGAGCGACCGGGCGTTCGCAGGTGGTGGCAGTGGTATGAGTGAGCCAGGCAGGCTGCGCGTGATCGTCCTTGGGATGATCGCAATGCTCTCAACGGCGGTCCTCGCCGCGGCGTCGCCGTTCGAGAACGTGGTAAACGAGCCATTTGCGACCGTGGCGAATGGGCCGCAGGGCGCGATCGTGGTTGATGAGGCCGCCATCTCCACCATGGGCACCGGAGACCCGATCTCCCGCGCCATCGACGCGCAGCACGACCTGCGCTCTCTGCGCCGCGCCGCCCACAGCCTGGAGACGCTCAAGCGCTTCGGCCTGAAGAGCCCTCGAGCTGAGGCGAGGTTCCCGCGCCGGCTTGTTCACGTGGCCGACGGCAGAATCGTGGCGCCTGACCTGATGCGCTCGATGCAGGCCGGGGACGGTCTGGGAGATCCTGCGAATCAACTGCGCTTCACATTCGAGGGCTTCGATGAGGGCACTGCGACATCATTCCGCGACTACCTGTCACGTGCGCTCCCGGTGGCCTACAGCGTCTACGGGCGCCCGGCATTCGATCTCGATGTCACCGTGATTCTCGACGAGGAGCTCGACGCGCTGCAGGGCGGAATCTACGACGCGACGACGAACGAGATCCGGCTTGCGCCGCCGTCGGGCAACTTCACCGAGGACAGCTTCATCCTCCTCGTCATGGTGCTGCAGGCATTCCACGATGATGCCGCGTTCTTTTACGATGCATGGGAGCAGGGCTTCGCCGGGGCCGCTGCGACAGTCATCCAGACTCGGCCGGGCGTCGCGCCAGGCTACAACCCGATCGATCCCGGTCCGTTCTTTGCCACAAGCGTCTACGAGGCGCAGAACCAGCAGGCCCTCGGCGGGCCGACCTTCTTTCCCGATTCAGGCTGGGCGGGCATGCTCGTGTGGCGGATCGCGATGTCCCGCAGCGCGTGGTTCAAGTGCTGGGTCGAGGACCCCGATTTCTTCCGCAACTTCAACGAGGCGTACTACGCGGCTTTCACGCCGAGCCTGCCGGGCGACATCCCCGCTCTGCGCGTGCTCGCCTCGGAGGTGCTGCCCAGCGTCGAGGGGCTGCCATTTCAGGAGTGGTATCAGCGCCAGTGGGTGCTGGACACCAGTGTGCGGATCGGGCCGAAGCTCTTCGTCTGGAACATCCCGCTGACCCAGTCGGTCGCGCTGATCGCGGAGTACTTCTACACGACCTTCGAGGGCGATGAGGAGCCGCGCGGCGGCCAGGCGCGCACCATCTACTGGAGCTACGACTTCCGCACCTCCCTCTTCGCCGAGGAGGGCAACACGATCTCCATCCCTGCAACCGGCGACGGCGCGGGCGAAGGCTTCCTCATCCCGACATTCTTCAACATCGGCGGACCGCAGAACATCACCGTGCAGGTCGATCTGAACGCTCTGCGGCTGATGCTGCCCTTCCCCTACGGTCAGCGGGGCTTCGAAGCCGGTGAGAACAACCTCTACGGCTCGATCATCGGTGCCAGCGACGGAGCGATCGATGTGGAGGGCGGCACCGGGCTTGAGGATGTGCCCGTGCATCGCGGCGTGTGGGGCGATCGTATCACCGAGGGCCCGCTCTCGCCCCGGCAGATCCGGGTGACGTTCACGAACCAGAATCAGCAGGAGTTCACGCGCGTCTTCAACGTGGCCTACGACTCCTATGTCACGTTCCTGCACGGCAACGAGCAGGACACGCTCACCCGGACGTGGTCCGGCGACCCGCCAGGCCTGCATCTGATATCCTTCCCAGTGAGGCCTCTGAACCAGGATCTCGCCGACCTGCTGGGCGTCGCTCCAGACCGTCTGCTCGTGGCGCGCTGGGAGCCAACATCACCGGGCGAGAATAAGTATCAGATATGGCCGCGCATGGAGCCTGTGCAGCCGGGTCGGGCCTACTGGCTGCGGGTCTTCGACACCGTCACGGTGAACCTGCAGGGGGTGCTCGAGCCGCAGCTGCGGCCGGTGGTGATCCCGCTGCGGGTGGGCTGGAACATGATCGGCCCGCCTCGGACGCAGGCCGTCGCGGTCGCCGATCTGGAGTTCCAGGCCGGTGGCGAAACGGCGGTCGGCTACGATGAGGCGGTGCAGCAGGGCATCATACAGGACGGGATCTTTGGCTTCTCGTCCGACGAGGGCTACACGTTGTGCGACACGCTCCAGCCGTTCGAGGGCTACTGGATCCGCTGTCTGCGCGCGGATGGAGCGCTCCTGCGCTTCCCGGCCGTGAGCACCTCGGCCGGCCAGCCCACAGGCCGGCCGCGCTCGGCCGACAACCTGCAATGGAGCATGCCGATCGTCGCCGAGGCCGGTGGCATGCGAAGCTCGGCGCTGATCGGCGCGGCGGAGGACGCGGTCGAGGGCGTCGATCGCCACGACCTGCAGGCGCCGCCGGGCTTCGGCCCGCGGGTGTCGGTTGAGCTGTATCCCGCCGGATCCGACTCGGCCGGCCTCTACCGCGATGTTCGCCCCAGCGGGAGCGCGCGGCTGGTCTACACCATGCGCGTATCGAGCACACTGGCCGATCTGCCGGTGAACCTGCGATGGCCGGACATGACCGACATGCCGGAGAACCTCGCGCCGGTGCTGACCGACGAGGCGTCGGGCAGGCGGCTTTACATGCGCACGACCAGCGGCATGCAGCTCGCGGCCGGGGAGGATGGCGTGGACCGAAGATTGCGGATCGAGCTGCACTCGCGCGAGGGACAGCCGCTGATGATCTCGAGCCTCTCGGCCCTGCAGCCGAATCGCGGCGCGGCGCAGATCACATTCACGCTGAGCGCACCGGCGCAGGTGGAGGCGGAGATCCTGAACATCGCCGGGCGCAGCATTCGGCGTCTCGGCGCATCGGCGCGAGCCCCGGGGCAGAGCACGCTGAGCTGGAACCTGCGCGACAATGGAGGCCGGATGGTCCCGAACGGAACATACCTGGTGCGCCTCCGGGTGCGCGACGACGAGGGGCGGCAGGCGCAGGCCATTCGCCCGCTGCGGATAAGCCGATGAGCGACCCGAGGCTGCCACGCAACAGACGCGCCGCCGCATGTGCGGTCGCCCTGCGAGCGACGATCGCGACGACGGCGGGAATCGCTCTCCTCGCTGCGGCGCTGACAGTTGGCTGCGGGGGGCTGCCGCCGACCGACGACCTGCAGCCCGAGGGCGCGGTGGTCGTCATGGTGGTGGAGGAGGCCACGAACGCACCGGTCCCCGTTCCCGTAACGGTGATCGTTGGCGGCGTGCGAGGCACACTCGAGCCGAGCGACGAGCAGCTTGTGCTGCGCGACGTGCCACTTGGCACCGGAACGCCGCCCACACAGCCGCTCACCGCCACTGCGGAGGGCTACGTCACGGCGACGCAGCAGGTGCAGTTAAACGTGACCACTGCCACATGGGTGACCGTGGCCCTCGTGGAGGCGGATCTCTCGACGACCGGCACGGTCTCGGGGACGGTCAGCGACGGGCAGTCAGGCGAGCCGATCCGCAACGCGTTCGTGCAGTTCACCCCGCCGGCGGCGGCGCAGCCGCTGGTGGCGGGCTACACCGACGCAGAGGGAGCGTTCGTCATAGGGGGTATCCCCGAAGGGCCGCGTGACCTGACCGTTCAGGCCTCCGGCTACCTCGCGCTGCAGGACAGCGTGACGGTGACATCGGACGCGGACGGCGCGAATCCGCCGCTGGAGCTTACCCTCGTCCCGGGCGACACGACCGTACGCGTGACTGGAACCGTGGTCAACGTGCTCACGCGGGAGCCGATCGCGGGCGCTGAGGTCACCATAGGCGATCGGCCGACACAGCTAACTGGAGCTGACGGCCGCTTCGAGTTCACCGACGTGTCGGTCGGGGAGCAGGAGGTCGAAGTCACCGCCGCCGGCTTCGAACCACTGACCACGACGATCACAATAATCCCGGGCATGGGCGACATCACGCTCGAGCTGTTCGAGGAGGCCCATGAGCCGCCCGGTCGTCCGTACACCCTCGCGGGCACGATCACCCTGAACGGACCGCCCGATAACTCGGGCGCTACGGTGACGGCTTTCGACCTCGATGCGGCGATTGCGGTCGACCAGGTTGTGACCGGGCCGTCCGGCCGCTACGAGTTGTTTGTGCCGCCCGGCCGCTACGAGGTGCGAGTCGCCGTCGGGGACCGTGAACTCTCGCGCGAGGTGACGGTGCCACCGGGCGGGGTCGTCGTGGACGGCATCGACTTCGTGATTACAGTGCAGTGATGGTCGACGCGCGGAAAGAGCGCAGGAGGACACATCGATGGAGATCAAGACCATCTTGGTTGCCGCGGTCGCCGCAGCCTGTATGCTCGCGATCGCCGGGTGCGGCGGAGGCGGCGGCGCGAGTCCCGCGACGATCGAGGGTACCGTGCTTGACGATGGCACGCTCGAACCGGTTGCCGGCGCCCAGGTGACCGTCGGGAATGCAAGCACGACCACCTCCGCGAGCGGTACGTTCTCGCTGGCGACGACGTCGGGAGCGCGCTCGATAGCCGTCGATGCGGCCGGCTACGAGGAGCTGACGCTGAACCTGTCGCTGAACCCGGGCGTCAACGCGCTTGGGAGTATCTTTCTGGCCCCGGAGATGTCAGCCGGCCGCGGCGCGGTCAGCGGCATCGTTACTCGCGGTGGCCAGCCGGCGGGGGGCGCCAGCATCCTGAGCGGTACCGCCAGCGCCATCGCCAAGCCGGACGGCAGCTACACCGTCTACAACCTGCCCTCCGGCACGCGGGCCATCACAGCGATCTCCGCAGACGGAACCGCCACGGGATCGGCGACTGCGAACGTGCAGGCAGGACAGGTTACCACCGGTGTCAACGTGAGCCTGAGCCTCGCGCCACCGCCGCCTCCGGTGCTCTGAGACCATGCTGACCACGCGCTGGCGACGGCTCATGGCGGGGCTGCTGCTGATTGCGGCAGCGGCCGCCGGTGCGTGGCTGACCGTCCATCTGACGGCGCCGGAGCGCGCGTCGAAGGAGACCGACGCCAGACAGGCCGAGGCCCCGGCAGTCTCGATCCGGGACTCGGTGGTCGAGCACAGTGAGGGCGGAACGCCATCGTGGCGACTGCTCATCGACCAGCTCGAGATCTCCACCGGCGGACGGGCGATCGCGGCAGGAGGCCTGCGCGAGGGGCTGGTCTACGACGAGGGCAAGCCGGTCGTGCGGATAACGGCAGGTGAGGCGACCTACCGGACTTCGGACAAGAGCTTCGAGGTCACCGGCGGGGTGAAGGTGGTCTCCCATGAGGGCGCAGTGGTGACAACCGACCGCGTTGAGTGGCTGCCAGAGACGCAGACGTTGCACTGCCCGCAGGAGGTCACATTGCGCGCGGAGGGCATCACGCTCCGGGCCGAGAATCTCGACCTGATCGTGCCTGAGAACATCGCACGGACCGAGGCGCGCGTGCACCTTCGCACCGAGCACGGCTACCTGACAGGGCGGAACCTGATCTACAACCTCGACACACGGGCGTATACTCTGAAGTCAGTGCAGGCGATCTTCGAGGTCGAGACCGCGCGTGAGGAGCTGGAGAGACTGCGATGAACCTCAAACGGCTGTCGGCGCTCACCGTCGCGTTGCTGATCGCGACCGTTGCCGGCGCGCAGGAGATCGAGGAGCTGGGCGGGATACCGGCCGACGAGGATCGCGCCGTGATCGAGTGGGCCGACAGCCTCGAATACGATCCTGACGAGGATACCTCCACCCTCTCTGGCAACGTCGTGATCGCCCACCAGGACATCAAGCTGTACTGTGACCGAGCCGTCTACGATCACGAGCAGGAGAGCGCCGTGGCGACCGGTAATCCGCGGGTGGTCAATCCCGAGACCACCATCACCGGAGAGATCATCGAAGCGCACTTCCAGGACGAGGTGGCGACGATCGTCGGCAAGGTCACGGTCGTCACGCAGCGCAAGCAGGAGAAAGAGGCGGAGCAGCAAGAGGGGACGTCCGAGGACGGGGAGCCGGAGAAGCTGGAGGACTACTGGGAGAAGAAGACGACCATAACGTGTGACAAGATCGTCTACGAGTACGCCGAGGACGTCAAGCGCGCCACGGCAACCGGCCGCGTGAAGGCGGTGCAGGAGGACAAGACCGTCTACGCGGACAAGGCGGTCTACGAGGAGCTCAAGGACCTCATCACGCTGACGGGTAACGTGCGGGTGCTGACGGATAAGGGCGATGAGTTCCGCTCACCGAAGGCCGTTATCTCCGTCGAGGAGGACTGGGTGCGCATGGAGCAGGTGCGCGGTGTTGGCACCCGGCGCCCGGATGAGGACGAGGAGGCGTCGGACGAGGTGCCGGCGGCTGAAGAGCAGCCACCTCCGGAGCAGGAGCAGCCCGCGCCCGAGCAGCCGTCGCCCGAGGGCGAGGAGGGCTGAGTGCAGCCCTCATCAGTCCTCTGAGACGTAGCGCTTCATCAGCAGCAGGTTCTCCGGTGGCGTCTCATATGGGATCGCGCCGGTCCCCAGGAGCACATTCGGACGCCTCTGCGCCAGCTCAATGACCTCGTCAATCGCGCGGATGATCTCCTCAGGCGACCCGCGTGTGTACACCTCGGGCGCGAGGTTGACCCGCACCTTTACCTCCGGGGCATCCATTGTCGCGGCCAGAAATGCCTCACGGTTGGTCTCCGCCGGACAGATCAGAAAGCCCGTCCCCGTCGCCAGCAGCTCAGGCACGATGCGCGCGGTATCTCCCCCGATGATGCAGGGCACCGGCCCGCCCACGATCTCCCCCACCTCACGCATCGCTCGTTGCAGCGGCGGGGCCTCGATCGCGCGGAACTGCGCCGGAGACAGCAACGGTGGCGCGGCGGCCGACTCGAAGAAGGCCACCCCCAGACCCGCATCCGTCACCGATCTCGCGAAGCGCACCTGCCCGTCCACCAGATGCTCGAGCATCGCCCGCACGGCCGCCGGCTCGGTCGCCACGTCGAGCAATAGCCGGTTCAGGCCAACCACGTTCTGCGCCACCGAGAAGGGACCAGACACGGGGATCCGAACATCGGCCTCCGGAAACTCCGCCCGCAGCCTCTGCCCCACTGAGATCATCATCGGGATGCGTCCCCGCAACGGGTCCAGAAGCGGCAGCCGGCTCGCCTCTGCGCTCGATGCCGCCAGCGGTCGGTGGATCGCCGGAATGCCGGTACCGGTCGGCCGCCTGATCTCGCAACCGTAGGCCTCCGCCTCAAGGTTGTAAATATCGATCCCAACGACCACCGGGAAGTGCTCATACAGCTCGTACGCTGCGCGATGCGCCCGCCAGCAGACCTGCGCATCGCGGCTCGCGTCCCACGGTGTCGCGTCGATCAGCGCGGCCGCGTGTTCGTACACTGAGAGTGACAGCGGTATCTTCATGTGACTATCGTTCGCAGCACGACGCGGCTTCTCCTACAATCGACGTACATGCATGCGGCGCCGCCGGGGGCAGCGCCGCATGATTGCCTGTCACCTCGCGGTCGTCAGAAGGGCATCTGGGTGACCGACTGCTTGATCAGGACGATGGCGATCGCCAGCATCGCGATCAGACCGGTTCCGCAGGCGAAGCCCGCGTAGAGGACCGGCGGCCAGATCCGCCAGTTCTCCTCACCGAAGCGCTTGCGCATGTAGTACCGGCCGATCAGCGCGCCGATAAACTGCAGGGTCAGATAGTGCGGGATCTGCCCCATGCCCCGGATCCAGCCGTAGATCAGCAGAACCGGCATGCGCAGCCAGTTCAGCAGGCTGTACATGCCGATGCCGAAGGCGAGCCCGCCGACCATCAGCCACGGCTTGATCGCGCGCTGGAAGATCTCGACCGGTCCGCCCTCGGTCGTGGAGCTGAACCAGACCCACTGAGTGATCGCCTGGTAGTCCCACATCTTCTGCGCATACGGGTAGAAGACCGACGGAATGGGCTGCAGCCGCCACACATAGCCCCAGAAGATGAAGCTGGTGACGACCATGATCGGGAACATCAGCAGCTCGGCCTTCAGCACCGAGGTGAACTTGTTCCCCGTCAGCTCGATCTCGCGGAAGCGCTGCACGGTCATCCCGTAGTTTCCGAGCGGTATCGGCGCAAACCAGATGTCCACGCCCTTGTAGCCGCTGAGGATGAACGTCGCCTCCCGTACCATGGGTATGGCGACGAATTGGCCGGTGAGGCCCACCATCCGGGCGTTGATGTAGGACTGTAGCGGGGTCCAGATGTAGCCGTAGATGATCAGGAACACAAGCGGGAAGCTCGGCACCAGGTAGCGGCACAGAACAACGTATCCGGTGGTGGCGGCGACAAACAGCGACAGCATGATCCAGACATTGAAATCACCGCGTCCGGGCACGCGCTTTCCGAAGCCGAAGCCGGCGAAGTCGATCCCGGCCGCTTTCGCCGCTTTCCACTCCACCCACATCTTGTAGACGCCGATGAAGGCGATGGCAAAAGCAGTGCCGATGCCGAATGACAGCCAGATGTCGATGCGCGTGGCCCACAGCGTCCGCGTCGTCTCCATGCCCGGGCGCCATGTGGGTAGATTGCCCGTCCAGTAGGCGATGGGGTTCACGATCGCGGTGGTAACCACCGCCGCGAAGCTGCCCACGACCATCCAGAACGGCAGCACCATCCCCAGCATGAGCGTGGCCATGTTCGTCCCGATGCCCGTTGGCACGCCGGGCAGGAAGCGTTCCGTGCCCTGGGTGAAGTCGATCCACGGAATCGGAAGGATGGAGACGGGCTGGATCAGCACCGCCCCGGTCAGGGTCGGGACCGCCACGTAGATCAGCCCGAAGCCGATGCCGATCATGCTCCCGATCGAGAACAGCCGCCAGCGCCAGGTCTCCTCCTTGCTCTGCGCCTCGGCCAGAGCCGTGGCGCCCTGCGCCTGGATGGGCGCGAGCGGGAAAGGAAGCTGCTCACCGTCGGAGAGCAGCCGGAACAGCGAGTAGCCCAGGGTGAACCAGCACACGCGCGAGAAGACCTCGGTGGCCAGAAGCACCCCAATTGCAGGTAGCCAGTCGGGGTGCATGAAGGTCCGCTGAGCGATCGCATCCGAACCGGGCGGTGGGGCGACCCAGTCCGGCACCTGGTCGACCAGTCCGCCCGGCGCCTGGGCGCGGAAGAACTGGTTCCAGACAAGCCTGGCAAAGGGCCCGCCTGAGAGGGCGACGCCCCCCATCATTGCGGTCAGACCGCCGGCGATATAGTAGAGGATGTAGATCTGCTGCCGGCTGAGCTGGGCAAAAGACCGCCGCGCGATCTCCGTGAACAGAATGATTGTCGTCCACTCAGCGGCCGGTCCCATCGTCTGGCCGGCCACCAGCCCGAGGTAGATCGAGCCCGGCATCATGACGAAGCCGATAAAGAAGGCTCCGACCACCGTCTGCCAGCCGAAGCCGTCCTCGTACGTATCGGGCGCCTCCATCAGCGCTCGATATTCCGCAAGTTCCTGCGTCTCTCGTAGTGCCATAGGTTAACTCCAGCTTCCTCGGCCCCGCGAGTCTCGGGGCCGCTGCTTCAACGAGATGCAACGTGGGGAAGTTTCCTCGTCGCCCCCTGCCAGACCTTCCACGGCGACGAACAAATCCTACCAGTATAACTTTGCCCCGTCAACAACATTGCACGAGCGCGAGGTCGCGACACGACGACGTCTCTCGCGCTGTTGAAGGCGGTAGGCTATTCGGCGTTTACGGGTCACTGGTGATCCTGCTTCTCCCGAAGGCGCTGCTCCAGCCGCTCGATGTGGCTCTGCAGGAGTGGGTTCCGGGGGTCGGCCTCGGCAAGCTCGCGGAATACCTGCAGCGCGCCCTCGAGGTCGCCTGTCTTCTCCAGTGCGTGCGCGTGCATACGGGCGTGCTGAGGCGGGCAGCCCAGTTCGCGGGCTCGACCCAAGTAGTGCGCGGCCTTCTCGTAATCGTGAAGCACGTTGAAGTAGTGGAACCCCATGTCGAAATTCGTCTCCCACAGGTGTGGGTTGATGACAACACCACGACGGTAGGCGCCGAGAGCTTCCCGATTGCGCCCGAGGCTCCAGTAGAGGTACCCGGCGTTACCGTAAGCCTCGCCCCAGCCCGGGTCAAGCCAGATGGCGGTCTCAAGCGCGCGGAGGATCTGCGGGTAGTCGCCGGCGTGCCACCACCAGTCGGTCTCGCCGGCAAAGTAGTCGGTCAGATGGTAGATCAGCTCGTCAAGGGTCCAATCGGCGTCGGACTCGTAGATCGTCTCAGCGCGTGCCGGCTGCCAGTCCCACCGGAGAGCGTCTTCGGCAAGCTTGCGGACCAGCGGATCGGGATCGTCGAGCATGGCGCGCACGACCGGCTCGACCCCCTGCCTTGCGATCGCGTCCAGCGCCCAGAACCGCACCCACCAGCGGTTGCCGCTCAATGCCGCCCTTGCGGCCGGTTCGCCCCGCTCGTCGCCCATTCGCGTGAGCGAGATTCCGGCGAACTCGCGGACCTCGCGGTCGGGGTCATCCTGCATCGCCAGCAGCGGCTCCACGACATCGTCGGTCGCGATCTGCCCCAGTAGGAAGCAGCACCGCGCGCGCACCTGAGGCGTCTCGTGCTCGAGCCCCTCGACCAGCCGGGGTACTGCGTAGGCATGGCCCTCAAGCACCGGAATGGCCTGTACGCGCGACTCCGGGACGGGAGGGCCAGCGACCTCGATGGGAGCCCCCGCGGAGTCCGGTGCCGGCGCGGCAGCGACGGAGACAGCAGTCAGTATGGCGAGGATCAAGCCCGGAAACTTATGCATATATCCACCCATTGAGAAGCGGCATGAGTACGTGCGACGGAGATCCTCCGGTGCGTGAGGCGAGCATGACGGCCAGGAACACCAGCCAGGCGATGCCCATCAGCAGGCCGGCCGCCCCAAACACGATGCCGGCGACGGCGACCGAGCCGCCGCCTCGTCGATTCGCCCCGACCCCCAGCCAGATCGCGACAATGCCGAGCACTCCGAGCACCCCGCAGGTGAAGACCGAGAGCAGACCGAGGCCGAAGGACCACCACGCGGTGGTCATCACATCCTGAGGAGCTTCCGCCTGTGGGGCTGCGTACGCAGCAGCCGTCGGTCCGCCAGGCTCCGGCGGGCCGCCGGGGGCGGCTGGCTCTGAACGCTCAACCGCGGGCTCGACCTGACGACCGCAACTCCAGCAGACCCGCTCGGCTTCGTAGAGCGCCTCGTGGCACGCCGGACAGCGGCGCAGCGTGTCCGACGCTGGCGGCGGATGCCGCTGGAGATCAGCCGCGGCGCCCTCGAGTGGGCTCTCCGCGGCGCTCTCGGGCTGGTGATGGGGACCGTGCGGCTCAACGTCGTCAGGCCGGACGCCGCGCGGCTCGGGCGGCCCTGCCGCGGCTTGCTCGTCCGGCTCGCGGACCAGGCGAGCCTCCTCCGAGGGGGGCGGTGGCGGCGGAGGCTCTGGCCCAGTTTGCTCCGGGCCGGCGGGGTGTTCAGGCGCCAGCGCATCCTCGCTCTCGCTGGCGGAGTCGGTGTCCGGCAGCCGCGCGCCGCAGTGTCTGCAGAACTTTGCATCCGGGGGATCGACAGGATTGTCGCACTCGCTGCACGATCGCTCCGCCATCTCGGCGTCCTCCTGAAAACGCGCTATCTTTCTGCCCGCTGCCATCTTCGCCGCGCATGCCTCCCCGGCCTGCATGCTGTGGGTCGCAGATCTGTGTTTGATCGCCCACGTTCCGTGGTATGATCAAGGTGCGGCGAAAAGGGGAGACAGATGAAGGGTCTGCAGCACCAACCTTTCACTGGTCGTGGAGTGGTGCCTATGATTGAAGCAACGCCCGAAAGGACCCGAGCCCGCCCGCGCTGACAGGCGAACAGATTGAGCGGAGGACGTGAGAGCCGCTTCGGGGCGCAAAGCTCCACGAAACGCCAACGTCAGCGACAATGGGCGGGCTCGATTCGTTAACACCCCTCGGTTACGCCCCCGGAAGGTCTGCCCTGCCCCGTCGCGAAAGACCAGATGCCATGCCATTGCTCGAGCCCGGAGCGTAACGATGACCTCACTGCATGCGGATATCCTCGCGTGCGACGTCTGGGACACGCATACCCACCTGCAGGGCAACAGCCTCGCAGCGCGGGATTTCTGGGAGATCGGACACTACTTCTGGCTGCTGCGCGAACTCAGAGCTGCAGGCTACCCGGACGACATGCAGCAGGCGGCTCCGAAGGACCGCGCGAAGGCTTACGCCGATGCTTTCGAGGCAACACGCAACACGGCCATGAACCGCGCGGTGCGCAGGACTATGCGTGATCTTTACGGTCTCACGATCACTGATGCGGCCAGTGTTCTCGAGGCTGATGAGGCGGTTAGAGAGAGCGCGGAACGGGACGGCTGGGCGGCGGAGGTGTTCGACCGCTGCGGGGTGCGGCGCGTTGTTGTGAACGTCGAGGACGATGCCGAGTTCGGTGCCCTCTCACACATCTCCTGCTTCGTGCCGAGGATCGAGACGCGGATCACGGCCTGGACCGACGCCATCGTGAATGCGGATGCCCCGTCCGACATGGCACCCGAGGTCGCAGCTCAGATCGACCGCTTCGCAGCGGACCTTTCCGGCCAGGGTGTGCGTGGGGTGATGGCCTCGTTGGGCGAGTGGTGCGCCCGGACAGCAGGGGGACAGGCGCTGCAGCCTGGAGCAGGACCTGATGCGGCGAAGACGTTCGTGATGCACCAGATCGCCGGGGCCGCAAGCCGCCACGGGCTTTTCGTGCAGCTCTTTCTTGGCATGGAGAGCGGATGGAGCGGGCAGGTGGCCGCACATAACCGGGCGGACCGGATTCTGGCGCTGCACGGGCTCTTCGAGCAATACGAGTGCAACTTTGATCTGGTTCTCGCCACAAACCTGCTCAACTTCGATGCGGTACAGACCGCCCGAATGTTTTCGAACGTGCACCTTGGTGGACTATGGTGGTTTAACTTTCGGCCGAGTACCTATACAGAGGTTATGCAGTACCGCCTCGAGGCGCTGCCTCCGAGGAAGTCTGCCATCGTCGCATCCGACGCCCGGTGCGTTGAGTGGTGTTACGCCAAGGTGATGCTGGTGAAGGAGTTGCTGGCGGAGTTCCTGGGCGGTCAGGTCGAGCGCGGCAGGCTTGACGAGGCGGACGCGCGATGGGTAGCGCGTCAGTGGCTTCACGACGCGGCCGAGAGGCTGTACACCGGGGGTGAGTGATGTGAACGGCTGGCTTGCGCTGACCGTGCTGGCGATGGTCCTCCCCGGCCTCGGCCAGGACGCTCCCTCGCCCGTGGCCGTCGGAGCGGACGGCGGGCTGATCTACTATGCGGACGAGCGCGGCAACACGGTGCCGGACTTCTCCAACTGCGGATATATGGGCGGAGGGGTCGCGCTGCCGCAGGTTCCGGTGCGGGCGACCGTCGCCCCGGGGGAGGGCGATGATGGAGCGCGCATCCAGGCGGCCATCGATGAGGTCAGCGCGATGCCGATCCGCGAGGACGGCTTTCGCGGGGCGGTGCTCCTGCGCGCAGGCGAGTACCAGATCGACGGGACGCTGAGGATCGGCGCGAGTGGAGTGGTTCTGCGCGGCGAGGGCAATTCCGTGGACGGAACGGTGCTGCGAGCCACCGGCAGAGGCCAGCGCACGCTCATCGAGCTGGCCGGAGAGGGCTCGCGGCAGGAGATCGATGGCACTCGCATCGCAGTGACGGACGATTACGTGCCGATCGGCGCACGGAAGATCACCGTCGAGGACGCGAGCGGCCTCTCGGTCGGCGACCGCGTGGTCGTCGTGCGTCCAGCGACTCCGGAGTGGATCAGCCGAATCGGAATGGATCGTATTCCGCCGCGGCGGGACGGCGGGCGGGTCGTTCAATGGACGCCCGACGCCTACACGATCCACTACGAGCGCGAGATAGCGGCGATCGATGGCAACGAGATCACACTCGATGCGCCCATGGTGATGTCTCTCGACAGCCGGTACGGCGGCGGCTGGATGTACCGGTATCAGTGGCCGGAGCGGATCACGAACGTTGGGGTCGAGCATCTTTACGGGATCTCCGACTTTGACCCGACGGTCACGGCCGAGCGCGGCGGGCGGGAGTACTACGCCGACGAGGACCACGCCTGGAGCCTGATCTGGGTGGAGAAGGCTGAGAACGCATGGGTACGCGATGTCACGAGCGCGTACTTCGGGTACAGCTGTGTCTGGACGAGGCCCGGGAGCAAGTCCGTCACGGTGCAGGACTGCGCGTGCCTCGATCCCGTCTCGCGGATCACAGGCAGCAGGCGATATTCGTTCGCGGCCAACGGCCAGCAGGCGTTGTTTGTGCGCTGCTATGCGCGCGGGGGAAGGCACGATTTCGTGATGCACGCCCGGGCGCCGGGCCCGAATGCGTTCGTGGACTGCCGGGCCGATGGCGCCTACTCTGACAGCGGCCCGCACCACCGCTGGGCCACCGGCACGCTCTACGACAACGTCGTCGTCAACGGCAATGCGCTGAACGTGCGCAACCGTGGCAACTCGGGCACCGGTCACGGCTGGGCTGGCGCGCAGATGGTCTTCTGGAACTGCGAGGCCGCCCGAATCATCTGCCAACGGCCGCCCACGGCGCAGAACTGGGCGATCGGCTGCATCGCGGAGAGCCGATCCGGGGACGGGTACTGGGCATCGTTCGGTAAGCACGTAGAGCCACGCAGCCTGTACTTTGCGCAGCTTCGGGAGCGAGTGGTGGTGGATGCCGTTGAGGCCATCGCCGGGCGGCCGAATGCGTGGCGGTAAGCGTCGGTGCAGTCTGTGGGCAGCGCCTTGTGCGGGGGCGGTGAAATGAGTATAATCATGATTACAGATAAACATCGCCACCGGGGCCTGGGAAGGGCCACCGGTTTTTTCGTGTGAGAGGCGGCGCGCCACCAGGAGAGAACAGGTCGATGATCGCCCGCGAGCTGATGCAGACGGAGGTCCCAACGCTCTCACCGACCGATTCCATCCAGCGGGCGGCCGAGCTGCTTACGGAGTACTCACACAGCAATCTGGCCGTGCTTGACGCTGATGGGACGATCGTCGGCATGGTCGGCGAGCATGATATCCTCGCCCTCGCGATGCCAACGTCGGCGGCAGGAATCGACAGTCTGGGCTATCTGCCCCGCTGCTACGGTCTGCGCGATCTCTCAGACGATGAGCTGCGGGACGTCACCGTGAAGGAGATCATGCGCACTGATGATTTCGTCACAGTGGAGGAGGACGAACTGGCCGCGCAGGCGGCGCTGCTGATGATGAGGCACCATCAGCCCCAGATCTTCGTGGTGAGCGACGGCAAATACGTCGGCCGGTTGTGCCGGAAGTACATCATCAGCGAACTGGTCAACCCCACGCTCGGGATTGCGTGCCATCCATGACCGCTGGGGCCTGGCTCGCCACGGGCATCTTCGTCGCAGTCTACGCAGTCATTGTGCTTGACAGGCTGCCGAAGTCCGTGGTGGTGCTTGCCGGCGCCTCGCTCATGATCGCGCTTGGTGTTCTTGACCAGCACACCGCGTTCCACGGCACTGAGGTCATTCAGGGGGTTGACTGGAACACAATCTTCCTGCTCATCGGGATGATGGTCATCGTGAACATCACCCGAAAGACGGGGCTTTTCGAGTGGATCGCGGTTCGCACCGCGAAGATGGGCAGAGGCCAGCCGGTGCTCATCCTGATCGGCATGGCGTGCAGCACGGCGGTGCTGTCAGCTCTCGTTGACAATGTGACGACCGTGTTGCTGGTGATCCCGACCGCCATCGTGATATACGAGGCGCTTGAGCTGGACCCGGTGCCCTACCTGATCTTCCTGGTGTTCGCGTCGAATATCGGTGGCTCCGCGACGCTCATTGGCCACCCCGCGAACATCATCATCGGATCGGCGACGGGGCTCAGCTTCATGGATTTCGTGAGCGTCAACCTCCCGATCGTGCTGGTGCTCTTTGCGCTGCTGTGCGCACTCGCGTGGTTCATTCTGAGATCGGTGGATGTCGGGCCGCAGCAGCGAGCGCGGATCATGGGGCTTGATGAGACCCGGGCGCTGCGGAACACGCCGCTTCTCATCAAGTCACTGGCGGTCCTCGCGCTGGTGCTGATTGGTTTCGTTATCCACGACCGACTGGGACTCGAGCCTGCGACGGTGGCTCTGGGTGGGGCGACTCTGCTGATGCTGCTCGATCCGTCCGGCGTGCATGATGCGCTTGAGGAGGTCGAGTGGCCCACGATCTTTTTCTTTATCGGCCTGTTCATCATGGTCACCGGGCTAACAGAGACCGGGGTCATCGAGCTTATCGGTGCGTCGATGGTTGAGATCACTGGCGGCCAGAGCCTCGCGCTGAGTGCCGTCTCATTGTGGCTGGCGGGGGGCGCGTCCGCGTTGATGGGAAGCATCCCGTTCGTCGCGACGATGACGCCCATTGTATCTCACATCGCCGAGGCGCTCAATCCCGACCTTCCGGTCGGCGACGCGATCAGACACTCGGTCATGCGGCCGATCTGGTGGGCCCTGTCACTCGGGGCGGGCATAGGGCAGAACTTCGCGCTCATCGGCGCGCCAACCAACCTCGTGGCGGCGGCGATCGCGGCGCGGTCTGGATATCCGATCTCATTCAAGCGTTTTCTTGCGTACGGTCTGCCCATCACATTCCCGTTTATCGGCCTGTGCGGCGTCTATCTCTGGATCCGTTTCTTCGCCGTGTGAATGCCTCGATCAGCACAAAGATGACCCTGCTCCCGCGGGGAGACGAAGGGTTTCACCGCACAATGCGAATTGACTCTGGGAGTTGCATCTGATCCATGACCTCGACCAGCCTCCTTGCCGCCGGGATCTTCGTGGCGGCTTACGCACTGATCGCATCGGAGAGGGTCGACAAGACGAAGGTTGCGCTTGCCGGCGCGTCCCTGATGATCCTCCTGGGCATCATCGACCAGCACACCGCGTTTCATGGCACCCATGAGGTGGAGGGGATTGACTGGAATACGATCTTCCTGCTGATGGGCATGATGATTATCGTCAACATCACCCGTCGGACGGGGCTGTTCGAGTGGGTGGCCATCAAGACAGCCAAGCTGGGCCGCGGAAGGCCGATCCCGATCCTCATCGGAATGACCGTCTCCACCGGACTGCTTTCGGCGCTCCTCGACAACGTGACGACTGTGCTGCTGATCGCACCGACCATCATCGTCATATACGAGGCTCTCGAGCTCGACCCGGTGCCATTTCTGATCTTCGTCATCCTCGCCTCAAATATCGGCGGCACCGCGACCCTGGTCGGGGATCCCCCCAATATCATCATCGCCTCGCAGGCGAACATCACCTTCATGGAGTTCATACAGGTCAACGGGCTTGTGATTCTCATCATCTTCCTGCTGTTCGCGGGACTGATATGGTTCGGGTTCAACAGGCGTTTTCAGGTCGCGGAGGAGCAGCGGTTGCGCGTGATGCAATTTGACGAGACGCGCGCACTGACGGATCTGCCGCTGCTGTGGCGCTCCCTGGCCGTGATCGGATTGGTGCTGGTCGGATTCGTTTTTCACGGGGCACTGCATCTCGAGCCGGCCACAATCGCGCTGGCTGGCGCATCCGCGCTGCTGCTTCTGCACCCGGATGGTCCGCGTGAGACCCTCGAGGAGATCGAGTGGCCAACCATCTTCTTCTTCATCGGTCTGTTCGTGATGGTCGGTGGCCTGGTGAAGGTCGGTGTGGTCGATGCGCTGGGGCGGGGCATGCTCGACGTCACGCGGGGTGACCCGTTCGCGCTGACTATCGTTGTGCTGTGGTTCTCAGCGCTTGCGTCCGGACTGATCGACAACATCCCGTTTGTGGCCACAATGGCGGCGCTGCTGAAGGCCGTCGCACCGGAGTTCGCGGCTGATTCGGGGGCGCTGGGCGCTGACGAGATCGTCCGCAACCCGACGATCCTCCCGGTCTGGTGGGCGCTGTCACTCGGGGCCTGTCTGGGGGGCAACATCACGCTGATCGGCGCTTCGGCGAACGTGGTCGTGGCGGGGATATCGTCGCGGTCCGGTCACCCGATCGGTTTCATGCGCTTCCTCAAGTACGGTTTGCCCACAACGCTGGTGTTCCTCGTGATCTGCACGATATACCTCTGGCTGCGGTTCTTCAACTGACGCCGGCGAGGCCAGATCACGTCTTCGCGGCGCGGCGCAGGAGCGCAAGCTCGTCGTCGCCGATGGCGCCGGCGTGGAAGACGCATACGCCTGAGGCGCCGGCATCCGCGGCGAACTGTATCTGCCGATCCATCGCGTCGAGATCGAGCTGGCCAATGCTCGACTGCAGGCCGATCCCCGCGAGCCACTCGACCGGCGTGCCGTCGAGCAGGCGGCGGTGCTGGGCGATAAGCCTGGCGAACGAGGCCAGCGAGAGCGTATAGCTCATCGGACAGACGGTGTCGATGAGAGCGTCGGCGCACCACTCCGCCCAGTCCTGCCCCTCGACCAGCGCGTCATCGTAGTAGTCGGCCCGCACTGCTGCGGACAGCTCGATTGCGTGCTGGTCGGTCAGCCCGCGCATCGATTCCACGAACGAGCGGACCAGCTCCGCGCGCATCTGCAGCTCCTTGTAGAGCACACCGGGCTTGCGAAGATCCTGAGGCTCCGGGTAGGGTTTGCCGAGCCAATGAATTCTCGCCTCGCTGCACCGCTCGCAGGTGCAGGGGTTCTTCGTAAGCAGCTCTGAGTTGGGGTAGCGGCAGTAGTCGAGGTGGATGCCGGCGGGGCTGTAGGCCTCGATGATCTCGCCGGCGACGAGGACCGCGCGTTCGTGATTCTCGGCCCAGCTCGGGCATGGCCAGCTCATCGCCCGCTCCGGCACGTCGGCGAGATCAAGCGGCGGCCGGTAGAGCCCCCTGCCAGGCCCGATCGGTCCGCTCAGGCCCATGATCGGATGCACCTGCACCCCGACCTCGGAGGCGGCCGCCATCAGCGGCGCGAGAAGATCACGCTCCGGCGGCCCCAGCGTCTCGGATTCGAAGTAGACCGCCCCTTCGATAGCCACAAATGGGAAGAGCACGGTCAGCCCGGCCTCGCGCAACTGCTCGAGCCGACGTCGCATCGTATCGACGTCGTCGCAGCCTTCGGGGTACTCCCTGTGCGGATGCGACCAGGCGGCTATCTTCATTGCAGCCCTCCCCCACGTCCCGATGTTATTGGCCGAGCAACATCCGCGACGGCGCGCGGTACCGGGCGATACCGCGCGCCGTCGCCTGCGGTCGCGCACAATCCGCTCACCGGCCGACAAGCTCGCGGATATTGTTTGCGATCTTCTCGACCGACGGGATGTTCTCGTTCTCGAGCGGCTCGGCCATCGGCGGCGGCACGTCGTGGGCGGCCACGATCCGAATGGGCGCCTCAAGATCGCCCCAGCAGCTCTCCATGATCCGATGCGCAATGTGCTCGCCGAAGCAACCCGTGTAGGGCGCCTGCTGAACGATAAGCGCCCTGCCCGTCCTGCTCACGGACGCCGCAATGGTCTCCTCATCGAGCGGGATCAGCGTGCGAGGATCAACGATCTCGCAGTCGATACCCTCCTCGGCGAGGACTTCGGCGGCCTCGAGCGCCCGGAGCAGCATGTAGCTGTATGCGACGACGGTCACGTCCGAGCCCTCGCGCACCACATTCGCCTCGCCGATCGGGATCGTGTACTCCTCCTCGGGCACCTCGCCCTTCTCCGTGTAGCAGTGCTGGTGCTCGATGAAGATGATCGGATTGTCATCGCGGATGGCGGACTTAAGCAGCCCTTTGACGTCGTACGCCGTGGCTGGAGCGATGACCTTCAGCCCCGGGATCTGTGTGACGATCGCCTCAAGAGACTGCGAATGCTGACCGGCATAGCCCCTGCCGCCGCCGATGGTGGTGCGGATCACGGCCGGGAGGGTCGCCTTGCCACCGAACATATATCGGTTCTTGGCGAGCTGGTTGCCTGTCTGGTCCATCGTCATCAGGATGAAGTCGATGTACATGATCTCCGCGACCGGGCGCATTCCGACCATCGACGCGCCAGCGGCAGTGCCGACGATGGCGGCCTCGGAGATCGGTGCGTTGAAGACGCGGTCGCGGCCGAAGATCTCCAACAGGCCACGCGTGGCGCCGAACGCGCCGCCGTAGTCCGCCACGTCCTCTCCGTAGAGCACGACCCGCCTGTCGCGGACCATCTCCTCCATCAGGGCCTCGGCGACCGCGTGGCGGTAGAGGATGCGGCCCTGTCCGTCGCGCCGGGTGTAGGCCGGCTCCTCGAGCAGCAGCTCCTTCGGCGTGGCCCACTCGTCGCCGATGTCGTCCGAGGTCGTGTCCACGAACAGACCGCGGTAGATCTCGCTCGGGTCGGGGTCGGTGGCATCGACCGCCCAGGTGGTGGCATCGATGATCCGCTGCTTCATCCGCTGGCAGCGGTCGACCACCTCGTCGTCGGTCAGGACGCCGTGCTCCACGACGGCCCGCTTGATGTGGTCGATCGGATCGATGTCCTCCCAGGCGGCCTCCTCGGCGTCCGTGCGATAGGCGGTGCAGTTGTCCGAGAGCGAGTGGCCCATATAGCGGTAGGTCTTGGACTCAAGCAACACGGGACCCTTGCCTGAGCGGCACAGTTCGGCGGCGCGCATGACCGCGTCGTGCACCGCGATCGCGTCCATGCCGTTGAGCACCTCGGCATTCATATTGACGTCATTGTAGCCGGCCCCGCGCTGGGCGAGATCCTCGACGCCCGTGACTTCGCCAAACTGCTGGCCGGTCATTCCGTACTGGTTGTTCTCAATGAGGAAGATCACCGGGATGCCCTCATCGAACTGCTCCTGGCAGGCCCAGTTGTAGGCTTCGTGCGCGATGCCGTTGTTCGTGGCCCCGTCGCCGACAAAGCAGAGGACGATGCGGCCGAGGTCGAGCTTCCACGAGGCCATCGCGGCTCCGACGGCCATCGCGTAGCTGCCGCCCACGATCGCGTTCGCGCCCAGGTGGCCGGCGTGGAAGTCCGCGATGTGCATGCCGCCACCGCGACCATGGCAGTAGCCCTCCTCCTTGCCCAGCAGCTCCGCCATCGTGCGGTTGAGGTGCACCTGGATCGCGGTGTCGAGCAGGGATTCATCGCCGGAGGGCTCGGCATAGCCATCGATGAAGGCCTCGAGTTCCTCGTCGCTCTCACGGCCGAGCAGCCAGAAGAAGCCCTTTGCGATCGAGTGACCGTGTCCGCGGTGGGTGGACGTGATATAATCATCCGGGGAGATCGCAGAGACCGCCCCGACCGCCGTTGCCTCCTGTCCGATAGACAGGTGTGAGGCTCCGATGAAGCGGAAATCCGGGCGCGGCTTGAACCTGCCCGCCTTCATCTGCGCGACGGTCTCCTCGAAGTATCGAATCGCCATCATGCAATCGAGCATCGCGATGGCCTGGTCGCGGGAGATCCTGCCCGCCTCAAGCTCGGAGCCGAGATGACCATCGAAGATGAAGCGCGGGATCGGATCAAAGGTGATCTCACTGCGCTGGAAGAGCGGAAGGACGTCCATGTTCCTGGGCATGAGCACTGACTCCCAACAGGTCGGTTGAGGTTTGAGCGACGACGGTACGAACAGAAACTTCTCCGGTGGCCGGGCGGTCTCCTTCCTCCGCAGGCCTTGAGGGCCGGCGTTTCGCAGGCGAACGCCGCGCCGTTCGCGAACTTCGGGACTGCGTGGCGCGTCTCCTGACACGAAGACGATAATCCTCATTGCGAGCATGAAGATATGACATCAGAGGCCAGCAGACAGCAGAGCCTTCTGCGCCGGCGGATCAACATCGAGGGCATCGTGCAGGGCGTGGGCTTCCGGCCGCACGTGCACCGTCTGGCGCGCGATCTCGGCCTCGCAGGGTGCGCGAGGAATGTCGCGGGCGGCCTCGAGGTCGAGATCGAGGGCGAACGGGAGACGGTCGAGGAGTTTACGCGCCGGATCGACAGCGATGCGCCACCGATCGCGGTGATCGAGAGCGTTCAGACCGAGGATCTGCCGGTCGCCGGTGACGTGCAGTTCACGATCATCCCCAGCCGCGAGGGCGCGGAGGGCGAGATCTATGTCTCGCCCGACGTGGCGATCTGTGGCGACTGCCTGCGCGAGCTGGCCGACCCCGATGACAGGCGCTATCGACACCCGTTCATCAACTGCACCAACTGCGGGCCGCGCTTCACGATCATCGAGGGGGTTCCCTACGATCGGCCGAGAACCTCGATGGCCGAGTTCGAGATGTGCGAGGCCTGTCGGGAGGAGTACGGTGACATCAACGACCGGCGCTACCACGCGCAACCGGTCGCCTGCCCCGACTGCGGCCCACGGCTGCTGTTCGTGGCGGACTCGCGCCGGGAGGAGCGCGCGGATGCTCTTGCCGCGGCGCGAGCGATGCTCGTCGAGGGCCGCATCGTGGCCGTCAAGGGCCTCGGCGGCTTTCATCTGGCGTGCGATGCCGATGACGACGAGGCCGTGCGACGGCTGCGTCGGCGGAAGCATCGGGAGGCCAGGCCGCTGGCTGTAATGACGCGCGATCTCGAGACCGCGCGGAGCTTCGCGGAGGTCTCAGGGCCGGCCGAGACGCTGCTGACGGGTCCTGAGGCGCCGATCGTGCTGCTGCCGAAAGCCGGCAAGCCGCTGGCTGAGTCGATCGCTCCGGATACCGACACCTACGGAGTCATGCTGCCGTACACGCCCCTGCACGCACTACTGCTCGATGACCTGCCAGTGCGGGCGCTGGTGATGACCAGCGGGAATCTCTCGGACGAGCCGCTGGCGACCGATAACGAAGAGGCCATGGAGCGTCTCGGGCAGATCGCCGACGGCTTCTTGATGCACGACCGCGATATCTTCATCGGCTGCGACGATTCGGTGATCCGGCCGACCGAACGCGGGCCGGTGATGATGCGCCGGTCGCGCGGGTACGTGCCATTCCCTGTGCGGCTGCCAGGGCATCTGGCGGATGACCCGCCGACGGTACTGGCGGTCGGCGGGCATCTCAAGAACACGTTCTGCATCACGCGCGGGACCAACGCATTCCTGAGCCAGCACATCGGGGACCTCGAGGACCTCGAGACGTTGCGTTACTTCGAGCGCTCAGTGGAGCACTTTCAGATGCTGCTGCAGGTCGAGCCGGAAGCGCTTGCCTGCGATCTGCACCCGGACTTTCTGAGCACTCGTCACGCGGAGGGGCTGATGAACCGCCGCGGCCTGCCGCTCGCGCGGGTGCAACATCATCACGCACACCTCGCGGCGGTGCTGGCTGATAACCACGAGCCCGGGCCGGCGGTGGGGCTTATCTGTGACGGAACCGGCTACGGCGCCGACGGGACCATCTGGGGCTGCGAGCTGCTGGTCGGCGATGCGACCGACTATGAGCGCGCGGGGCATCTGCGTTACGTCCCGCTGCCCGGCGGCGACGCGGCGGTTCACGAACCGTGGCGGGTCGCGGCGGCGTGGCTGCAGGATACGTACGGGCCGAACTTCGCCGAGGAACTGCGGATCGGATGTGTCGATCGGCTCGATCGCGACGCGTGGCGGACGCTGGCGGAGATGATCGAGCGTGGCGTGAACTGCCCGATGGCGTCATCAGCCGGCCGGTTGTTCGATGCCGTTGCGGCAATCATCGGACTGGGGGACCGCGTGCAGTACGAGGCGCAGGCCCCGATGCGACTGGAGGCGCTCGCGGAGCGCGGATCGAAGCCATACGCCTACGCGATCAACGAGACCGGCACGGCGCTGGAGATCGATCCGCGGCCAACATTCCGCGCGATCGTGGACGATCTGGATGGCGGGATGGACCGAGGCCGGATCGCGGGGAGGTTCCATGCCACGTTCGTCGCCATGCTCGCCGATGCAGCGGAGCGGGCAGCGAATGAGCGCGGAATCGAGCTCGTGGCGCTTTCCGGGGGAACATTTCAGAACCGCATTGTGCTGGAAGATCTGATGAGCGAGTTGGAGCACAGGAACCTGAGGCCTATCATACACCGCTCGACGCCGCCGGGCGACGGTTGCCTGGCGCTGGGTCAGGCGGCGGTTGCGCTTGCGAGGTGGAAGTGATGTGCGTGGCACCCCCGTTCAGGATCGTGGAGCTTGATGGCAATACCGCGGTGGTGGAGCTCGGAGGAAGTCGCTCGACCGCGCGCGTTGATGCGATCGAGGACCCGCAGGTGGGTGATTACGTGCGCGTGCACGCGGGGCTTGCGATTACGAAGCTCGACCCCGACAAGGCGCGCGAAGACCTGGTGCTGTTCCGGGAGTTGGGGATGCTGTGAAGAGCGCCCAGGAGGAGTTGATCGCGCGGACGCGCAAACTGGCCGAGGAGGTCGCCGGGGTCGCCGCCGAGGCCTGCACGCTCATGGAGGTCTGCGGCACGCACGCACATCAGTACGCGCGCTACGGACTGGGTGAGCTGCTGCCCGAGCGTGTGACGCTGCTGTCCGGGCCGGGCTGCCCGGTGTGCGTGACGACCGCCGGTGAGATCGACGCGACGCTGGAGCTGGCGCGCATCCCAGAGGTGACGATCGCGACCTTTGGCGATATGGTGCGCGTGCCGGGCAGCGAATCGTCGCTGGCTCACGAGCGGGCGCGGGACGCGGACGTTCGGGTGATAGTCTCGCCGATCGACGCTGTGGAGATGGCCGAGTGCGGCGAGCGCGAGGTCGTGCTGCTGGGGGTGGGCTTCGAGACCACCATGCCGAGCGTCGCGGTGGCCCTGCGGGAGGCACGCGATCGTGATGTCGGAAACTTCACCGTGTTCTGCGCCCACAAGCGGCTGCTCCCGGCGCTCGATGCGCTGATGGCGGCCCCGGATGTGCAGCTCGACGGCCTCCTCGCGCCGGGTCACGTGAGCACGATCATCGGCTGGGCAGCGTACCGCGAGTTCGTGGCGCGCCACCACGTGCCATGCGTCGTCGGCGGCTTCGAACCCGACGAGATCCTGCGCGGGGTGCTGGCGCTGGTCAGGCAGCTCGCGGAGGGACGCGCTGAGGTCGAGAACGCATACCCGGGAACCGTCAGCGAGGACGGCAATCCGCGGGCGCTGGCATTGATCGACGAGGTCTTCGAGCCCTGCGATGCGTCATGGCGGGGTCTCGGGATGATCCCCGAGGGAGGCATGAGGCTGCGCGAGGAGTACGCGCAGTTCGATGCCCTGAAGCGCTTCGGCGTGGAGGTCGGCGAGGGCGCCGAGCATCCGGCCTGTCAGTGCGCCGAGGTGCTGCGCGGCGCGATCCGGCCCGTCGAGTGCCGCGCCTTCAGCAACGCCTGCACGCCGGCGAATCCGCTCGGGCCGTGTATGGTCTCCTCGGAGGGCGCCTGCGCCGCTGCGTTTCGCTACGGCGAAAGACCGGGCGGCATGAGCGAATCAGGCGGTAAGCAGTGAGGAGGACGCAGATTGACGCGGCGGAATGACATCATCACCCTCGGGCACGGGGGCGGCGGCAGACTCATGCACGACCTTATCGTCGGCGAGCTGCTCGCAGCCTCCGATGTCATGAGCGAGGGGGACCTCGAGGATGCGGCGCTGATCGACGATGGGCGCACAGCCATCTCCACCGACGGATTCACCGTCAAGCCGATCTTCTTTCCCGGTGGCGACATCGGCAAGCTGGCGGTCTGCGGTACGATCAACGATCTCGCCATGCGGGGCGCGCGGCCGAGCTGGCTGGCCATCGGTATGATCATCCAGGAGGGTTTCCCTCTCGAGGATCTGCGCCGAATCGTCCGCTCGATCCGGACCGCCTGCGAGGCCGACGGAGTGCACGTGGTCACCGGCGACACGAAGGTCGTTGGCCGGTCCGCGGCGGATGGGATATTCATCACCACAACCGGCGTCGGCCGCCGCTTTGCGGAGCCGCCTCCATCAGCGACAGCGGCGCGTCCGGGCGATCAGATCATCGTCTCGGGGAGCCTCGGCGACCACGGTGTGTGTATCCTCGCGGCCCGCGAGGAGCTTTCCCTCGGGCAGAGCGTTGAGAGCGACTGCGCCTCGCTGCTGACGCTCGCGGAGACGATCGTTGAGGCTGCCGGCGGCCATCTGCGGACGATGCGCGACATGACACGCGGCGGCATGTCAGCGGCGCTCAACGAAATTGCGATGGCCTCGGGGGTTTCGATGCAGATCGAGGAGGGTCTCGTCCCGGTGCGCCGCGAAGTACGTGGTGCATGCGAACTGCTGGGCATGAGCCCGCTGGAGATCGCGAACGAGGGCAAGCTTGTGGCAGTGGTGGCGCCCAACGCCGCTGATGATGTCCTCGCGGCCATGCTCGAGCACGACCTCGGACGCGAGGCGACGATCTGCGGCGAAGTCGGCGACGGACCGGCCGGGCGCGTATCGGCGCGCACGACTCTCGGTACGTCCCGCCTGATCGATCTCCCGGCCGGAGAGCTGCTGCCCAGGATCTGTTGATGGAGCGACAGGCGTGGAGACGAACTGAGGTGGAAGCCGTGGCAGTACCGGGCCGATCACACGAGGAGGAAATCGTCATCATTGGGATCGGCGATCCGCGGCGGCGGGATGATGCCCTCGGACTGTTCATCGTCGAGGAGCTCGCCGCGCAGCCGATCGCGGAGAATGTCCGTTTGATCAGCGGCGGCACCGACGAGTTCGATCTCGTTACGGAGCTTGCGAGTGTGCAGCGGGCCATCATCCTCGCAGCCATACAGCTTGGCGAGGAGCCCGGCACAGTGCATTGCCTTTCACCGGCCGACGCCGAGGCGCGGGCAGACTACATCTCCTGCCCGGGCGAGATGGCGTTGATCGATGCCATCGAGCTCTCCTCGATGCCGGCGGGATCCGAGGTGCTCGTCGTCGGTATCGAGCCCGCGGAGATCGTCCCCGGACAGACGCTCCATCCCAGGGTCGAGGCATCGGTGGCGGAGGCCGCGCAGCTTGCGCACGAGCTGGCGACAGGCCAGCGGGAGTGGCGGTTCTTCGCGCGCGGAGACTTCGTCTAATGGGGCGGCCCGGCAGCATGCGCCGCGCAGTCAGGCGTTCACGTAGTCGATGAGCTGGCGGACGTTCTCGATCGCCCAGCCGTGAGCGTCATTGTTGAAGAACGCGTAGACATCGAACCCCTCGGAGAGATACCCCTTGACCCGGGCCGCCTCCGCGGCCATCTTCTGGTAGGTGTACTCCCCGCGTCTGCCACCATGG
>JALGTR010000354.1 GCA_029821265.1 Candidatus Zipacnadia bacterium
ACATTCACCACTGTGGGGCTGGCTCTGGCTACAGTTGGATCGGGATGAACTGGAGTGCCGGCGGTGGGTTGGGCGCCAGCGCCTACCTTGATCGCCGCTTCGGCGGGGTCTGGGTCGATGGTGAGAATCGGACGGTGACGCCCATTGACGGTGTTGTAGCCTCCATTGACCTCTGGGAGGGGTCTGAGGTCCATCTGAGCGTAGCTTCGGCGTTGGAGAAGCTGGAGTTTCCCTATCGCGGGTCGCGCGAAGTGTGGGTCAAGTTCGGGAGACTGCCGGCTTCCCACTATACCCTTTCCATCAACGGCTGTGAAGCACAGCGCCTGAGCCGCGAGGAGCTTGAAGCTGGCGTCGCCGTCCGCTTGCGGTAGAATATGAGGGGTCTGACACTGGGTGAGCCGGCAAGCTGTGCGTCATGGACAACAGATGTTATTGAGGCTATGAGAGACGGAGCGGCTCCTGGCTGATTAAGACGGATGGGGGTCGGCGTCGCCAGAGGCACCGCGAGATCTATGGTGGAGGAAAGCTGTATGTCGTTCAAATTGGCCCGTTATGCTGACGTGGAGCCGGTGGCGGTAGGGGAGGGCATCTGGCGGCGCACGCTCGTCTGGGGCGAAGCCAGCATGTTGGTCGAGACGACCTTTGAGGCGGGAACGGAACTGGCCGTTCACGCTCATCCTCACGAACAGATCACCTATCTGGTGAGCGGGGAGCTGGAGCTGAAGGTTGGCGATGAGGTGGTGACCTTGGGACCGGGAGACAGCGTCCTTGTGCCGGGCGGCGTCGCTCACGGGGGCGTGGCGCGCGCGGGTTCGGTAGCGATCGACGCTTTCTCGCCGCCGCGCGAGGATTTCAAGTGACCGCTCTGTGGCTGGCGTGATAGTGGTCGAGGCTATCGGCGTGGAGCGAGGCCGTTCTGCTTCGTGGTGGTCGGCAACGAGGCGGCCCGGGGCCAACGTATCCGCATCACCGACCATGAGGGCTGCGATGACAGGAGCCACGACGCCGGCCTGGTGAAGATCGACGAGAGGGGGCCAAGACCATGCATAGAGTTCGTTGGGGCGTTCTGAGTACCGCTCGCATCGGTGTCGAAAGGGTGATTCCCGCGATGCAGGCGGGTGAGCACTGTGAGGTCGTCGCAATCGCATCGCGAAGCCTTGAGAAGGCGCGCGGAGCGGCGCAGAGGCTGGGCATTCCGACGGCCTATGGCTCCTATGAAGCGTTGCTGGCCGACCCCGATGTTGAGGCGGTGTACAATCCACTGCCCAACCATCTGCACGTCCCCTGGTCCATCAGGGCCTTGGAGGCTGGAAAGCACGTGCTGTGTGAGAAGCCCCTTGCCGTGAGCGCAGAGGATGCACAGCGCCTCTTGGACGTCGCGCGGGGCCATCCGCATTTGAAGGTGATGGAGGCCTTCATGTACCGTCACCATCCGCAGTGGCAACGTGCCCGTCAGTTGGTCGCAGAGGGGCAGATTGGGGAGGTCAGGACGATTCAGTCGTTCTTCTCGTTCACCCTTAAGGATCCTGGCGACATTCGCAACGTCCGCGCGTTTGGCGGCGGTGCCCTGTTGGACGTGGGCTGCTACTGCATCTCGCAGTCGCGCTTCATCTTCGGCGCGGAGCCGCAGCGCGTGCTGGGGCTCGTCGAGCGAGATCCGGAATCCGGAGTGGACCGTCTGACGTCCGGCATCCTGGATTTTGGTGTGGGCAGCGCGACATTCACCTGTTCGATCCGGGCGGCGTCTCACCAGCGCGTCAACATCGTGGGGACCGAGGGGCGCATCGAGCTGGAGGAGCCTTTCAGCGCCCCCACCGATCGGCCGATCAGGATCTGGCTTCATCGAGGAGCGAAGGTGGAGGAGATCGGGTTCGATGTGTGTGATCACTATCGGATCGAGTGCGATTTGTTCGCCCAGGCGGTGCTGAACGACGCGGCTGTCCCGACGCCGCTGGAGGATGGCGTGGCGAACATGCGCGTGATCGACGCGATCTTCCGCAGCGCGGACGAGGGCACCTGGGTGATGGTCTAGAAAGGCAGTGCAACGCACGATATGGAGGATGCGATGCGTACGAAACTGGCGCTGGTGCAACACCCGATGTATTTCTTGATCAAGGAGGATACGGAGTGCGCCGAACGCACGCCGCCGTGGGGCGAGCCGAGCATCGAGCGCTACATCGAGCGCGTGCGCCAGAACCTGGCCGCGCTCC
>JALGTR010000116.1 GCA_029821265.1 Candidatus Zipacnadia bacterium
CTTCGATGGCTGGACCGAGCATTTCGAGTACGCCCGATGGGAGCGCGCGTTTGCCGCGCACGGGATCGATATCGTAAAGCACGCCCGACGGGCGCTTCCCGTCGAAGCCGAGCTGCCGTGGGACGTGATCGACGCAGGCGTCACGAAGAGCTTCCTGCGCAGAGAGCTGGATTGCGCGCTCTCGGGCGAACTCACACCCGATTGCCGCGCCGCCGGTTGCCAGGGCTGTGGGATGAGCGCGCTGGTCGAGAAGTGCCCGCCGGTGCGCTGGGGAACGGAAGAGGGGCAATAATGCAGCCCCCGGTGCGGCACTTTGCGATCATCACCTTCCGGAAGGCCGGTCGGATGCGCTATCTGTCGCATCTGGACCTGGCGCGCACGATGGACCTCGCCGTGCGCCGGGCGGGACTGCCTGTGAAATACTCCGAGGGGTATAATCCCCGTGCACAGATCGGCTTCTCCGACGCCCTGCCGGTGGGGGTTGGAGGCGAGCGCGAACTGGCTCAGATCGAACTGACGGAGCCGATAGCCCCGGACACGGTCTTCCGGACTCTGGCCGAGCAGCTTCCAGAGGGCCTCGAACTCGTCGAGGCTGAAGTTGTCTCCTCACAGAAGAAGAAGCACGTGTCAGGCAAGGAGCGCGCGGACTACGAGATTGAGCTCGGCCCGGGGACAGTGGACACGGCCGTGCTTGAGCGCGCGGCGGAGTCGGTGATGAACGCAGGAACTCTCCATATCGTCCGCGAAACCACGTCACGAACAAGAGAAGTCGATATCAGGCCCGGCATCCACGATCTCACCGTTCTGGCTCCAACCGCAGACGACGCCGGGCCGCGTCTTCGCATGTCCCTCGCTCTCAGGCAGCAGGAGTTGGTTAAGCCGCTTGAGGTGCTGGAGGTCATGAAGGACGCACTCGCGAGGATTGACGATCGCGAGCATGACCTGGACGTACGACGCATCACCCGCCTGCGGGTCTACTGAAACGCCGCGGGCGGTTCAGCAAGCTTTCTGGGCGGCCGGGGCCGACCTCGCCGCCGTAGAAGGACTCAAGAAGTGGTCGTAAGACCGATCACAGAATTGTTGCGTTTTTCGTTGTCGGTGCAGCCGGAACCACACGCGCTGGGCGGCCTCAAAAGGGGGCAGCGCCCATCGTTGGTGATTCCTGTTCTGTGCGCCGACGGGGGAAGAGAGGAGTCACATGTCAAGCAGGATTATCGCAAATGTTACGAACAGGCAGACGCGTGTCGCAATTATGGAGGACGACCGCCTGACCGAGCTGATGGTTGAGCGTGGCGAGCGGGTCGTCGGCAACGTCTACAAATGCAGGGTCGAGAACGTCGTTCGCGGCCTCGATGCCGCCTTCGTCGAGTGCGGACTTGAGAAGAACGTCTTCCTCCACGTCTCGGACGCGGTCCCCGAAGAGCCGTCACGGCAGAAGATGCGCCGCAAGATGAGCGCGTTCCCGCCGATCAACAAGGTCGTGCGCGAGGGCGAAGAGTTCCTGGTGCAGATCGTTAAGGGCCCTCTGCAGGACAAAGGCGCCCGGGGAACCCGCCGCATCTCCCTGCCCGGCCGCTACCTCGTGCTCATGACCGACACCTCCGAGAAGGTCGGGGTGTCCAAGAAGATCGAGGACGAGGACGAGCGCCGTCGCCTGCGCAGTCTCGGGCACGAGATCTGTCCCGATGACTTCGGAATCATCGTGCGCACGCGGGCGCAGGGCGCCACCAAAGAGGACCTCAAAGCCGATGTACGCTTCCTGTTGAAGCTCTGGCAGACCATCAAGGGCCGCGCCCAGCAGGCGAAGGCGCCGGCGCTGGTGCACGAGGACCTGAGCCTGGTGCTCGAGGTGCTGCGCGACGTGTTCTCGGCCGAGGTCTCCGAGTTCGTCATCGATGACAAGGTCACCTACGACAAGGTTCTCAACCTGCTGCACAACGTTGCGCCTGAGTTGCGTGACCGGGTCAAGCTCTATCGCAAGGACGAGCCCATCTTCACGCACTACGACGTCGAGCCGCAGATTGAGCGCGCGCTCCAGCCCAAGATCTGGCTGCCTCACGGCGGCTGGCTGAACATCGAGCAGACTGAGGCCCTCACCACCATCGACGTGAACACGGGCAAGTTCACCGGCCGTAGCCTCGAGGACACGGTCCTCAAGACCAACCTTGAGGCCGCCGAGGAGGTCGCGAACCAGCTTAAACTGCGCGACATCGGCGGCATCATCGTCATCGACTTCATCGATATGGACAAGCCCCAGCACCGCAAACGGGTCAGCGCGGCTCTGCGCAAGGCATTTGAGCGCGATCGCATGAAGACGCGCATCATGCACATCACGCGCCTCGGGCTGGTCGAGATGACGCGCAAGCGCACCTCCGAGTCACTCGCCCAGACCCTCCAGGAGACCTGCCCCACCTGCGGGGGCAAGGGCCTCGTCCTTAACGCCGAGACCGTCGCCGCCGCTATCGAACGAGAGATCCGCCGACAGGAACGCGAGGACGACGCCGAGATATTCCATATCGTCGCAACGCCTCAGGTGATTCTCGAGTTCGTGGGACCGTTCGGTGAGTTCGTGGACGAGATCGAGGAGGAGCTCGGCGTCGAGATCTACGCGCGCGCCGACCGTAGCATGAACCCGGAGCACTTCGAGGTCATACCGCTGGACGATCGGCGCCGTCTGCGCCGCCTGCGGCGTCGCCGCGCCGGTCATAAGCTTGAACTGCAGCCCGAAGACCTGCTCCGTGTGCCCGATATGGGCCTCGTCGGCTGTGTTGATGGCCTGATCGTCTACGTGCCGGAGGTCTCGCCCGACACCGAGGAGCCTGTCAAGGTTCGCCTCACGAAGGTGACCGGTTCATACGCCCGGGCCACACCTGTCGGGAACTGAAAACCCGAACGCTGGCGGACGACCGGGGGAGCTACCATGCGGAGGCGACTGTGGCACCGGCAGGCGCGGTGGACATACAGCCGATTCACCAGCGCGAAGCTCTGGCGCTGGGCAATCTACGGTCTCGCAGGCCTGCTCGCCGTGGCCGTGGCCACGATCGCACTCGGGCTTGCCCGGCCTCCCGATCCATCCAGTGACCTGCCGACGCTCACCGCCGCGAGACCGAGCGGGGCGCAGGGGGTGTCCGTCGAGGGGTACTACCGGGATCCGCAGGCAGGGCTCACCGTGGTCGAGGTGCGGAAGGCGGGCGAACGGACCACGCAGCGGCTCGTCATCGAGGACCGGCGGGGGCCGCGCCCGGCCCCCCAGGCCCCTCCGCCCCGTCGCTGATACGTTCGGGTGCGCCGCGGGGCCGCGACGCACGGAGGATCACCGCCGCGAGCGCTTCTTCTCCTTACGGGCCGTCCGCTTGCGGTGGCGCTCGATCATATCGGGGATCGTCAGCGCCAGCCACCCGAAGAGGGCGGCTCCACCGCCAACGAGCCCGACGGCTACGAGCAGGCCGAGCAGCTGGCGGTCGAACAGCGCGCCGCCGGTGAGCTGCATGACGTAGGTGAGGCCGGCGAAGCCGAGAGCGAGACCGATGAGGACGCCCAGGCAGCCGACGACGAGCTTTCCCGGCTCAGACATGAACGGAGTGCGCCTCCTGAGTATGATCATGGCGAGGGATGGTGGTTCAGGCGGAGTTTCCGCGCGGAGGCTGGCGACACCTGCTTCCATCACGGCCCTGACGCGTTAGGGCGCGGGCGGTTCCCATATCGAGAGCGGCCGTCGGCAGACAGAGCCGCCTCCCGCGCCGCGCGCACGCTGACAGCTACATGGCCGATCGCATCCAGAACATCGTTCGAGGAGCACGCAGATGGCACACACCCTCACAGAGAAGATCATTGCCGAGCACCTCGTCTCGGGAGAGATGAACCCGGGCGAGGAGATCGCCATACGAATCGACCAGACGCTCACCCAGGACGCCACCGGCACCATGGCGTATCTGCAGTTCGAGGCGCTCGAGATCCCGCGGGTGAAAACCGAGCTGTCGGTCAGCTACGTGGACCACAACACGCTTCAGACCGGTTTCGAGAACGCCGACGATCACCGCTATCTCCAGACCGTCGCTGCCAAACACGGAGTGTATTTCTCGCGCCCGGGCAACGGTATCTGCCATCAGGTGCACCTCGAGCGCTTCGGGATACCGGGCAAGACGCTGCTCGGCTCGGACTCGCACACGCCGACGGCCGGTGGCCTGGGAATGCTCGCGATCGGAGCCGGCGGCCTCGACGTCGCGGCCGCGATGGCCGGGGAGCCCTTCTACCTGAATATGCCCGAGGTCGTCGGCGTGCTGCTGACCGGCGAGCTGACCGGCTGGGCGACGGCCAAGGACGTCATCCTCGAGCTGCTGAGACGCCTGACCGTCAAGGGCGGGGTCGGAAAGGTCTTCGAGTACTTCGGGCCGGGCGTGGAGACCCTCTCTGTGCCCGAACGGGCGACGATCACGAACATGGGCGCCGAACTCGGTGCGACCTCCTCCGTCTTCCCCTCCGACCAGGTGACGCATCAGTTCCTGCTCGCTCAGCAGCGCGAGGAAGCGTTCTCGCCACTGGCGGCGGACGCTGACGCCGAATACAGCGAGGTCATCGAGCTCGATCTGTCGCAGATCGAGCCGATGGTGGCGCGGCCGCACATGCCCGACAGGGTCGTGCCGGTGAGACAGCTGGAGGGCCTGGAGGTCGATCAGGTCTGCATCGGCAGCTGCACCAACTCGTCGCTGAAGGACCTGATGATGGCCGCGGCGATCATGAAGGACCGCACCGTAAGCGAGCGGACGAGCCTGGTCATCTCCCCCGGCTCGCGACAGGTGGAGGAGATGATCGCGCGCAACGGAGCGCTGGCGGACCTGCTCGCCGCCGGGGCTCGAGTGCTCGAGCCTGCCTGCGGGCCGTGCATCGGCATGGGCCAGGCGCCGCCAAGCGGCGGTGTCAGCGTGCGCACGTTCAACCGCAACTTCCTCGGGCGCAGCGGCACGGCGGACGCCGGAATCTACCTGACCAGCCCGGAGATCGCGGCAGTGGTCGCCATCCACGGCAGGTTCGTCGATCCCACCAGGATGTTCGAGCCCCCGATCGTCTCATTGCCGGAGATCTTCGAGGTGGATGACAGCATGATCATCCCGCCGCCGGATGATCCGAGCGACGTGGAGGTGAAGCGCGGGCCCAATATCCAGTTCGTCGAACTCCGCGAAGACCTCCCGGACCAGATCGAGGCGACCGTCCTGCTGAAGGTCGGGGACAACATCACCACCGATGACATCATGCCGGCAGGCGCGAAGATACTGCCGCTGCGCAGTAACATCCCGGCCATCAGCCAGTATGTCTTCTCTGGCATCGACCCGGACTTCCCCGATCGAGCGCTCACGCAGGCTCCAGGGGTCATACTGGGCGGGGAGAACTACGGTCAGGGCTCCTCGCGCGAGCACGCGGCGCTGGCGCCAATGCACCTCGGGATCGCCGCCGTCGTGGCGGAATCGTTCGCCCGTATTCACAAGGCCAATCTCGTGAACTTCGGCATCCTGCCGCTTGAGATCGCTGCTGAGGACTACGAGGCCCTCGAGCAGGGCGATCGCCTCAGGATGGACGACGTCCGCAAGGCGCTGCGCGAAAACACCCCTGTCACCGCGACCGTGAACCGCACCGGCCAGGAGATCACGCTCAGCTACGATCTGTCCGACCGCGAGCGACAGATCCTGCTTGCCGGAGGGCGCCTGAATTACATCCGACAGCGCCAGTCGTAGGCGCAGCATCGACGAATGCGAGAGGGGCGCCCACCGTGGCGCCCCTCTCGACATGTCTGCTTCCCACCGTTGCGCCGTGCTGCTAATCGCCTGATGACTGGCCGTTCTCCACATACCTGGCGAGCAGTTCGTGGACCGCACGTGCGGCGTTCTCGGTCATGCCCGGAACCTCCGCGAGCTCCTCGACGGAGGCGCGGGCGATATTGTCGATCGATCCGAAGCTCGTGAGGAGCATATTCCGTCGCGCGGGGCCGATGCCCGGGGCCTCCTCGAGCAGGGATTCGGTGAGGCGCTTCCCGCGCACCCCACGGTGGTGTGTGATGGCGAAGCGGTGAGCCTCGTCGCGCATCTGCTGGAGGAGGCGGCGGGCCTGCGGATACTCGCTCATATCGACCGGCTCCTGGCGCCCGGGCACGAAGACCTCCTCCTCGCGCTTGGCGAGGGACGCAACCGGGACGTCATCGATCTCCCACGACTCCAGCGCGGCGGTGGCGATGTTAAGCTGCCCCTTCCCGCCATCGACGACCAGCAGGTCCGGCAGCGGCAGAAACTTCTCATCGCCCTCGGCCGCGCGCCGGAGCCGACGATGGAGCATCTCGTCCATCATCGCGAAGTCGTCGGGCTTCCCCTCAGTCGCGCGTATGCGAAAGCGGCGATACGAGGACTTCTCGGGCATGCCCCCGACGAAGACGACCATCGATCCGGTGCTCTCGCGTCCCTGCGTGGTGGAGATGTCGTAGCACTCTATCCGCTCGGGCCGCTCCTCCAGATCGAGGGCATCGGCGAGTTCAGACAGCGCTTCGAGCGCTCTCCGCTCCTCGGGCGAGCCCGCCTCTCGCCCCAGCGCCAGCTCGGCATTGTGCGCGGCGAGTTCGACCAGACGTCTTTTCTCGCCACGCTTTGGGATGTGCACGCGAACCTTCAGGCCTCGCATTTGCGAGAGGATCTCCGTCCAGCCCTCAGGGTCCTCGATCTCGTGGGCGAGCAGCACCTCCCGAGGCACGTGAGCCTCCGAGTAGTGGTGGCCGATGAACTCCTCGAGCACCTCGCCCGGCTGGCGCTCGCCGACCCCGGTGAGGGTGTACTGCTCCTTTTCGAGCAGTCGCCCGCGCCTGACGGAGAGGATGGCCACGACGGCATTGCCCTCCTGCACCGCGACGCCGATGGCATCCTGCTCACGCTCCTCCGTCGCGACCATCAGCTGCCCCTCGGTGACTTTGCGCACCGCCTGTAGGCGATCGCGAAGCTGTGCCGCGCGCTCGAAGTCCAGCCTCTCGGCGGCAGCCTCCATATCGGCCTGTAGGCGCTCTATCACCTCGTCGGACTTGCCGGACAGAAAGAGCGCCACCTCATCGCAGATCTGCTGATACTCCTCGCGTGTCACCTTGCCGGTGCAGGGTCCCACGCAGCGATCGATATGCAGGTTGAGGCACGGGCGGCCACAGGGCTGGCCGTCGAGCTTCCGGCGGCAGCTTCGCAGGCCGAAGAGCTGCTGAACGACCCGCATGGTCTTACGCATCGACGAGGCGCTCGGGAATGGGCCGAACAGCCGGCCGTCACGGAGGCTCAGGACCTCCTGCTGGTGTGGGTCGTGCAGGCCCCGCTGCTGCCGGTAGCGTCCCGGCATCTGCACACGGGCGTCTGGCGCGAGGTCGCGGACGACGATCAGCCGCGGATAGGGCTCGTCGGTGAGGCGCAGATACGGGTAGCTCTTGTCGTCGGCGAGCTTGATGTTGAAGCGCGGCTGGTGCTCCTTAATGAGATTATACTCGAGGGTCATCGCCTCGAGATCGGAGCGGGTGACGATGAAGTCAAAGGCCGCTGCTCTCTCGACCATGCGGGTCGCCCATGGGCTATGCTTCTGTTCGTCGCGAAACCACTGCTGCAATCGCTTGCGCAGGGAGGCGGCCTTGCCGACGTAGATCACCCGGCCGGAGGCGTCAAGCATCATGTACGCGCCCGGCTCATCCGGAACCGTCTTGAGTTTCTCCCGAATGCTCTCGCGCACGGTCACTGGCGGTCCCCCATGGCGCGCAGCTCATTGATCTCATCGCGCAGCTCGGCGGCGCGCTCGAACTCGAGATCCTCGGCCGCGGCGTGCATCTCCTCTTCGAGGGCGGCGATGAGCGCGTCGAGGTCGGCGGCGGCGAGCTCGTCCGCGACTTCCTTGGGAACGGTGCGCTCGGCCTCTTCTGCGGCCTGCTGATGGAACCGGATGACGTCGCGGACTGCCTTCTTAATCGTCTGCGGCGTGATCCCATGCTCCTCGTTGTACGCGATCTGCTTCTCGCGGCGACGCTCGGTCTCGTCGATCGCTCGCCGCATGGAGTCGGTGATCTCGTCGGCGTACATGATCACGCGGCCCTCAACGTTGCGGGCGGCACGGCCCATCGTCTGAATCAGAGAAGTCTCCGAGCGCAGGAAGCCCTCGCGGTCGGCGTCGAGGATCGCCACGAGCGAGACCTCCGGCAGATCGAGCCCCTCCCGCAGCAGGTTGATGCCGACGAGGACGTCGAAGGTGCCCAGGCGCAGATCGCGCAACAGCTCGGTGCGCTCGATCGTCTCGATATCCGAGTGCAGGTAGTGAACGCGGATATCCAGCTCCGCGAGGTAGTCGGTCAGGTCCTCGGCCATCCGCTTCGTGAGGGTCGTGACGAGCACACGCTCGTTCCTCTCGACGCGCTTGCGGATCTCGCCGATGAGGTCATCAACCTGCCCCTTCGTGGGCCGGACCTCGACCTCCGGATCCACCAGCCCGGTGGGGCGAATGACAAGTTCGACAACCTGCGAGGCACGGTCGAGCTCGTAATCGCCCGGCGTCGCGGAGGTGTAGATCACCTGCCCGACGCGCTCCTCCCACTCCGTGAAGGTCAGCGGGCGGTTGTCAAGCGCGCACGGGAGCCGAAAACCATGACGAACGAGGCTAACCTTGCGGGAGCGGTCGCCGTGATACATCGCCTGGATCTGCGGAAGCGTCTGATGTGACTCGTCGACGATGACCAGTTTGTCATCGGGGAAGTAGTCCATCAGCGTGAATGGAGCCTCGCCCGGCTTGCGACCGTCGAAGTGCCGCGAGTAGTTCTCGATGCCCGTGCAATACCCGACCTCGCGGATCATCTCCAGATCGTACATGGTCCGCTGCTCGAGGCGCTGTGCCTCGAGAAGCATGCCCTCGCGATGAAAGTACTCCAGGCGCTCGTTCAGTTCGCGCTGAATGGCGGCTATGGCGTTCTCGGTGCGCTGGCGCGAGGCGACGAAATGGGTGGCCGGGAAGACGACCGCGGTCTGCTTCTCCTCTATGATCTCGCCGGTCATCTGATCGATGACCATGATGCGATCGATCTCGTCGCCCCACATCTCGATGCGGACGACCTCGTCCTCGTCCATGGGGGTGATCTCGATGACGTCACCGCGCACCCGGAAGGTCCCCCGCCTGGGCTCGTAATCGTTGCGCATGAACTGCATCTTCACGAGCTGCTCGAGGATCTCGTCACGGTCCACGGTCTGCCCCACGTGCAGCCGGAGCGTGACCTCCTCGTACTGATCGGGCGATCCAAGGCCGAAGATGCAGGAGACTGACGCCACCACGACGACATCGCGGCGCTCCATCACAGCCTGCGTGGCTGAGTGACGCAGCCGGTCGATCTCCTCGTTGATCTGTGAGTCCTTCTCAATGTAGGTGTCGGTGGTCGGCAGGTACGCCTCCGGCTGGTAGTAATCGTAGTAGCTGACGAAGAACTCCACCGCGTTCTCAGGAAAGAACTCACGGAACTCAGCGCACAGCTGCGCGGCCAGGGTCTTGTTGTGGGCGATCACCAGTGTCGGCTTCTGTACCTGCTCAATGACCTTCGCCATCGTGTAGGTCTTGCCCGATCCGGTGATGCCAAGCAGAACCTGATGCTGGTAGCCCTCGCGGATTCCGGCCGAAAGCTTCTCAATCGCCTGCGGCTGATCGCCGCGCGGCTCGAATTCTGACACGACCTTCAGCCTGCGCATGATCTTCCATCCACAACCCGGTGTGCGCCCTCAGGCGGGCGCGACAACGTATCCTTTATGATAGCACATGGTGGGGCGCGAGGGAATCCCGCAGGGGCTTTGCAGTCAACGACGGCGGCGGGGTGATGGTCCGGTCAGCCCGGCGGCTCAGTAGAGCCCGAGGCCGGTCATCTCGCCCAGTTCCAGGGAGATCCGACCACTGGCCTCAGACCACCGGAGGCCGATCTCGGTTCCCCCAATATCACGCGCGACGGTGATCTCGTAGTCGTCGTAGGCCGATTCATCGAACTGGTAGTACGTGGCGGCCAGACCAACTCGCCATCGGTCGTCGAAGTAGTAATCGACGAGCCCAAAACCATAGAACTCGTCTTCAGTGAGATCGTAGGTGCCCGTCAGGTAGCTGGTGAGATTAAGCCCGTGATAGGCCCGGACGTCGAGATTGAGCAGATGCCTGTAGCCATCCGACTGATCGCCGCTGGACAGCTGCCCCTCGTAGGACACCCGGAACGACTTGTCACTACTGACGATCTGGCGCAGCGACAGTTCACCACGCAGCGAGTTGTGCTGGAAGCCTGACGTATCCCAGGTGAACGTGTTGCGCAGAGTTGGGGTCAGGGACGTGCGCTCCGCTATGTACTGCCGCGGAAAGCTGACTGATCCATAGACCTGATGCTCCCCGACGAGGCCGCTGTCGAAGCCGTGGATATGTCGCACGCCAACGGCGGTGCCCAGACGGTAGCTCGCGTCAAAGGCGCCCAGCGGGCGGTTCATCGTGAGATAGTCGGCGCTGGCTGCGTAGGAGAGGCCCTCGCCACGGGGTCGCTGCAGAGACCCCGTCAGGTTCAGCCGCTCGTCACCCCACCACTCGTAGATGTTCGCGTCGGCGTAGTAGCTCTGGTGATCGGGCGTGTAGGCCGTGATATGCGCGTCGCGTCGCTCACCGAGCGAGCGCTGATCGCGCCACTGGAAGCCCCAATCATCACGCGGGAGGCCAACGAGGCTGAAGGCGCCCTCGGCCGTGCCCGTGTCATAGGCCTCTTCGACGGCCAGCGACCAGTCGTCACGAGCGATGACGCTCCCGGCGCTTGCGCCATTCTGGATCTTCACAGCGCCCGTGGTGGTCTCATCGACGCGGTAGAAGTAGGGAAAATCGACCGCGAGATCTCCCGCGGAGTTGACGCCGAGGACCCGCGAGTGTGTCGTCCCGGTATACCCCGGCATTGCGATGACCCAGTATTTGGGCAGGTCGATGATCTTCGAGCTGCCCGCGTAGACCGTTGCGTCGCGCAGGACGATCTTCTCCTGCGGATGGATGGATATGCCCTCCGCGACGGCCCATGCGCTTGCCTCGGATGTGTCGAGCTCGAATTCGCTGCCGGGTATCTCCCGCTCCGGTGTGCGCTCCTCGAGCGTGTAGCAGTCGAAACAGACCCTCTCCAGGCCCTCGGACCCGAAGCGCCGGAGCGTTCCCTGGCCGCTCATCAGATCGTAGTTGATTGCGTCCGCCTCAAGGAACCGGCCATCAACCTCGACACGCACGTTGTGCGCCCTGACGGTCAGGCGCTTGATGTCCACCTGAACGACATCGCGCGCCCGGATGGTGACGCCGCTGAACTCGACCTCCGCATCGTCGCGGGCCTCGACAATACCGAGATCCACAGCATAGCCCACCCATCCCCCGCGGACGTGAACGACCCCGGTCCCGCCCACGAGCGAGCTGCCTTCCTCCACAAACGCGACGGACGTGACGTTCTTGCCTTCACCGGTCGTCAGCTCGGCGACGATCTGCGCCATGCCCGGCTCGGTGCTGGTCGCAAAGACGGTGGCGGATCCGGAGACGGTTGATGTCGTGATCGCCTGCCTGCGCTCATCGCCGCGGATACTCAGCTGGCCGCCATCGATCCGGAAGACCACGGTGGTGCCATCAGGAACCGGTCGCCCGGTGGCGTCGCGCAGCTCGGCACGTACCGTCGCCTGCGTTCTCCCGTCCGCGGGAACCACGCGAGGTGTCGGCCAGAGGTTCACACGCACGCCGTCAAAGCGTGGCGCCTGTGCACAGGCGAGTGCGCAGGCGAGAGTGGCTGTCAGCAGCAGCAGAGTTCTATTGGCATTCATGGGTTAACCGGCGCTGCCCGCGGGTGCGCACCGCGGGCAGCTTGTGTGCATCAGATCCGAAGAAACCGGCTCGCGGTCTGTTCCGTTACCCCGGGAACTGGACGGATTCGAACTCCACCCACGGGGATGGGCCGGCGTTCGTGTACTGAGCGCGGATGCGGTACTGGTAG
>JALGTR010000117.1 GCA_029821265.1 Candidatus Zipacnadia bacterium
CGGAATCTCGGTGCTCGTGGTCGATGACGAACAGCCGCTGCTGTCGCTCGTGCACAAGGCCCTGTCGTCCGAGGGCGCCGAGGTTGTGACCGCGGACTCAGCCGGCGCTGCACTGAGGCATCTCGAGCGCCGCACCTTCGACGTCATCCTGTCGGATCTGCGCATGCCCGACATGGACGGAGAGCGCTTCTACCGCGCAGTCGCCACACGCTGGCCCCGGCAAGTCTGCCGGTTCGTCATCGTCACCGGTGACACCGTCGGGATCGAGCGCAGCGAGTTCATCCGCTCGACGGGGGTCCGCACGCTCGCGAAGCCGTTCGCCATCCGGGACCTTCATCAGATCGTTGCCCATGTCGTCAGAGACTGCGGACGCGCCTGAATCGACCCGGCAGGACTCGGTCCCGCGTCTACTCCGGCAGGTCCACAACCGCCCCCGCGTCAGTCAGCAACTCTCGCGCCTGATCGACCGGCACCTCGCGCACGCTCCCGTTGCGATCAGCCGCCAGTGCAGCGACCGTGCCCGCCGCCTCCCCCATCGTCCAGCAACAGTGGATCTCGCGCAGCGGCTCCATCGCCTCCGCATCGGAGCTGATGCACCGACCTGCCACGAGCACGTTGTCGAGGCCCCGGGGGATGAGCGATCCCAGCGGTATCTCATACACCAGGTCGGGGTCGCGGAAGTCGTTACCGAGAGCCACCGAGTCCTCGTACCGCCGTCGCGCCTGCATGTCCGCGAATGTCAGCCGATGCTCGCCCTCGATGCGGCGGGTGCAGCGCACTCCGATCTGCCAGGCCGTGTCGATCATCCACGCCTCTTCGAAGCCCGGCATTCGCTCGCGCAGGACTCGGAGCGCATCCCATGCCGCCCGCCGGCCCCGTATCTCCATCCGCGTCAGCACTTCCGGGTCGAGGAAGTCCCCGGTCGCCATGTGGTTGTTTCCCCACACGACGCCGGGCTCCACGTCAACGGGGGATATTCCGAAGTAAGATTCGTAACCCGCGGCCTCGCGCGCGGCCTCATGGATCGTCCGCGTGCCACCGCCATCTGGGGCCCTTCCGGCGAGCCAGCGCTCTATGTCCACGTTCCCGACGCGGAAGGGCAGGCCGATCATGCGGTCATCGCGCTCAAACCCGGCGCCAGCGAGGGCAGCCACGTCTCCGTCCCCGGTGCAGTCAACGATGACGCTGGCGCGAATGGCCTGTCGGCCCGCCTTGCTCTCGACGATCACGCCTTCGGGATGATCCGCCTCGCCGAAGGTGCCCACCACCCATGAGTGCAGGCGCAGGCGCGCTCCCGCCGCCACGCAGATCTCGTCGGAGACGCGCTTGAGCGCCTCCGGGTCGAAGACACTTGCACCACGCTCGTTGCGGTAGGCCGCCTCGCCGGTCGAGTGGAGGCACTCCATCGTCTCCTGCCCGATCCCGCCGATGACCTGATGCTTGCCGAGTGTCAGCGGTGGCAGCACGATGACGAGGCCGCCGGTCGCCAGCCCGCCGAGACAGCCGTAGCGCTCCACAAGCAGGACGTCCGCGCCCGCGCGCGCACCGGCAACCGTCGCCGCTGTACCCGCCGGACCTCCTCCGCAGACCACGACGTCGGCCTCGGCGACCACCGGCAGTTCACGCGCGGGTTCACGGATCGTTTGTCCAGCCATCTCTTCTCACCTCGTGACGGTAGTCCTACTGTCCATACTGCTTCCCCGACGCGTGTCGTGGTCCCTCCACGACAGGCGGTCGCGCGCTCACCCGGCGGCAGGGGCATGCGCCGGGATTACTGCAGGAAAAAGAGAAGAAGAATCAGCGGAGGTGGGAGGTGCCACGTTAAAAGCTGAGAAAGACGAGTATGCTGTCAGGTTGGTTCATTTCGTCATTCATTGCCGTTACACGGTCGCAACAGAGCTGAAGGGAGGACGACGTTCATGCGCAAAGGTTTCACCCTGATCGAGCTGCTGGTTGTGATCGCGATCATTGCGATCCTGGCAGCCATTCTCTTCCCTGTCTTCGCCCGGGCGCGCGAGAAGGCCAAACAGGCCGCATGTCTGAGCAACGCGAAGCAGCAGGGCCTCGCCGTGATGATGTATGTACAGGACTACGATGAAGTGCTACCTCTCTACTGGTGGGGTGCGGACGTCGGCTACTGGCTGACGGTGTTGCAGCCTTACATTAAGAACTGGGATATCTTCGTCTGCCCCAGCGCCACGCATCTGAGGGCGCCCGGGCCGGGCTGGGCCGGTTCCGGCGGCTACGGCTACAACTACTACTACTGTGGAGGCTGGGTGGGCCACGGGCCCTACTCGCTGGCGCAGTTTCAGGAACCGGCCAACACAATCATGATTGGTGAGCTCAACCAGAAGATCAATCGTGGTTGCGTCTATCCGGCGTCCCTCGCCACCACTACATGCTCCTGGGATTCGCGTTACGTGTACGGTGACAACAACGCCCGCCGCCACAACGAGGGCCAGAACGTCACATTCGTTGACGGGCACTCGAAGTGGATGCGGATCGACGTGCTGCTGACCGACAACGACATCTGGGATCGCGACTAATCGCGCAGCAGTGCCGTCATCGACCGGAGGCCGCCCGATGGTGGCGGCCTCCGGTCTTTTGCGTTAAGACCGGCAGGGCCACGAACCTCGTCGGGCAGGAAGGGATATGGCACTCGAAGGGCGCATTGGGATGATGCAGCGGGAGCACACTGAAGCGTGGTGACAGGAATGGCCGGGACGGCAGAGGACGTCGGGGGGAAGGACACGCCCAGGCAGACACCGCTTATCGAGGAGCATCGACGCCTCGGGGCGCGATTCGCGCAGTTCGCGGGCTGGGAGATGCCGCTATGGTACACCGGGGCATCGGAGGAGCACCAGGCGGTGCGGGAGGCCGCCGGCCTCTTCGATATCGGCCACATGGGCGTGATCGAGCTCAACGGCCGCGATGCCGAGCGTTTCCTGGACTACGTCGGAACGGCGGACGCGTCGGCGATTGACGCCAGGCGCTGCCGCTATGCGTTTCTCCTCGATCCGGACGGGCTGCCGTTGGATGACGTTATCCTCTACCGCCTCGCGAACGATCGGTTCCTGGCCGTGGTCAATGCTGCGAACGCTGACAGGGTGCGTGAGTGGCTGACTCAAGAATCGACGCGTTATGAGGTCGCACTGAGTGACCTCACCGCAGTTTCGGCGGGCGCGGACCGGCTGACGGGGATGGCCCTCCAGGGGCCCGTGTCGGCCGAGGTACTCGCGGGACTGGTTGACGCGCCGAGAGGCCCTGCCGAGCTTGCGCGCTTCGAGCTGACTGAGGGGACCGTCCTTGGAGCGCGGGCCATCATATCCCGGACGGGGTACACCGGGGCGTCGATCGGCTACGAGCTATTTGTGCCGTCGGATCGCGCTGTCGAGATCTGGAGGGCGATCCTCGATGCAGGAGGCGCCCGAGGAGTGCGGCCGGCGGGACTTGCGGCCCGCGATTCGCTGCGCATCGAGGCCGGGCTGCCGCTCTACGGGCACGAGCTGGCTGGGCCGCACGAGATCACCCCTCTCGGGGCGGGCTATGCGCGCTTCGTGGATTTCGAGAAGGGAGAGTTTGTCGGCCGGGAGGCCCTGCTTGAGCGCGAGCAGGAGCGCGAGTTTGAGATCGTGCGCTTCCGGCTGGATGCCGGCGCGCGCGCGATACGCGCCGAGGATCCCGCAGGATCGCGCCGGGGACAGATGGTCGGCTGGGTCACAAGCTGCGCGGCCGTCGGTGAGGCGCAGATCGGTATGGCGTGGATCGACCGCAGGCTCGCCCGCGAGGGCACCGAGTTGCTGCTTTACCCCGCGCGGCATCTGGAGCGATCGGCAGATCTCAGCGATGCTGGCGCGCTGACGCCCGGCGACCGCCTTCCACTGCATGAGTCTGCGACCGTGATCCCGCGCTTTCCCCGGTAGCGCCGGCAGGGCGCACGCGCTCGAGGATCCGTGCCAGGAACGGTGCGGACGGCTGCGCACCGGCCGCCGTGACCGCCATGGGGAGGTCAGGTGCGCCTACGCCTCAGGGGCCATCCGGGCCGAGCCGGCACCGGTGCGCCGAAACAACTGACAGGGAGACGACATCGACGTACGCGAAACGTAGACGACAGGAGGCGCATGATGGAGTTTCCGGAAGATCGCAGGTACACCGAGACGCACGAATGGGCAAAGGTCGAGGACGACCTCGTCCGTGTCGGCATAACCAGCTTCGCCGCCGAGCAGCTCGGCGACGTGATCTACCTCGATCTGCCCGAAGCCGGGACGTCCGTGCGGCAGGGCGAGCCGTTCGGCGAGATCGAGAGCGTGAAGGCCGTCTCCGACCTCATCTCGCCCGTCAGCGGAGAGGTGCGCGAGGTCAACGAGCCGCTTATGGACGACCTCGATACCGTGAGCGAGGATCCCTGGGAGGCGGGCTGGATGATCGTGGTCGCGCCCGACGATCCGTCCCAGCTTGAGGCGCTGATGGACGCGGCCAGCTACGCCGAACACTGCGAAGAGGAAGCCTGAGATGCCCTGGCTGCCACACACCGAACGCGACCGCCGCGAGATGCTCGAGGCGCTCGGCGTGGACTCTGTCGATGAGCTGTTCGCTGAGATCCCCGAGAAGCTGCGCGAGAGCGCCCGCCCCGATCTGCCGCCGCCACTGACCGAGATGGAGCTGCTCGACCATGCCGGCGCGCTGGCGGCGCAGAACCGGACTCTGGACGAACTGACCTGCTTTGCGGGCGGCGGGATCTACGATCATTTCATCCCTGCCATCGTGCACAGCGTCACCAGCCGACCTGAGTTCGTGACACCCTACACGCCATACCAGGCCGAGGCGTCGCAGGGCACGTTGCAGGCGATGTTCGAGTATCAGACGATGATCTGCGAGCTGACGGCGATGCCGATCGCGAACGCGTCGCTGTACGATGGCGCGACTGCGCTTGGCGAGGCGGTGCTGCTCGCCGCCAACAGCACGCGGCGAAGCCGGGCGCTGGTCTCTGCTGCGCTCTCGCCCGCCGCTCGACGGGCCACGCGCACGTACTGTGAGGCGACAGGCCTCGAGGTGGTCGAGATCCCGTGGGATGACGAGAGCGGGCAGACCGACCTGGGCGAACTCGCGAAGATGTTGGACGACGAGGTCGCCTGCGTGGCCCTGCAGCAGCCGAACTACTTCGGTGTGCTCGAAGAGGTGGCCGAGGCCGGCGAGCAGGCGCATGAGGCCGGAGCGCTGTTCGTCGCGATGGTCGAGCCAATCTCACTCGCGCTGCTGACGCCGCCGGGCGAGTACGGAGCCGATCTCGTCGTCGGGGAGGGCCAGCCACTCGGGCTGTTGCCAGGCTACGGAGGCCCGCTGCTGGGAATCTTCGCCTGTCGCGACGAGTTCCTGCGCCGCATGCCCGGACGCGTCGTGGGCAGGACGGTCGATGCCGCTGGCGAGGAGGCGTATTGCCTGACGCTGCAGACCCGCGAGCAGCACATCCGGCGCGGTCGCGCCACGAGCAACATCTGCACGAACGAGGGGCTCTGCGCACTCGCAGCGGCAGTATACATGGCGGCGCTGGGGCCTGAGGGCCTGCGCGAGGTGGCGCTGCTTGGAGCCGAGCGAGCCCATGACCTGCGGGAGAAGCTGGTCGCGGCCGGGCTGGAGCCGCGCTTCGCGGGCCCGTACGTCAACGAATTCGTGCTGCGGGTGGCCGGGGATGCCGAGGCTCTCGTGCGGGAACTGGCCGGAGCCGGATACCTCGTCGGACCAACGCTCGCCCGCGACTACGAGGAACTCGACGACTGCCTGCTGCTTGCTGCGACCGAGCGGCGGACAGTCGAGGAGATCGATGGCCTCGTGGCGGCCATGCGCTCGTGACGGCCACGCACATTCCGGAGGATGACTGATGGCTGACCCAACGTTGTTCGACATCTCCCAGCGCGGCAAGCGCTGTACGAGGATGCCGGCGCCGGAGAAGGGCGCCGAGGAGCTGATACCGGCGCAGCATCTGCGCGCGCAGGCGCCCGGCCTGCCGGAGGTGAGCGAGCCGGAGATCGCGCGGCACTACGCAACGCTGGCGGCGCAAAACTTCAACGTGGACGGGCATTTCTACCCGCTGGGCTCCTGCACGATGAAGTACAACCCGAAGGTGAACGAGGCGCTGGCGGCGGATCCCGGGTGGGCGCGTCTGCACCCGGCGACACCGGAGGAGCACGTACAGGGCGCACTGCGCCTGATGCACCAGCTGGAGGCGTGGCTGTGCGCGATCCTCGGCATGGACGCCGTCTCGCTGCAGCCGCCGGCCGGGGCGGCCGGGGAGTTCACGTCGCTGCGCGTCTTCCGCGCGTGGCATGACTCGCAGGGCAACACGCAGCGGACCCGCGTGATCGTGCCGGACACCGCGCACGGGACCAACCCGGCGTCAGTGGCGCGCTGCGGCTGGACGGTCACGGTGCTCGAGTCGGGCGACGACGGCCGGGTCTCGCCGGAGGCTCTCGCCGACGCACTCGACGACGACGTCGCGGCGCTGATGCTCACGAACCCCAACACGCTCGGACTTTTCGAGGCCCAGGTGCTGCAAATCGCCGAGATGGTCCACGATGCCGGGGCGCTGATGTACTGCGATGGCGCGAACATGAACGCGCTGCTCGGGCACGGGCGGCCGGGCGAGATGGGCTTCGACGCGGTGCAGGTGAACCTGCACAAGACGTTCTCGACGCCCCATGGCGGCGGCGGACCGGGCTCCGGCCCGATCGGCGTCACGGCCGAGCTGGAGCCGTTCCTGCCCGTGCCGCGGCTGGTCGAGCAGGACGGTCGCCTCGCGTGGGACTGGGACCGCCCGGAGAGCATCGGGAAGGTCCAGAGCTGGTTCGGGAACTTCCTCGTCGCGGTGCGCGCGTGGGCGTACATCCGCGCCTGCGGGGCCGATGGGCTTGCGCAGGTCGCGCGCGATGCGGTCCTGGCCGCGAACTACATCCGCGCGTCGCTTGAGGATGTGTACGATCTCCCCTACCCCGGCGCGTGCATGCACGAATGCGTGCTGTCGGCGAGGACCATCGCCGAGGAGACCGGTGTGCGTGCCGCAGACATCGCCAAGCGCCTGCTCGACCACGGGATCCATCCGCCCACAATGTACTTCCCGCTGATCGTCGATGAGGCGCTGATGATCGAGCCGGCCGAGACGGAGACGAAGGCTGCGCTTGACCGTTTCATCGAGGTGATGCGCGAGATCGCGCGCGAGGCGGCCGCGGATCCCGAGATCCTCCACGACGCGCCGCACTCCACGCCCGTTCGCCGGGTGGATGAGGTGAAGGCCGCGCGAAACCCGATCCTGCGCTGGCAGGGACGATGACGGCCCACTACTCGCCGCGGATGTAATCGATCCGCACCGCGCCGAAGGGCCGACCCCCGCCCGGATCCAGCCTCAGCGCGGTGACAGTCCCCTCCCAGCGCGGATGATCACCGACGGGCACGATGAGCTCGTGCGGCCGGCCATCGGCGACGGCATCGAAGTGCACTGACATCGCCTCGCTCCAGCCGGGATCGACCCGGGTGGTCCAGAAGAGCTGGCAGGTTGGGTTCATGCCGGGCTCAAGGGCCATGCGCAACCGTATCCGGTGAACCTCCGCGGCCTCGATCGCGCAGTTGGGGCGCACCATATACGGATCCCCGCCGGTCGTTGCTGTCTGCAACATGCCATCCGAGGCGGCGACCGGCGCGAGGTCGTTGGCGCTGCGCCAGCCCTCGGAATCGGCGTCGAAGTCGAAGTTGAGCCTCTGCACGATCGCCGGGCCGAGTGCTGCGGGACGGAAGCGCACACCATCGAGCTCAATCGTGTGCTCTCCGGGGCCCGGCAGCCGTATCTCGATAAGCGCCGCGTCGTCGATGTATCGCCAGGAGGGGGGCTTGGCCTCAGCCGGCGCAACCGCGCCGGGAGCCGGGAAGCCGTTGACACGCACCTGTGCGGGACGAGAGGCGCGGCAGATGACCAGGAAGCCTCCCAGCGGCGGCGGGCAGGTGACCGTACAGCGAAGGCGATCGCCCTCGATCGCAGCAGCATCGATCTGCGCTGCCGCGCTAAGCAGGATCTCGCCGCCATCGGCCGTCACAGGCACGGTCAACGGATCGGGCTCAAGGCCGAGCATCTCGTAGCAGTTCGTCAGGATCCGGCGTGGCGAGAAGTTCGGGCCCGAATCGCTCCTGTCGATCGCGCTGATACTGTCGGGCCAGAGCGCCTGGTGCTCCTCGTCGGTGTACTGCTGGTACATCGCGCTGACGGTTATGCCCCGGGCGATCGTGGCCCAGTCGGCGGAGTCGTCGTGTCGCGCGAGACGCTGAAGCGCGCGGGCATACTCCAGGCCGTTCCACTGCACCGGGCGGCCGAACCAGCTTCCGGTATACCAGGTGGCGCCAAAGACCGGGATGGAGGCGTACTTGAGGAACTCAAAGCCCTCGGTATCCCAGACGTAGACGAAGGGCAGCCCGGTCCAGGCCCAGTACACCGCGCGCTGCAGATGCTGCGGGTCGCCCGTGATGCGATAGCCCTCAAGATAGGCGTCGCAGGCGTGTGCGGAGGCGAGTATGTCGGGTGTGTGCACCGGCACCTCCCAGACCTGCGCGGCGCGCGGCACCCGGAAACGCTCCATGAAGGCGAGCGCGCGGAGGCCCGCCTCCCGGGCCTGCTGATCGCCGGTCATGCGCGCGAACCGCAGCACCCGCCGCGCGTTGGCCGCACAGGTCCCGACCTCGGCGGCGCCGTCGGGGCCAAGCTCCCCGTAATCTCTGCCCCTGAACACGCCCGAGGTGGCGACGTAGGCGTTGAAACGCCACGATCCGTCCTCGCGCTGAGCGGCGATGATCCCGGCCACCTGCTGCGCCTCAGATAGCAGCCTTGCGGCCGGCCCCGCGAAATGAAAGCCGAGGTCATCGGCAACGGGCCTGAGGCCGCTGAGTTCGACCACATGCTCATAGCGCTCTCGCGCCGCGCTCGCCACGCGCCGGTCTTCCGCAAGCTCAGACCCGACGCGCAGGTCGTAGAGGAAGTCGGGCAGCCATCGCGGCTCGCGCCAGTCGGGCGGCCCGAAGAAGATCGGATGCCACTTGCGCTGCTGTTCGTTCCACATCGAGCGCAGATAGGCGGCCATGTCGAACTCGACCTCATCGACCAGATCGTCGCCGTGCGGCAGGGCGTTCGGCTCAGGAGCGCCGTGGAGCCGGTACCACTGCTGCAGGGCCACCAGGGCGGTCTCATCCGAGTTGTCAGTGAGCCACAGCGCTGCGCTGAGAGCAACGGTCTCCCCCTCCGCAACCTGCAGCGGCGTGTGAGCGACACGGGCGTTCGGCTCAACGAACTCGGGCATCGAGGGCGCGAACAGGCCCATCGTGGTCGCCTGGCGGCCCTCGAAGCGATCGGGTGAGGCGAAGACAGGGCTCGGGCGGTCGTGATCGCCCAGGTACGGCTGAAGATGATCCCACGAGAGCGCGACTGTGGCGTCAGGTCCGGCGGGGGTGTCGAGGCGCGCACACATCATCGGCACCGTGACCATGTGCGGGTGGGGCACGTAGCGGATGCGGTGCGGATGATCCGGGGCGATGTCCAGGCTGCTGGAGGACCACTCACCGCGGACCAGCCACTCCAGTCCCGGGAAGATGGCGTCGAGCCGCTCGGTGCCCGGGGGCGCGCCGTCGCCGACACAGACGAGGGGGCCGTCGAACGCCAGCAGACCGACGCGCGCTGAGGGTGTTGCGGCCACCCGCAACTCGAACCGCGTCGGATCCCGTCGCATCGCGACGGTCTGACGGATATCCCACCGGACTCCCGTCGGATCGGTCGCCTCGGCCAGAAGCTCCAGGGCGTACTCGGCGCCGGGGACGGACGCTGGCCGGATCTGCTCACCGTAGACCAGCATTGACCGATCGGCCGCCGCGTCCACGGCAAGGCGCGTCAGGCGCGGGAGAGTCGCCACCGTTTGCCATGCACCGGTCACCCGCCGCTGCAGCCTCGCGATGCCCCAGCCGAACGCAGCTCGCGGAAAGAGAAGGCGAATGCGACCGTCTCCGATAGCTGCGACGTCCGCGTCCACCGTCACACCGGGATCGCCGGCCGGGAGTGTCGGAGACGCCTGAAGCGGCCCGGCCACCAGATCGGTGGCCACGCGCTCGGCGTCAGCGTTCGATGCCCTCACGGCAGCCTGAAGGCGGGCGGCCGGCGATTGGCCGTTCGCGATGACGTCCCAGGTGAGCGTCGCCTCGGCACCGGGAGGCAGCGTATCGACGTGCTGGCGCCGTGCGCTGCCAGCCAGCCCGAGGGGCGGCAGAGCCAGCAGGTCGGCGATGAGTTCGCGAACGATCGCGTGGCCATCGTTCCGCACCACGAGGGCGACCTCGGCTGTGCGCCCCTCCTCGACCACGGAGGGCGCGGCCATCAGGCCGAGCACATGCAACTGCGGTGTGATGTCGAGCGAGCGCGTTGCGGTGTGCTCACCGGCGGTGAGGCTGACGGTGATCTGCGCCGCGCGATCGCGCGCCCCGGATACCTCCCAGGTGATCGTGCGGTCCTGCCCCGGAGCGACATCCTCGATCTCTCGCGCCGCCCCGCCCGCGGCATTCAGCCCCGCGGGCAGCTCGATGCGCGCCTCCGTCCCGGTCAGCGGCCTGTCTCCGACGTTCCGGACCGTGGCTGATATCGTGCAGTCGTGGCCTTCGCGGCCCTCGACCTCCTCGAGTTCGAGCGAGGTCAGCGACGGCACCGGCCCGACCTGCTCGACCCACTCGATGTCGTCGATGATCAGCGCCGCGCTCTCCCCGCGCAGACGGGGCGATACGTGGACCCACCTGACCGAGGACTGCCCGGTGTAGTCGTAGGCGACCGCGCCCTGATGCCACTGGCCGTCGCCGATATGCCCGGCGGGCACCGTATAGGTGACCCTCAGGCCGCCGACCTCCAACGGCTCCGCGCTCATGGGGATGATGCTGAAGGTGAGCCCGTTCGGGTCCGACGCCTCGAGCGCCTGGTACCAGAACGTGACCCCGCCGCGAAGCACTGGAAGCATCGCCCCCTGCTCGCCGCTTCCCGGCTCCCACCGACGGTTCAGGCCGCACAGGCCCTCCGCCGAATCGCGCTGCAGGAGCATCGCGTTATCGCCCGAGTGTGCGCGATCTGTCACCCGGCAGTCGCCGAGCAGCTCCCAGTCCTCGGGCACACCACGTTCGTCGATACGCTCAAACGATCCGTTGGTGATGGGGTTCTCCTGCGCGTGCCCCGCCAGGCACAGCGCGATCGTGAGCAGAAACAGGGCGACGATGCGCATGATTCTCGACTCCGATCGATCGGGTGGCCTGAGACCGTCAGCGCAGGTATGTTCACGCGCCCTCCGTCGAAGTCCTCCGCCGGAGGATCGCGCTCGAGCAGGGCCGTCGCTGCCATCACGCAGGGAAGAGCACGCGCGGGCGAGGCCGCGGGCCCTCGCAGCAAAGAGGTCGGCGTGAAGCGCCCGTCCCATGCGCACGTTGTGTAGAGGGCGTGGAAGATCCGCGTCCTCTACTGGAAGATGGCGAGACCGAAGCCCTCCGGTACGTTGAAGGCCTGGCCGGGGGTCCACGAGGTCGTCTCGCTCTTCGGCTTCTGCTGGCGGCCGAACTGAACGCTCCACGAGGTCCCCGGCTCCGGCGTGCCCTCGACGCCAAGCACACCAAAGGGGATGCGCATCTCGACCGTCCAGTGGTCGTCGTACTGCCTCGCCGCCGCGGTCCACGGCTGATCGTTGCCGAAGTTGTCGCTAATGGTGCCCAGAGGGTTGACCGCGAACTGCAGCGTGCGTGTCGCGCCGGGTGGGAGGATGAAGACCTCGACGTCGTCGTCACGGTAGAGCGGATCGCCGCGTTCGTGTCCGCGGGCGACCAGCCTCTCCATCTGCGACTCCTCACACCTGAAGGCGATGTACACCGCGCTGTCGTCGTGGGTCATCCACACGGCCGTTCGCTCGCTCGGCGGGTCACCGTTTGCGAGTATCGTCAGGGTCGGGATCTGCGGATCG
>JALGTR010000118.1 GCA_029821265.1 Candidatus Zipacnadia bacterium
ATTTCGACCGACCCCAACGAGGTCGCCGGGGACGTGATGGAATCGCACCAGGAGCTTGCAGAATCGCTGTTGTGGCTCGGCCACATCTGGCGGAACCTGCCTCCGGCAGAGGCCGCGCCGTGAGGACCAGCAGTCACGTCTCATGGTGCGCGGCAATCGGCATCCTGCGCCCGTGCCCGTAGGGTCTGGATCGTGGCCTTCGGGAGGTGCATCTCGAGGACGCGGGCATCCACGAGATGGGCCGCGCGCCTGTCGATGGCCCGCCGACGCTCTTCGGCTGTGACGGCCTGGAGCCCACGGTGCACATGGTGCGCATCACCGCGGAGAATTGACGGAGGCGATCAGATGACGCCCCGCAACTCCGACGCGGAGGAGCAGGCGACGCCAGGTGAGTTCGCCTGCGACACCACCGGCAACATCGCGTGGCTGCCCTTCGCGACGATGCCTTTCAGGGTGGCGCTCTACGTGGGCCTGCCCGCCTACATCGCCTGGCGCGTTTGGCTGTGGCTCTTCCACCCGGGCGCATTCGTAATCGGCGCGGTCGTGGCGCTGGCTGGCGCTCAAAGGGCGATGGCAGACGGGCAGCGCATGGGCAGATATGTTCGCGAGCTGCGCAGCGGCCTGATTGCGCTCACCGAGAGCGGCATCCGACTGCCGGTTGGCGGCGAGGAGTGGGAGGAGCTTGCGTGGGATGACATCCAGAGCCTGTCGGTGGGCACGTTCGGCGGCGTTCTCCACCCGCCGCGCATGCGCCTGACGACCTCCGATCGTACCGTGGATATCCCACGCTGCGTCGAGGAGCACGAGGAGCTTCTGGTGCAGATCCGCCGCCATGCCGGCCTCACGCGGGCAGATCGCTCGTGGTTCGGCGTTATCTGGCGGGCGGGATAAGACCTGCCCCTACGTCCCCACCACCTGCAGCGCCACCAGCCCCAGCACGATAACCAGCGCGAGATAGGTGGCCACCCACGGTAGCACCGCGCGCAGGATCTCGTTCTCATTGCCGGACATGTCGCCGGCCGCCTGCGCCGCCATGATGTTCGGGATCGAGATCGTGTTCCCGGCCGTCGCGCCGATGAGCTGCAGCGCGAGGATTACCATCGCCGGGTAGCCCACCGCCTGCGCCGCCGAGGCCTGCGCGGCCCCGAAGATCATATTGGAGACCGTGACGCTCCCTGCCACGAATGACCCGAAAGCGCCCAAGAGCGGCGCGATCGCCGGCAGCGCCGCGTTGCGAATGTTGCGGAAAGCGTAAAAGAGCATGCTGTCCAGACCACTCGCGTTCTCACCCGAGTTCATCATGATCTGCATGACCGCCACGATGAAGAAGATCGTCACCGCCGGACGCAGAAGCGCCGAGACTGACTTCCCCGCGATCTCCCTGGCCATCGTCCCGCGCACGCGATACCACGCCATCAGCATCAGGGAGACCGCCAGAAGCACCAGGCCCGGGTTGAACAGGTTGATCGAGTGCGTCAGTCCGGCGAACAGCGGCAGTTCGATCGCCGGAAGCGCATATCGCGCCGCCACGAGCGCCACCAGCAGCAGCGCATAGGGTGTCACGATCTCCCCCACGCCGACCTCCGGAGCCTCAAGCTTGCGCTCCTTGATCGTGTGCACACGTTTCGGGAACAGTACCCCCCACCGCCGCGCGATCAACACAAGCCCCATCGCGACGAGCGCACCGATGATAGACGGGAACTCGATACCGATAAACGACGCGAAGTAGTATGGCACCCCAACGCCGAGCCCCGAGAGCAGGGCAAATGGGAGCGCGTCGAGGAAGAAGCGTCGGTCCTCGCGCAGCCGTGCGGTCATCATCCCCAGCAGGATCACCGGCACGAAGACGCACATGACCGCACCGATCCCCGCCCCGGCCTGCACCACGCCAGGGATCTCGATGCCCTGAAAGCCGATGCGCACGGGCGTCCCCACCGCACCGAAAGCCGCGTTGACCGAGTTGCCCACCAGCGCCGCGGCCACCGAGAACACCGGTGGATAGCCCACGAACACGAGGAGCGGCACGACGATCACCGCCGGCGTCCCGAATCCCGCCGAGCCCTCAATCAGGGTGCCGAACAGCCAGGCGAGCAGAATCAGCTGCACGCGCGAGTCCTCGGAGATGCGCGCGAGATGGTATTCGATCGCGTCGATGACCCCCAGCGAACGGAGCAGGTTGAGGAAGACCAGCGCCCCGAGGATGATCACGCAGATGTCTGCGGCCACGAGCGCGCCCTTCACCAGCGAGCCGGGCACCAGCAGCGGCACGATCTGCCACACGCCGAGGGCGATCCCGATGGCCACGACGGCCACGATCGGCGCGGTGATCATGATGTTCCGACGGAAGACCACGAGATCGACGATGAGGATGACGATCGGCAGGATCGCCAGGAGCGTCAGCAGCATATCTTGACCGTCCGTTCCGGACTAGCGAATCGGGACCTGATCTGCGCGCAATCCGAGGCCACATTATACACATGCACGCGCTCGAAGGCGAGAGGGCGAGGCGGACGTGTCACTCCCCGTCTTCGCCGGACCGGGACGTCCTTCGTGCACCGCCCCCCGCTTGCGTGATATACTGCCCCCACAATGACTGCAACCAGGAAAGTGCAACCGATCACGATAGTCGGCGCCGGACTCGCAGGTGCCGAGGCCGCCTGGCAGATCGCCCAGCGCGAGCTGCCGGTGGTGCTGTATGAGATGCGCCCCGAGAAGATGACGCCGGCGCACGAGACCGGCCTGTTCGCCGAGCTGGTCTGCTCGAACTCGCTCAAATCCAATCGCCTGACCTCCGCGCACGGTATCCTCAAGCAGGAGCTGCGGCTGCTCGGCTCGCTGATCATCCGCTGCGCGGATGAGTGCGCCGTGCCGGCCGGTCAGGCCCTCGCGGTCGATCGCACGCGCTTCGCCGAGCGCGTGACGGAGCACCTCGCGTCCCACCCGATGATCGATGTTCGCCGCGAGGAGGTCACTCAGATCCCCGACGGACCGACGATCATCGCGTCCGGCCCCCTGACCAGCGATCCGCTCGCCGAGGCCATCGCGCGACTGACCGGCAGCGACCGCCTGTACTTCTACGACGCCCTCTCGCCGATCGTCTCGGCCGAGAGCATCAACCATGACGTCGTCTTCCGCCAGTCGCGCTACGACAAGGGGGACGCCGATTACATCAACTGCCCGTTCGACAGGCCGACCTACGAGGCGTTCTACGAGGCGCTGACGAGCGCGGAGACCACGCTTCACGCTGACTACGATCCCGACGAGCTGTTCGAGGGCTGCCTGCCGATCGAGATCATCGCCGCCCGCGGGATCGACGGGCCCCGCTACGGGCCAATGAAGCCACGCGGCCTGACCGACCCGCGCACCGGGAAGATGCCGTGGGCGGTCGTCCAGCTTCGCGCCGAGAATCGCGAGGAGACGATGTGGAATCTCGTCGGATTCCAGACCTCACTCACCTACCCCGAACAGCGGCGCGTCTTCCGGATGATCCCCGGACTCGAGGAGGCGGAGTTCCTGCGCTACGGCGCGGTACATCGCAACACATACATCAACGCCCCGACGCTCCTGCGCCCGACGTGGCAGTTCACGTCGCGCGATGACCTCTTCTTCGCCGGGCAGATCACCGGCGTCGAGGGCTACGTCGAGAGCACCGGGTCGGGCCTCATTGCGGGGATCAACGCCGCGCGGCTGATCCGCGGCGAGGAGCCGCTGGTGATGCCTCGCGCGTCGGTCATCGGGGCGCTGGCAGAGCACATCACGACCGCCGATCCGGACGCGTTCCAGCCGATGAACTCGAACTTCGGTCTCCTCCCATGGCCGGAGACCCAGGGCCGCACGAAGAAGGGCGAGCGCCGCAAGCTCCAGGCCGAGACCGCGCTGCGGGAGATCGAGCGCATCGTCGAGCAACTTCGCTGATCGTCGCGCCGCCTGACGGTCGACACTTCTCCTCGCCGTTCGGCGCCCGGGAACCTGCTCCATCGGCCCGCTGCCACCGGCAGGTACCTGCACGCCGCGCGCCGTCGACCCGGCTGCGATCAGGCGGAGGAGGAGACCGCTCCCTGACCATCCCCTCCGAATCCGCAGCCCGGCCTGCGGCTTACTCCAGCTCGCGGGCGATCTCCACGAACGCCCGCACGTTCTCCTCCGGCACGCCGCGGCACAGCTCCACCAGCATGCTCGGCGCGCCCTCGGCGACCATCTCCCGGTAGCGCGCTTTGATCTGCTCCGGCGTCGCCAGCAGCAGCTCCTGCGAGGACTTCATCTGCACGAGGAAGTCGATCTCCAGCACCTCGCGGCAGTCGCTGATCGTCAGGTACGGGTCAGTCCCCACATCAATGTAGACCCATCCGTGTTCCTGCAGTATTTGCAGATGCGGCTTCCGCAGCAGTTCCGCGTGCGCCGTGCGCTCCGGCGCTCCGAAGTGGTCGGCGATCTGCACCATGTAGCGGACATCGAACTCGAGGAAGTACTCGGGTCCGATCAGGCCGCCATAGTCATCTGTGAAGCCGATGCGGGGGCCCGGGGCGCCTCGGCCGGTTACGTTCGCCGCAAGTTCACGCTGCCGAATCGCGCTCTCGGTGAGCGTCGCGAGGAATCTGTGCACGAGCGCGGGGGCCTCGATGATGTCCACCATCAGCTCCTCCCCGCGCAGGAGCACCGCGGTCGTCCACGGAGCCTGCGAGCCTCCCGAGAAGCCGACCGTAACGTCCTCCGGCGCGTTGGCCTTCATCCAGCGGTAGAACTCCAGCGCCTGCGGGAAGTACCCCGCCTGGGCCATGTCCTGCGGAACCTCCAGCGCAGCCGCCCCCTCGATACTGCCGATCGGATGGCCAGTGGGCGCGGGGATCTGATCCTCGAACACCTCGAACCGCAGGCCAAAGGGCGATCCGGTGAGGTACGTGGTGAAGTCCGGCGCTATGCTCCGCCGCAGCGGCAGCCCGTACTTCTCGTGCAGGATCCGCGGCCCCTCGAGCTGCACGTGCATCTGGGCCGCGGGGTCGGTGTGATACTCCCGCATCGTCACGCCGCAGTACTCCGCGTAGACTTCCGGCGGAACCGCCACTGTCCAGGGTATGCCCTTCCTCATACTGCCCTCCAAGGCCCGGCGTGGCGCGCGCCGGATGGTTCGCCGCCGGTTCGCCAGACCCTCCGCCTCCGTCAGCTGTCAACTGCGATGAACTCCGGCGGCACGCGCGGGGCGAGGTAGACCGACCCCGAGCGCCGGAACTCGATGCCCGCGTCATGCGCGGCCCGCGCGTCGATGCGGAGGATCACCGGCTCAGTGTCCCGCCGCCGGCCGACGACGCGCGCCTCCTGCCGCGTGACGCTCAGGTGCACCATCTGCCGACCCATCGGTCGCAGGCCCTCGCGCAGGATCGCCTCCACCGCCCGTCTCGGCGTCCCGTGGTAAAGCACCGCCGGCGGCTGAACGGCCTCGCCAGGCGCCTCGACGTCGATCGAATGCCCATACGTAGCGCGGATCGCGTTGCGCTCGATGACGAACCGGCCCTTCGGGTCGCGGGCCACGACCTCACGCACGGCCTCCTCCGGCACACCCAGGGCCTCTGCGAGCTCCCCGAGGTCAACGCGACCGCGCTCGTCCGGCCGCAGATTCCCCGCGGCGGGATTGTGCCGGAGCAGGTAGCTCATTCGGCGCGACAGCTTCACGCGACGATCTCGGTTCATGGCCGGTCCTTGCGTCTCGCCCGCGACCTTGGTTCAGGCTTAATCGCCTCTGAAGATGCGCTTAGCACGCACCGGTTACACTGCAGGCACAGCAGTTCGATCAGGGCGAAGCTCGCGCACGGCGCTTTCGCCCCTTTGCTGCGCCGTGTGATGCGAGCAACGCCCGCCCCCACGAGGAGGGCGGGCGCTTTTCTCTTCCCGTGGCCATCGGCGGGGGGGTCAGATCTCAACGCGCAGGAACGGTTTGACCACCAGCGCGGCGATGGTCGCGATGATCAGCGTCGCCGGGATCCAGTGCATCGCCACCGGCCCCAGAGCCACGAGCGATGGCTCATAGTCCACGCTGATCGCCTGCACGGGCGCATCGGCCGGGAGCGGTCGCTCTGCGCTGCCAAACATCGTCCCGTAGAAGCCCGACCGCACCCGGTGGGGAGAGAGTCGAACCGCTCTGTCGCCGTCGCCAACGACCACCGACTTCTCGATTGTCCGCCCGCCCACGTTCAGCACCAACCGGTGCCGCCCCGGCTCGTCGCCGCGAATCCGCCAGCAGACCTCGCCTTCACGCTCGATGCGCAGCGGGGGCGTCTCGACCTCCACCGCGTTCCCGGCCAACGTCGTGTGGGCAAGCTCACCCAGCGCCTCCCCGCCCGCCTCCACGGTCACCAGCGCGGTCCCGCCGACGGGGATCGGATCGAAGCCCGAGTACAGCTCGAGTTGCGCGAAGATCGCGACCATCGGGACGATCACCGCGGCCAGCGGCCGGAGCCCTGCCAGCATGTACTGCGCCGAGCCGCGTATCAGACGCCATTCCTCGGCGAACATCGTACGCGTGTCATGGCGGAAGATCACGATACCCAGCAGGGCCGCCTGGATGCTGTCCTTCGCGCTGCGCAACGCTTTGCGGTCGGCGGTGTACTTGAACGCGACCATTACCCCGACCCCGGTGAGGACGGACACCAGCACCAGCCCGGCCTCCGGGCCGAGGGAGTACAGCGCTCCGACCAGCCACCCCGCGGCGGTTCTCAGCCAGAAAGCGATTGCAGTCATACAGTCGGCCTCATGAACGTCGCAGGAAGCTCTCGCCGCACATATTGCCGGGCGGCGTGGCGTCGTAGTACGAGATGATTGTCGGCGCGATATCCTCCAGCCCCGGGCGGTCGGCCTCGATCGGCCGGTTGCACAGCAGCACCCCGGCGACGACCTCGGCGTCCATGCAGTGATCGCCGCTCCACTTGTCCAGGTTGTCCGCCCACACCTGCGGCGCGATCTCCCCCACTGCGCTCTCCCACGAGCCGCGATGGCCGCGCTCGTAGCCCAGCACCAGGTCCGGCGCGACATCCTCGTCGGGGCGGTCGATATACTCGCGCTCGGGGTTGAAGACCCGGCGGAAGATCCTCGCGCCCGTCAACGGATCGCGCAGCTCTGCGAGCTTCCCCGCGATCTCCTCGAGCAGCTTCTGCTTTGCCGGGCCGGGCGGGACCGTTCCCTCGGCCTCGCGGCCCACCTGATTGACATACAGGCCGTTGAAGCCCATGGCGTAGGCCTTGCTGTGGGCCCAGTCCGCGCGCTCGTAGGCCGGCCCGTTGCCGTCGTCCACGACGAGGTAGCCGTTCTCCACCAGCCATCCATTGAGGTCGAAGGACCGGCGGTACGGCGCGAACCCGTGGTCGGACATCACCATCACGAGCGCGTCGTCGTCCAGCGCCTGCATGGCGCGCCCGAGCACGCTATCGAGGCCCCCGTAGATCCTGCGGATGATGTCTCCATGCCTCTCAGCCAGCTCCGGCGAGAACATCGGGCTCTCAGGATCGATCGCCCGGTAGAACATGTGCACGGGCAGATCCGAGGACGAGAAGTACGCGAAGAGGACGCCCTCCTCGAAGCGATCGAGCTCGAACTCAAAGGCGCGCACCCGTTCCTCGTGCACGAAGCGAGCCTGCTCGATGAACTCGTCGTCGGTGAACACGCCCTCCTGCAGCGCCTTCGTGTCCTCCGCCATGCCCTGTGTGTAGTACAGGCCGATCGCGTCGGCGAGTTCGGCGGCGTATCCGTCGGGTGTCGCGATCGGCATCGCTGGCGACAGCGGGTCGATATTCACGGGCGAGATGTAAAGCTGCAGCGGCCGCACGGACTTCAGGTAGACGCGACAGATCCCGGTCGTGGACGCGATGCCCGTGAGGAACTTGAAGTTCAGGCGCAGCCACTCGCTCCATTCGCCCTCACTGAGCAGCACGCGGTGGTCCTGTATGTCGATCCGGGCCACCGGGTTCGACGGGTCCACGTAGACCGTAAACGGCACATCCGCACGTTCCTGCGAGTCGCGGAACACGTTCTCGGGACCGCGCAGCGCCGCCTCGAGCACTCCGTCGCGGACTCGCACGTGATAGACGGTTCCGCCGGACACGTCCGTGTACGCGCCCTCCGGCTCCTCGGTGAAGAACGAGAAGTGACCGTATGAGCCCTGCAGGTCCGGTGTGCCGAGATCGGAGATCGTTCGCTGCTCTGACGGCTCGGGCGGGAAATTCGACGGGATCTTGTATATCGTCGCCGGCACGCCGTGCTCGGCCAGCACGTTCCAGAACGCGGGGCCCTTGCGGTGCAGCGTGACTTCCGGTGCCGAGAGCGGGATGCGAACATCCCCCAGTGAGACCATGCGCTCGGGCCCGGATGTCGAGGAGGTCGACAGCTGCGGGCCGTAGCTCTTTGGATCGCGATGGATGAAATCGTAGATACCATGCCCGCCCGGGTCCATCCCCGTGATGAACGTGGCCCAGGCGCACGGGCTCTGTGGCGGCATCGAGGAGCGCAGTGGCGTGAATCCGCCCATCTTTGCGAGCTTCGCGAGGTTCGGCAGATGCCCGCTCTTCATGTACCGCCGCAGCAGCCCGGGGTCCATGCCGTCGAAGCCCAGGATCAGGGCCTGGCGCGAGGCGGTCGGACCACGGGGGACGCTGCGCGAGCATCCCATCAGTGCTCCGGCGCCCACCGCGCATGCGCCAAGACCGAGCAGACGCAGGAAATCTCTGCGCGACAGGCCGTTCTGCTGGTGGCGTGTGCTCTTAGTCATTCGCACTCACCTCAGCGACCTGCGCAGCGCCATCGGCCTCGGCATCCGCTCCGTCGCCCACCTGAATGCTGTGTGCCCAGCCGTCCATGCTCGCAGGTCTGTCGATGCCGAACAGGCCGAGCACCGTGGGGGCGATGTCACCTATCCAGACGTCCTCCGCGTCGATCGCGTGGCTGCAGAAGAGGATGCCGGGCACCTCGGCCGGGTGCAGACAGTGGTCGGCCGCCCACGGCCTTGGGTTGGAGCAGAACGCCCGCTCGCCGACATCGCCCACCGCCGATTCCCACGAAACCCGGTATCCCTGCGCATAGCCGATGATCAGGTCAGGAGCGCCCTCTGCCCATGGTCCGTTGTAGACCTGCCGGGCCTCGAAGGCGCGCTCGATGGGCCTTTTGCCCGTCTCCGGGTCCACCATCTCCGCCAGCTTCCCGGCCAGCTCGGCCCTGAGCTGCGCAGCCTCCTCAGGCCGGACGATCCCCTGCGCCTCGCGGCCCTCGATGTTCAGGTATATCCCCGCGAGCCCCATCGCGTAGGCGCGGGTGCCCGACCAGTCGATCGCGCCTTCGTCATCGACCGCGAGGTATCCGCTCTCGTGGAGCCAGCGATTGAGGTCCACGCACCGGTTGAAGCGCCCGAAGCCGTGGTCGGACATCACGAGCAGGACTGTGTCGTCATCCAGCCGCTCCCGGATCTCGCCGAGCAGCGCGTCCATCTCCTCGTAGACCCGCTCGACCTCCTGCGGTGCGGCGTCGGGCGGTGCGTCTGCTCCGGCGCGACCGAGGAACATGTGCTGGATGCGATCGGTGATGTCGAAGACGAAAACGACCGCTCCATCGCGCACCTTGCCGAGCATGTCGAACAGCAGCCTTCGGCGCTCGTGATGGAACAGATAGCACTGCTTCAGAAAGGCGTCATCGTCGATGATCCCCTCGTTGAGGCCCCACGTGTCCTCGGCGAGGCCCAGGGTGGCGAAGTCGCCGTTGGCCTTCTGCAGATACGAGGAGAAGATCATTGGGTGGGCGATGGGCATGCTCGGGCTGGCGGGATCGATGTTGAGCGGAAGCTGGTAGAGCCGCACCTGCTGGTCGCTTTCGAGCAACATGAACCGGGTGATGCCCCTTACAGACCTGAACGGGCCGGCCCGGAAGCTCACCCGCACCCAGTCGGTGTACTCCCCGGGGATGAGCTTCACTCGCTCGCCCTGCAGCATGAGCGTGGCGGAGGAGCCGTTTGTACGCAGCTCGAATGGCACGGTGAGCGGCTCGCCCTCGGCCGATGAGGGGTTTTCGGGCCCCCGAATGATCCCGGTGAGCGTTCCGTTGCCGTTGCGCCTGAGCAGCGAGGCCAGGCCGCTCTCGTAGGACGCAATCTCCTCCTCAGCCGTCGTGTAGTACGCGAATGTGCCCTGTGTTCCGAGCAGGTCTGGGGCGCACATTCCAGAGAGCGCCACACCGTTGAACTTCGGCGGCGGGTAGCTGATGGGCACACGCATGACGGCGCTGAACACGCCCTCGTCGCCGAGGACCTCCCAGAAAGCTCGCCCCTTCTGCTGAAGCTCCACATTCGTGCACGCGCGCCTGAACTTGAGCGGGCCGACGCCAACGTCGCGGGTGCTCTCCCTCATGCGCGTTGAGGACAGCTCGAGCTGATACGAGAATGGGTTGCGGCGGAGGAAGTCGAAGATGTTATGTTTGCCGGGGTTCGTGCCGGTCGCGAAGGTTGACCACGCCACAGGGGAGATCGGCGGACAGGTCGTCCTCAGACGCCGGTAGGCTCCCCGCTCGGCAAGCGCGGAGAAGTTCGGCATCCGCCCCTCGGCCATCAGCCGCTCCACGATCGGCGGGGACATCCCGTCCATGCCGATGACGACGACCCGGCGCGCCTTCGCACCCTCGCGGCGTTTCTGGCTCCGGAAGAGGCCAAACAGCCAACGGAAGACGCCAAGGAAGATCAGCACAAGCGCCATGGCGAACGCGAGGATGATGGCGAGGAACGACGACAGAAAGACCATCCCGGCGCCGGGGCCGATATACGCATGGGACGGGGTGGCGGCACCAAGCAGCAGCGCAGCGCCGAAAGACGCGACCGCGGCGAATGATCGCTTTCCCATGACGATTCCCCGTATGGCAACGGTGGCGCGGGGCCACGGCGGCATTGTCGGGCGTTGCGCGGCGAGATGAGGCGCTTCCAGGAGTGCGAGGCGAATCTTACGCCCGCGGCGATCCCGCGTCAAGCCGCCTACGCAGCGCCCACGGCCTCGGCCTCGAGGGCCTCAACGGCGCTGAGCGCGGCATCACTGCCCGCCCCGCGGGCGATCTCCCGCAGCTGGGGGATCTGTTCGAACATGCTCCCACGCTGGTGCGCGGCGTTGATATGCTCCACAAGCGCGATAAGCGCGTCATCGCCGTGGCCGTTGCGTAGCGCCGAGTTCACGTCAGCGCAGAACGCGTGCATCCGCTCGCGCCGGCGCTCGGCGACGCTCCTGCCCGCGTCCGTGTTCAGCAGCCCGAGCAGTTCGTCCTTGCGCGGCAACCAGCCTTCGAAACCCTCGACGGTCTCCTCGACTGTGGCGCCGTGCCCGGCGCGTATGGTGATGAACCGCCACGTGCCGACGATACCGAAGTTGGCGTCGATCAGATCTGCGTCGCCGAGCACGAGGTTCTCGATGGGGTGCTCAGACGTATTGCCCCCCGCGTGGGTGTCGATGGCGTGAACCACGCGGCGGATCGTTGCCTCGGGCAGATCGTGGGCGTCGAGGATGCGGCGCGCCTCGATGGCGCCCGCCCACGCATGCTCATTGCCCCGGCGCTTCTCGATATCATGCAACAGCGCGGCCAGCTCGACGACCTCCCGGTCCGCCCCCTCCTCGTCGGCGAGGGTTAGCGCAAGCTTGCGCACCCGCAGCGTGTGCTCCCGGGTGTACCCCGGCCAGTGATAGCCCTCCCACTGCGAGGGCCAGTCGGCAAGGCGCTCCTCAACGATGGCTTCGAGCCTTGACTGCAGCGTTTCCACAACGAATCTCCTGTCAGCTTCAGGTTGTGCGCTCACGGCCCCCGGAACTTGCCCGATGCCCGTGTCAATCCTCCCGCGGTGCCTCGGGCTCGCTGGGCTCCTCCGCGGGCTCCTCCGCGGCCGGTTCAGGGGCGGGCGACCAGAGCATCGCCGGTCTGCAGATACCACCGCAACCCAGTTCGTTCAGCTCCTCGTTGACGACTTTGAGGCAGAAGAGGTTCTCGCGACCGTAGCGGATG
>JALGTR010000355.1 GCA_029821265.1 Candidatus Zipacnadia bacterium
GGCCCTACGAGAACACGCTCGACACCGACTGGGGTACGATCTGGTGGGATCGAGGCCGAGAGGCCCACATAGCACTCACGGGGACGGATACCGGCGGTTGGTTTGTGACTCCTGTGCTCCTTAAGCCCGTTGATGGTTGGGAGGAGCTGATGCTGAATGTGGCACTCGGTGATGGAGAAGTGACCGTCGCAGTGCTTGACCCTGAGAACATGGAGCAGGTAATATCGGGTTATGACCATACAGACTGCGACACTGTAGCCGATGGCACACATGCCTCACCATCTGAAGTGACGTGGGGAGGGAACTCGCTGTCAGAGCTGGACGCACATGACCATCTGCGGCTGGAGTTTAGGCTAACCAGACCAGCCGGTGGTGATGAGTCCCCCAAGCTATATGAGTGGTGGGCAGGGGCTAGTCAGGATGAGTACACAGTGACCTACCCGGAGACACCAGCTCCGCCGATGCCTCCGGTGTATGGTGATGGCCGTAGGCTTTAATTCGAGTTGAGAATAGGAGAATAATATGGCTAAGCGTGGAGTTCCGAAGCGAGACGGTTCCGGTCGCGGGCAGCGAGCAAACAGGGGACGGGGCGGATGCAAGCCCACGCGGAGGGTCGGCAAGGGACGGAGAAGGTAAGCGTAGGAAGGAGTGAGTACAAGATGGCGCTCGCACTGAGCAAGCAGGTCAGGCGCGAGGTAATGGCACTCGGCAGCGCGGTGGCGGACTTCGCAAGCGATGTGAGTCGATGGCGTACCTTCGCTGCCGAGAACACAGAGGCCATAGGCGCGTGGCCGAAGGAGCCGGATGGAACCCTACAGGGCTACGGCGTGACCGTGACGCAGTTGCAGGCCATCAATGCTCTGGCCGACGATCTGGCGGCACTGGGCGCGACGCACGCCGACACGCTGGCGTTGCTGAAGGAGTTGAACTGATATGGCGACGGCAGAGATACCGCTGCGCTATGCTGGTGGCGGCTCGTCCCCAGCGACGTGGGCGGCCAATGCCAATGGGCACCCGTACCTGACGTTCGACGATAGCACGGTCGAGCAGGCACGCTTCGCGGGGGTCGTGCCGGACAACTTCGGCTCAAGCCCCGTCCTGAGCATCTACTACTCGATGGTGTCGGCCACGTCGGGGAAGGTGGATTTCGAAGCCAGCGTCATGGCGGTGACGCCGGATGATGCCGCCGACATAGACGCGGACAGCTTTGACTCCGTGAACGCGGCGAATGAGACCGTTCCGGGCACGGCGGGGTACATGAGTAAGCTGGATGTCACGCTCAGCAACGATGACGGCATGGCGGCGGGCGACCTGCTCTTTGTCAAGCTGGAGCGCGACGCCGATGACGGCACGGACGACACGGCGACGGGCGACGCCGAGGTACGGGCGGTCGTGCTGAGCTACACGACGAGCTGAGGTGCGCGATGGCGGTCAGCTTCGACGGGACAGACGACTACCTGACCGTGGCGGCGGACGCGGCCCTGGATTTCCAGGCAGACTTCACGCTGGGGGCATGGATATACCCGACCGGCTGGGGCCAGAATGGCTTCGGGCGCATAGTGCACCACAACGCGGTCGGCAACGCATCATACTCGTTCTATCTCAATCAGGCGGATAGCAACCTGAGGTTTGCAGGCATAGACGGCCCCATCAGAGTCTCCAGTGCGACCAACAGCATCGTCCTGAACCAGCCCCACCACGTCGCCGTGACGGTCACCGCCGGGCATGTGGCTCAACTCTACGTCAACGGCGCGGCGAGCGGGTCGAGCGTTTCAAGCTTTAACATTACCAGCGAGCCCAACGCGCCGTTCGATATTGGTAGGCGCAGCGATAGTCAGCGCTGGTTTGACGGGCTCATCGGCGATCTGTGGGGCATAGGGCGCGCGCTGAGCGCGGACGAGATTGCGGAGGTCGCCGCGCTGGGTCGGCTGCCATACAGGTTCTTCACCAGCGACCTGAAGATTTATCTGCCCCTCATGGGGCCGACTGGAAGCACTGTCAACACGGCGCACTGGGGCTGCAAGGACCTCAGTGGCAACGGCAACGACGTGAGTGCCATCGGTTCCGCACCGACATGGGCCGATGACCCGCTCGCGCCGCAGAGTTGGACCGAGGGGCTGTTCGGCGGGGCGTGGGCAGAGGCGGCGGCGGCCAACGTGATGCCCGTGATGGACTACTACTACCGTAGGCGGAGGACG
>JALGTR010000119.1 GCA_029821265.1 Candidatus Zipacnadia bacterium
CTTCACGGCGATGCCGAAAGCTGCCCGGAATGGCGACAATCTCCGTGACACCCGTCAGAAAAAGCCCCAACGTTTGAAGGAACAACAGCCACTTTGACAGAAACGCGAGGCGACGCTCTGTCCGTCGGGTTGCGTCCGTCAGAAGGCATGGTCGTCACGCCATGGTGCAGGCGCAGGACGGATGCGACAGGGAGCCTGTCGTCTCGCGGCGAGGGACCACCAGCACGATCCGAACAGCCGTTGGGAGGGTCGGAACGTGAGCGACAGAGCCGTAGAGATCGGAGTGCGTGCGGTTGTCGTGGTGGGTGCCATCATTGTGGCCGCGCTGATCGTGATGGCGCACCTGTCTTCGAGGTCGTCCACCGACGAGCCACCACCGCTGCCGCAGACCGTGGTGTCGGCGCCGGGGAGTGGAGAGCCGGGCGCGCCGATACTTGGAGACCCCACGACCGGCGAGCGCTCTCTGCTGGGTTTCGCCAGCATCTGCGGATGCACGGTCACGTGCCCGGAGGACGGAACGGCGACTGCGATGTATGTTCGTTGCGCCAGCATGGAGCCGGGTGCCCGGGGCAGGACGGCGCTCTACCGTATGCATGACGGAGCGCTATGCGCATTCGGCAGCGCCCAACCCGTGGCAAACGGTTGGAATCGGTGGGAGCTGACCGGCTGCAGGCCGCTCGAGGCCGGGCGACGATATCTGCTGGCGTTTCAGCACAATGCCGCCGGCGATGTCGTTTACGGAACTCGTACGTCGGGCGAGATCTTCGCGGAGGTCGGGATGGCTAACTTCGCCCAGGCCCTGCCCGATCCGATTGAGCTTGAGCCCATACGCGTCGGCGACTGCGGCCTCAGCATCTGCTGCACCTACGTGCCGGGAACGCACGCACGGCCGGGCAACGGCGCCCCGGTACCCGGATCCGCGCAGCAGCGGGTCCCGTGGAACAACCTCTGAACCTCACGCCCGTCGTGGACCCGCGCTGCAGTGATCGCCGCTCCGCGTGGCACGGCGGCCTCCGCCCGTCGCACGGCGCCGAATTCGCGACGGCCCCGGGCTCTCGCCCGCACCTCAAGGACCCTGGTGGGTCGGCGGAGAAGACCACTGCGGTCTCTCACCGATTCGCCTCAATGGGCGACGCGTTCGCCAATCGGCCATCTCCGGCAGCTCATGCGGCGTTGCTGTCGGGGCGATGAACGCATCGGAGGTGCAGTTCGATGATCATGAGAACGCTGCAACGCGGCCTCCGCCGCGGGGTGGTGGCAATTGCGCTGGCGATGCCGGCCATCGCGTGGGCGCAGGAGGAGGCGGCGGAGGAGCCCCCCGAGCCGCCACGACATCTGGCCGACCAGATGGGCGTGTGGTGGGCGAAGATGCTCGATCCTGAGTTCCGCCTGAGGCTTCTCGGCGGTCTGATCGAGGCCGCTACCGTGGCGATCATCATGATCGTCGTCTACGTGCTGGCGATGGCTCTGTTTGCCCGCGCGGTCAGGCGCATCGAGCGCGAGACCGAGGAGGCGCTGCAGCCCGAGAGGCGACGCAAGCAGCGTGTGGTCACCGTGCTGGAGCTGCTGCGCAGTGTGGCGAAGTGGGTCATCCTCATCACCGGTTTCGTGTGGGTGCTCGCCTCGGCCGGCATGGACATCCGTCCGGTCCTGGCCGGCGCGGGCGTTCTCGGCCTTGCAGTCGGCTTCGGCGCCCAGAACCTTGTTCGTGACATCGTCAGCGGCTTCTTCATGCTGCTCGAGGGCCAGTACGCGGTCGGCGATTACATCCAGGTCGGCGCCAACTTCGGGATGGTCGAGAGTATCGGTCTGCGAGTGACCGTGCTCAAGGACCTCGACAACCAGCGCCATTTCCTGCCCAACGGCAGCATCTCGCAGGTCACCGTCTACGAGGAGCCCTTCGTGAACTACATCGTCGAGGTGCCGCTCGAGCGTGCAGACGATGAGCACCGGGCGGTTGACGAGCTGGCGAAGATAGCGAAGTGTCTGGAGCGCGAGTATGAGCGGTATCTCGTCTACGCCTCGCGGCCCGAAGCGGTGGTTGCAGACGGGTGCGCGGTCGCCCGCCTGCCTGTCGCCGTGTTCCCCACGCAGGAGTGGCTGGTCAACGAGGAGATCCCCGCCGCGATCAAAGACAGCTTCGCCGATGCTGAGATCCCGATACGGGAGGGACGCAGCCCGCGGGTATACATGGACCTGACGCGGATGCCGGAGTATCGCTACACGGAAGAGGGCGGTGAGGTCCGTTGAGCGTTGCCGCACGCTGTCGGGCGATGATCGGCAGCATGGTGCCGGTCTGGTTCCCCGCGCGAATGCCGGCGGGGGAGATCCTGGCGCATCTGCGCGCGACCCTCGCCGACGTGGAGCTGTTCGTGGCACCGAAGCGCGTCGTACTGGTGGTGGATGGCTGCCCGCATGCTGAGGAGCCGACAACTCGCGTGGCCGCTGAGATCGAAGAGCGCACAGGCGAGGCGCCGCAGGTTATCCTGCGCGAGACGAACGGCGGCAAGGGTGAGGCCGTCTGTGACGGCCTCGAGCGGCTGCTCGCCGACGGCGCGGTAGACGTGCTCAACATCCGCGACGCGGACGGTGACCACGATATCTACGACCTCCCGCAGCTCTATCGGCTCTTCGAGAGCGTGCGGCAGCATCGGCGCGAGGAGGGCGATCCGCGCGCCGACGACATCTTCGTTATCGGCGGTCGAAGCTGCCTCGCGAGGCCCATGGGGCTGGCGCGCAGCGAGCTCGAGCACGTCCTCAACCGGCTGACGATCGACGCGGTGAACGTGCGACTGTCCGGCCAGGGCGAGCGCGTGGACGAGCGCTTCACGGCGCGCTACGGTCGCGCACCGGACTTCCAGAGTGGATACAAGCTCTACTCGCGCTCCGCCGCCCGGGTGGTTATCGACACGCTGCGGAGGTCGCACGCGGAGCGCCCGGAGCTGGAGATCCCGCGCTGGGGCGTTGAGTTCGTCCCGACGACGGAGCTGCTGCTGCGGGGTTTCGTCCCGGCTCAACTTCAGCGCGCGACGTGGGACGGCCAGCCGCAAACCACCTTCGACGACAGCGACCTGCCCTTCGCGTACTCGCGGCAGATCGGCTGGCTCTTCGAGCGCCTAGAGCTGCAGGCTGGGGTCGCCATGCGCATGCTCGACGGCGCGCTCGGTGCGTGTCACTACGTCACGACGCCATGCGGCCCCGAGCACCTTGCCGCGATCCGGCGCAGCATCATCGAGCGATGCTACCCCGGCTACGATCAGAATCCGCCCGGCCGCGCCGAGCTGTTCCTGTAAGCTACCGGTCGCGCTCGCGGGCGAGGAAATCCAGCAGTCCCGTATAGAGCGCATCCGGGCCCACCACGTCGTCCATGCGCATCCACGAGTAGAGCACGCGGCCGCCGACCGGCTCGCTTGCGTGGTGCTCGACGAACGCGATCGCCTCTCCGTACGACCGACCTCGCGCATCAGTGAGGGTCGCGAGCGGGATATACCGGTCGCACTCCGCGAGAAGGGCCTCGCTCGCAGGGCGCCAACGCAGATCGCCGGTGTCGGGGAACGCCGAGCGCGTGGGCATCATCGGCAGCGCCTCGTTGTCGAACTCGAACAGCAGCGCCTCGACGTTCGGCGGCTCCTCCCAGCCAACAGGCTCCCCGGCCACCGTCGGGTCCGCGTCGCTGCTGCCCACGATCGGCAGCCCGAGGCTCAGCGCGGACGGGTTGGCGCCGGTCTCATCGTAGAAGAACGGATACGGCTTCTGCACCGCGACGAGCATCATACCGCCCGCGCTGAGATAGTCCTGCAGCGCGCGGTCCACGTCATCCTCCTCGCTGACCGTGCTCTCGTAGTGCTCGGTGCCGGCGAAGATCACCAGCGGCACCTCGGCCGGAGTGAAGCTCTCGCCCTCGACCACCTCGGCCCACGTCAGCTCGCGAAGCTGCAGGCCCGAATCCACCAGCACGCTGACGATCGGGCCGCCGTAGCCGGGCAACAGGCCGATCGTCTGCCCGCCCCACGCCTGCTGCAGACGCTCGCGCTGGATGTCGCTCAGGCCCGATCGCTCAGGTGCCTCGGCCGGCGACCGCGGCATACTCTTGAAGCGATGAGCGTAGCGACTGGTGATGCGCAGCGCGCGACGCCCGTTCTCGACGCTCGGCTCGATCTCCGAGCCCTCATGCCACTCGTTCCACGACGTGATCAGCACCCAGTCGGGATCGGCCTCGATCGCATTCTCCCACAGCGTCCGGTAGGTCTCCCCCTCGCGGCGCTCAACGGCGATCCCGGGGTCGCGAATCTTACGGTCGTCGTAGCCTGGGATGACCGTGAGGCAGGAGATCCTGCCGTGGTCGCGCGCGAGCTCAACCGCCTCCTCGAACGACCGCTCGCTGCGTTCATCGAGTGCTTCGAGCGAGAGCGGGTGCGCCCAGCCGGCAATGTTGTACGTGTGCACCCCGTCGAAAAGCGCCGCGTGGCCGGGCGAGTAGCCGTCAGCGATCAGCAGGAAGTCATGGCCGACTCTCTCGCTGGTCCGCGTGATGATCTCCGGCCACGCCGCCTGTGGGACCTGCCCCATCACGCGACCGTAGACGAAGATCACCGGCTTCCCGTCGACTTTCAGGAAGGCCGGGTCGCGCCCGTAGCGGCGCAGGACGTAGACGAGGTCGTCGACCGCATTGCGGATCTGCGCCTCGCCCTCGCCCGGCACCGTCTCCCAGTAGATCGTGGCGCTGAAGTCATTCTGCTCCGCGCGACGCAGCAGGATCTCGAACGCCTCGTCACTGAAGTCTCCGCGGCCCCACCATGTCGCGATGAAGGTGTCGACGCCCGAGCGCTTCGCCTGCTCGATGTGCCGGTCTATGACTGCAGGGTCGTGCGAATCGTATGGTCCGCCGATGGGGTAGTTGGTGGATGCAGCGATGTCGCGCGCCTCGAAGTCCACCGCGTTCCAGTGCCGCCACCCGTGGTCGAACCGGGGCGTGCCATACCACGTGTAGTAGAAGCTCATCACGCGGCGATCGACGTCCGTGAACGTCCGGTCGCGGCGCTGGCTCAGAAACTGGAGCATGGTCGGTGTATCCTGAGCGGCGAGCGGCGCGAGCAGGGCGCAAGAGAGCGCGATCATCGGCAGGCGCATCGTCGATCCCTCCCGTCGCAGCGGTCGCGGGTCGCTGGCAGTTTCCGCCTCGGACGCGCGCACTCCTGCCTGAGCCTGGAGGGCTCGTGGCGCAGGCAGGGAAAGGGGGCAGGGCATCGATGGCGTGTGAAGCGAGGGAGAGAGCGATGGTCATCGACATCCATCACCATCTGCCGCGCGATTGGCAGGAGTACATGCCGAGGCTGCGTGACAGGTGCGCGGAGCTCGGGATCGACCGGGTCGCCCTGTGCACCTCCGGGCCTCCCGGCGCGGGCAACAGGCAGTTGTTCGAGGCGCTGCAGGAGAACGAGGACTTCATGCTCGCGCTCGGCTATGTGCGGCTGGGCGAGGAGGGCCCGGGGGCCGTGGATGAGCTGTACGCGATGGGCTTCCACGGCGTGAAGGTGATCCGGCCGGCGGTCGATTACGATGACGACGTCTGCATGCCGGTGTATGAGCGGTGTGCGCTGCTCAACATGCCGATCCTGTTTCATCTTGGCATCGTGGCCGCCTCGCGCACACATGATCCGCTGCGCGATGTCTCGATCGACCGCATGCGCCCGGCGCACCTCGATCGGATCGCGCGCAAGTTCCCGTCGCTGTCGCTGATCGGCGCGCATCTGGGGAATCCGTGGTACGACGAGGCGGGGGAGATTGCCCGCATGCACCCGAACGTGTACTTCGACCTCACCGGCTCGACGATGAAAAAGAAGCCGCCGCAGTTTCTTGCCGATGTCTTCTGGTGGGCCAGCAACGAGCAGTATGGGCTGATGGGCGACAAGCACCCGTACGAGAAGATCGTCTTCGGGACGGACGTCTCGATCGACCTGATGGAGGACGTTAAGCAGGACTATGAGACGTTCTTCGACCACGTCGAGATGTCTCCTGAGCATCGCGCGCTGATCATGGGCGACACCGCTGCCGCGATCTTCGGGCTTGACGCGTAGCGGCAACAGGCTCGCCGCATAGCCGGGAGACCTGCGCGGCCATCCGGTTCGTGGCTGGTGGAAGGGGTTGCACTTATGTCGGCGGACATGGTGTTCCTCGCCGTCATCGGCGCGATTGTGGTCGTGTGGGTGCTCGCACTGGTTCGCGTGTGGCTGAGGCTGGATGAGGCGGAGCGCCCTGAGCCGGGCGAGTGGCTCGAGGAACGCGTCCGCGCAACATGGCCGATCGTAGCGCTTCTCGTGCTGCCGCCACTGTGGCAACTCGGACCGCCGAGCGGCTGGATCCCGACGGCCGCGCTCGGGCTGATCGCGCTTGGATGGATCGGCGAATGGATCAGTGCCCGAAAGACGGGAACACGGCCGGAGCGCAACCCGCTCACCTGTGCCGGACAGTCTCTCGCGCGGATCTGGCGCAGCCCCTGGCTGATCGTGGCGCTCACGCTCTACCTGATCGCGGGCGTCGGCGTCGGACAGATCTACAGGACGCTCTGGGCACGTGAGAACGCGCAGATGGCGGGCGCTGCGGTGCCCGAAGGGCCCCCTCTTTCCACAGGCATTCGGCAGGAGATCGAGAGCTGGCCCGGACGCCTCAGGGAGCAGGCCAGGCCCGAGCGGCTGACGACCGACCTGACGATGAGCGTCTACGGGGCGTGGCCGCAGTACGCCCCGCCGCTGCGCGGTACGGCCCAGGGGCTACTCGCCATTGTGGTGGCGGTTCTTTTTGGCTGGCTATATTTCAGGCCGCCTGAGGGACTGCCAGAGGGCACACGTAAGCGCGCCGCCTGGCCGTTCTGGCTGACCGTGCTGAACGCGTTGATGGCCACCGTCCCCCTTGGCGTCATGGTGGCGCAGGGATCCACGGAGCTGATGCACCGGCCACCATGGGGAGCAGTGTACTGGGGCTTCGCGCTGCTGTCGTTCGTCTGGTTTGCGCCCGTCGAGGCGCTCGGATGGCAGATCATCCTGCAGGTGGTTCGGGGCCAGCGCTGGGATCTGCGCTCGGCGCTGAGCGACGCAACACGGAACTGGCCCGTCTTCGTGACGCTCCTGCTCGTCGCCTCACTGCCCGAAGTGCTCTTCCTGCACATCCCCAGCATGCTGGCATCGCTGGAGATCGCCGGCTCGAACGAGGCGCTCAATGAGGCTGCATTCTGGCTGGTGGAGACGACGAACCACCTCTACGCAGCGACCTCCGCGCCCGTGCATATCGCGCTGGCCCTGGCCCCACTGCTGATCGCACAGGAAGGCACCGGCCTGCGGCGAGCACTGGCCCGGAGCTGGCGGTTGGCGGTCGGCAGCGCCCGGGCGGTCCTCGTCTTCGGGCTCCGCTTTGCGCTGCTCTTCGCGCTGACCCTGACCGCGGTCGGGCTCGCGCTGCCCGGCGTCAGCTACATGGGCCCGTCCGTGACCGGAACGGTCCATGAGTTTCTCGGCACCGCCGTTGCGATCGTTCAGGTGCTGACGGTGGGGGTGTTCTACATGCACCTGCGCGACTGAACCCCCGGGCCGAACGCCTGGCGCCGCCGGTCGTCGGGGTTGTGGGGCAGGCGAGCCCCATTACTGCTGCGCCAGCCACTGGCGGATGAGGGTCTCGTCTCCCGCCGTCCACGGGCGCATGTCTTCGATGCACTGGCGATCGAAGCCGCTGTAGACGTGCGCCATCGTCTGCTCGTAGGTCCCGTCCGCCCGCGCCTGCTCGCTCCAGCGCAGAAACGACTCGCGGTCATACGCCCGAGCGGCCGCGTCGATCGCCTCACAGTCGAAGCTCGTCCCCATCAGCGCGTCCAGCTCCTCGACCACCTCCGGCCGGTCAGCCGCAAGGTTGCGCACTTCCCACGGATCCTCCTCGAGGTCGAACAGCTGCGGCTCATAGCCGACGTACTTCACGTACTTCCAGCGGTCCTGTCGCAGCATGTACGCGCCGGTATTGCACCGGTCGCCGTTATACTCCGCGAACGCCCAGTCACGCTCGCGAGGGGCCTCGGACATAAGCTGCGGCATCAGCGACTCGCCATCCAGCGATTCCGGATAGCCCGGATGGTGTGCGTAATCGCAGTAATCCGCCCGTGCCATGTCCATGAGCGTCGGATACAGATCGATCAGCGACACGGGCGTATTGACCGTCGCGCCGCGCCGGAGATCCGGCCCGGAGATGATCAGCGGCACATGAATCGAAGGCTCATACATCGAGCGCTTCAGGATCTGGTTGTGCTCCCCCGCCATCTCCCCGTGATCCGATGAGAAGATGATGTATGTGTTCTCGCGCAGCCCCAGATCATCGAGCGCGCCGAAGAGCTGCCCGAGCATCTCGTCGAGCGTCGTGATCATCGCGAAGTACATCTGTCGTATATACCGCACGAGGTCCTCGGAGAACTCGCTGTCGCAGCCCTTGGTCACACGCATGTAGCGCATCACCGGATGTGTCGTGTCCGAGAGCGGCCCGAGATCGGGCGGGATCTCGATCAGCTCCGGGTCGATCATATCCATATATCGCTCACTGGCGACGAACGGCGGATGTACCAGCCCGGTCGTCAGATAGAGCATAAACGGCCGATCGCCGCGCGACGCTTCACGCATGAACTCGACGCCCTGCCATATGCGGCGCCAGTCCGCGGCCCATGGGTCATCGTTGTCGATGCGCGGCAGTGGCGTGCGGCTGATCTGGCGCATGATGTTCGCGGTCCGCGTCCACGAGCCGACCCGGTCGCGAATCGAGTGCATGCCCCAGCGGAAATCGAGCGGACCGATCGCCTCCGTCAGGTACCCCGCGCGGTCGAACGTGTCCCGGAACGTGGGAACATCCTCGTGCAGCCCCTCGTGGTTGTTCCAGCACTCGTAATGGTGGGGGTACTTCCCGCTCCACATGCTCGCCCGCGACGGATTACACACCGGACAGGTCGAGTACGCATTCGTAAAGAGCACGCCATCCTCCGCGAGCGCATCGAGATTGGGCGTGACACTCGCCGCGTGCCCCATGCAGCCCATCTTCCGCCCATCCATGCTCTCCGCATGCACGAACAGCACGTTCGGACGCTCACCGTCAAACCGTGATCGATCCCCTCGAGCCATCAGAACTGCCTCCGTAACGACATCGTGACTATGCCCGCGACATTTCACCGCCTCCCCACGCTCCTCCTCCGGCACAGGCAAGAGCAGCAGACCACGGCCGGCTACAGGCCTGCTGAAGAGCAATCGACGACAGCTACGCGAGGAGCATGCCCGGCCAGTCGCGAAAGGTCAACCTCGAACACAACCGCATCCCGGAGACGCTAAGGAAGATCCTCGATGATTGACGCCCCGACCGTCGTCGCGTGGGTTGCCGCATTCGTGGCTCTGTGGTGGCTCATCGACTGGCTTAGTATGCGACAGGAGGGCGAGAGGCTGCCGGTGCGTCGCGCTCCACTGCGCGTACTTGGCGATGCGCTGCGGAAGCTGTGGCGCAACAAGACATTCACGCTGTCGCTGATCTGTCTGTGGCTCATCGGCGCCACTGTCGCAGGCGTGCAGGGCTACCTGCTGACGCTCGATGGCGATGCCCCCGGCATGCGCCCCCCTCAAGAGGCCGCTGCGCCGGATCTCTCGATCGCTGACGTGGTCCCGAGATTGCTTACCGAAGAAGCCCTCGATGCGCTCCCCAGGCTGGTCGAGGTGCCGCTTCATTCATGGGGCGCGATCCTCTTCGCGCTGCTGCTGATCGCCGCGATGGTGCGTGTCATGATCGATCCGCCCGACGCGATCAGGAAGGAGGCCGCGCAGGCGCTGAGGTGGCCGACCGTGCTCCTCTGCCTGCATGTCGCCGGCGCGGCGACGCTCATGGCGCTCGACAGCGACATCTTCGCTCAAATGCGCGGCCCCGATCCGCCGTGGTTCACGCCGTGGCTTATAGCCGGACAGGGGGTCATCATGGCCGGGATCTTTCTCGCCCCCGCTCATGCCCTGCTGTGGCGTCTCATCCTTGAGATCGCCCGGGACGGTGTCTGGAGCTTCACGTCATCACTGCGGTCGATCGGCGCCGCATGGCTACCTGCCGCGCTGCTGCTTCTGCTGACGATGCCGGTGGTTGTGTGGGCCGCCGGGAAGCCGCCGCTGCACAGGGCGCTTGATGTTCTTGTGATCGCGCTCCCGGTACTGCTTGTGTTCGCTCCGTGGACGGTGGTGGACAGGCAGGCGGGCCTGCTCGCCGCGCTGAGCCGCAGCTGGCGGCTGTTTCGCGCGCAGCCCGTGGACGTCATCGCCTTTGGCCTGCGCTTTTCGCTGCTCTTCGCGGTGCTGGGCGGGTTGGTGGCGCTGGCTGAGCCGAACCGGGCGACGGAGTGGGCAACCTGGTACTCCCCGCTGCTCGGCGTGGTGCGCAACGCTTTGCTCCTGCTGCAGGCGATGGTCCTCGCGATACTCTACGTGCGCCTGTCCGAGCTTCTGGCGGAGGAGGACGCCTGCGGAAATTGCCCGAGCGCGGCTGCGACTGACGGCCCGGTGGAGGATATGAGCGCGCAGACACAGGAGGCAGACAGGGGGGATCCCGCCTGAAGATGATCACACGGGCGGGTGACGCCGCTGAGCAGGCCCCCGACCGGCGTACGCCGAATCTACTCATCGCAACACAGCGGATCATCCTCGCGAAGGGGTTGAGACGTAATGGAATACGTGGTCTTCGGCAACACCGGCCTCAAGGTCTCCAGGTTTTGCCTCGGCGCGATGAACTTCCCCCTCGAATGCGACTTTGAGACGACCGTCGCGACCTTCCAGGACGCCTTCGATGCAGGGATTAATTTCATCGACAACGCCGACGCCTACGGGCGCGGCGAGTCCGAGGAGGTGATGGGGCGCGCGCTCAAGGAGACCTCCGTGGCGCGCGAGAACCTCGTCATCGCCACCAAGTGCTGGGTGAAGATGTTCGATCGCGAGGGTGGCGGTGGCGCCGAGGGAGGTGGCTGCTCACGGCGGCACATCATCCAGGCCTGTGAGGACAGTCTGCGACGCCTGCAGACCGATTACATCGATCTCTACCAGCTTCACCACCCGGACCCGATCACACCGGTTGAGGAGACGCTGGAGGCGCTGGACACGCTCATCAAGCAGGGCAAGGTGCGCTACGTTGGCGTCTGCAACCACTACGCCTGGCAGATGGCCGAGATGCTGGGGAAGGCAGCCCTGCGCAACCTGCAGCCGATCGTCTCGGCGCAGGTGCGGTTTAACATCATGGACCGCGTAATCGAGAACGAAACTGTGCCGTTCTGCCAGAAGTTCAACGTGGCGATCATGGGCTACGGCCCGCTGCACGGCGGCATCCTGACCGGGAAGTACAGGCGCGGCGAGGAGCCGCCGGAGGGCTCGCGCTTCAGCCACCCGCGGATGCGCGAGAGATACCTCACCGACGACACCTTCGACATGGTGGAGGAGCTGGAGCGTATCGCCGCCCGCAACGGGATGATGATCCAGCAGCTCGCGATGAAGTACGTGCTGAGCAAGGACTTCATCACCACGCCGATTCTCGGGGGCAGCAAGCGCGAGCACTTCCAGCCGATGTACGAGGTGTTCGAGATGGACGTTGATCCGGCCGACCTTGAGCGGATCGACGAGATGAGCGAGAAGTACCGCTACCAGCCCTTCGCGAACCAGGCGCAGGTGAGGGGCTACCCCGACGCCCCCGGATACTGGTAGATCATCACGTGGTGTCGGCAGACGAGGGCCGCGCGGCCGGGGATGCTGCGCGGCCCGTCCGCGTACGGCGGTGAGATTCCCCGCGGCAGCGCGGAGGACATGGCGCAGAGGGGCTGGAAATCGGCCGTAGCGCCTGGCAGTTGCGCGGCAGGGAGGGCCTGCAGATGCCACATGATTACGAGTGCGCGATCATCGGAACGGGCGGAATTGCACGCAGACACGCGCAATACTACG
>JALGTR010000356.1 GCA_029821265.1 Candidatus Zipacnadia bacterium
GCTATCCGAGATTGTCTCCCGACATCGCTACCCCGCATTTCCCCCAGGATTGAAGGTCCTGTTGGCGCCGCGACGAAATTTCACCGCGCCACCCGCCTGCTGGACCTCATGCACGCACAGCACCCGTGCGGTTCGAGCCGCATGGCGGCTCTCGCAGAAAGATATCCCAGCCGCCTCACTCCCGGGGAGGATCGCAGCATGTGGCGTGGAGCGATGTGGGCAGGCCTGCTCGCCTGGGCACATGACGACCCTGACGTTCAACGCCAGCTCCTGCTTCGCCGCGCCGCTCACCGTCGCATCCGCCGTATGCTCGCCGCCGATCACTTCGCGTCTCTAACCATGCCGCGGTTTGTCGAGGAGATCTGCGCGCACGGAGCCGTACTCGATCGCACCGGCACCCGTCTCGGGCCGGACGCCCTCGGTCAGATTGCCCCGGGCGCACTCTCGGAGATGCTCCTGCGTGGCGACCTCACAGTCGTGGGCAATCAGATCCGCTCGTGCCGCCCGCGCCTGGATCCGGTCTGCCTTCCAGGCTTCGAAGGTCAGCGAGAAGAACGCCTGCAGCGCATCCTGTCGCGTCTGCTGCACGGTGGCGATCCGGCGGCGACCATCCGCGCGATCGGCGAGGACGATCTGCTCACGCCCGCCTGCGCCTCAGTGCTGCTTGCGATGTACGAGCCGCGCGAGTGGCCGATCTGGGGCAGCGAGCAGATCGCGGGGCTGCGTCGGCTCGCGATGCTTGTGGGAGCCGGGAGTCGCTGGGCAGCGGCTGCGCACAGCTACGAGGAGTTCACCGACGCGGCGCACCAGCTCAAAGCCGCGTCCGGCGGGGTCCTGGTGGACATGCTGGCGCTCGATCTGCTGCTTTGTCGGCTCGCAGCTCTCCGCCGCCCACGCGTCTGGAAAATCGCGGTCGCCATGGGCCGGGACCACGATGAAGCCGAGGAGATCGCCCACCGCTGCCTCGAAGAGGGCTTCGTCGCGATCGACCCCGACAGCCCCGATGACGCGAACATCTCGCGCCTGCGTCAGGTCGCGATCGGCGACTGTGTGCTGCTTCACCTCCCGGGGCGCATCGGCGCGATCGGCCGCGTCACCCGCCCGTACTACGAGATCAACCGCGATCAGGGCGGTGAACGGTGGTGGCGCCGACTGGGCGTGGAGTGGATCGAGGGCGATCGCGACTACGGCTCGCTACTCGCGGGAGCGCACCAGCGCTTCTCCGTCATCGACCTCGAGTGGGAGACCTTCTGGGCCATCGCGCGCATGTACCGTCACGATCCGGACTGGGACAGGCTCTTCCGGCCGCTGCGGGGTGCATGGGTGCTGCCGCTCGAGGCCGAGCGACTCGCGACCCTCGCCGGCATCGACAGACCCCTACCGCTGCGCGATCAGTTTCGCGTGGAGCTTGACTCCGAGGCGCCGGAGCCGGGCGATCTCGCATTCCTCTATCGCGAGGATGATCACAGCTTCGCCGGCGTGGCCCGGGTGATCGGCGCAGATCGTCCCTGCATCTCGGGTGAAGGGGCGCGCATCGATGTGCTGCTTGAGCAGATGGTGAGCGATGGTGTTCCACTCGCCGAGATCGCCGAAAGCGACCATCGGATCGCCGGCTGGAGACCATCGCAGGGCGCGCGCATCGGCAGGCTCCACGCCGCGGCTGCCGCTGCCGTCAGCGAGCGGATGGGTGTCGAACCCACGCGGCATTTCGTGCTGCGCACCGGTGCCCGGGACGCAGGCAGCTCGAGGCCCATGGCGCTCTTCCATCTCGGCCCGGACGCCTCCGGCCAGCGCGCCGACCTGCTCGCCGCTGCGCGCGCGCCTGGCGGTGCGCGATGCCTCGTCTACCACGGTCCACCGGACAACAGCTTCAGCGGCTTCGCCCGCGCGATCGACTGCGTGGGCCTGCCCGAGGAGCCGTCCGGCACAATTGAGCTGCGCCTCGACCTGCGGCGTTTCACCCGGCGCCCCGGTGGGTTCACGAGTTACCTCCATGCCCCGCACGGGTCATCGGAGGGCGCCGGACGGCACGATTACGTCCGCACAGTGCTCGCCATCTCCGCCGCGGACTTCTACCGCGTCATCGCCGCTGGAATGGGCCCGGACGACGCGGCCGAAAACCACGGAGACCCCGAGCGCAGTATCGCTGAGCTCGCCGAGCAGATCGGCG
>JALGTR010000120.1 GCA_029821265.1 Candidatus Zipacnadia bacterium
GCTCCCGGTCCTCGGCCGCGAGCAACGACTCTGCGCCAAGGCCTGCAAGCAGGGCACCTGCTGTGCAGGTCAGCATCACCGCCCGCCCGACGCCGGTGAGCTGTTCGTATCCAGGCACGATCGCGCGCAGAAGCGTATTCACGTGCGTGCCGAAGGCGAGCGCGAGCGCCGCCACGAACATGACCAGCCCGAACCACGCCTCCCGGCGGGGTCGCAGGAACATCCCCGCCGCCGCCAGAACCAGCGGCGCCACCCCCAGATACCACGCGGTTTCCGTGTACGCGCGATATGCTCTGCCCCACATCGCGTTGAGGTCCCCGCCGTAGTGCACTCCATCCACCGGATTGCCGAACGCGTCGGGCATGATCCCCAGCAGCAGTTGCGGTGGGGCAAGCGCATGCTTGACCTGCGCCGCGTAGCTGACACCGCCGGAGCGGTAGTTCAGTCCCGCGAACTCGAGCGCCGGCAGGAGCTGGCACCCGGCCAGCATCGTTCCGAGGGCAACCGCACCGACGATCAGCACGCCGTGCAGCAGCGCCTGTCGCGGCGTCTGCTCTCGCGCCACAATCACCAGTCGGAAGATTGTCCACGCGACGACGCCCAGCAGCACATAGATGGAGATCTGCAGGTGCCCGGCCAGAAACTGCATCCCGACCGCAACGGCGGTCACCAGCAGCCACACGGGCCGCCGCCGGACCGACAGCTCGATCCCCACCAGCGCCCACGGCAGCCACGCCGCGGTCGAACGTACTGTCGGGAAGGTCAGCCACCCGGTAAAGAATCCGCTGAGCATGAACGCGACCGCACCGATCGCAGCGGCCACCGGCCGCGTTCCCAGCACCCGCAACAGCCAGTACATCCCCCACCCCGCGATCAGATAGAACATGAGCGTCGCCCAGCCGAGCGCGCTCAGCGGTGGCATCACGTAGTGCAGCCAGGTCTCGGGGTAGAAGACCGCCGACTGCCCGTTCGCGACGAAAGGCGTTCCGGACAGCATCTGCGGATTCCACAGCGGGATCTCCCCGTCACGCACCGCCTGTGCGGCGTAGAGCCGCCATGGGTAGAACTGCTGGACCGGATCGAGGAGCGGGTTCTGCGGGGCCTCAAATTCGGGAAACTCATCGGCATGCGCCCGCCACGGCTGAATCCGCAGGTACAGGCCGGTCGGCAGCAGCGCGCGGCCGCCGAATGTCACGGGCCACGTGACCGCCAGCGCCACCGCCAGGACAAAGCCCATGCCCAGCAGGTCCGCGCGGCGCACTCACTCCACCCCCCGCAGCGGCGGGATCTCAGCGGTCGAGCGCTCAAAGACCGAGGGTGGCAGACGGCCCTCCCGGGGGCTGAACTTAAAGATGCTCACGTCGCCGCTGACGTACGCCTCGTCGAGGAAATCTGACGTGGTCGCGCGAAAGAGTTCCCGCGGGTCCTCAATCTCACGGCCGTGTGGGGCCAGCGCCCGGGCCATCATCGCCTCCAGCGGGCCATAGAAGACGTAGTCCGCGCCGATCGCCTCGACCGCGCCGCGCAGCACCCGTGCGTTGTGCCCTGGCTGGAAGAACCGATGCGCCATCGGCAGCACCTCGCGCTGGAAGCCCAACGTCTCGGCCCAGTGCCCGGCAAAGACCCGGCAGGGTGCCCGCGACGGGATGTAGTTGCCGATCAGCGACGAGCTCAGGACAACGTCCTCGAACGATGATTCTCGTCCGAGGTAGTTCATCCCGCGCACCTCATCGAATGTCAGATAGATCGGCGGCTGCAGGTAGGGAAGCAGCTCCGTGTTGTTCGTCGCGATGTTGTGCAGCGCCTTGTCCACGAACAGCACGTTCGACGGCATCGTGACCGCGACCGCCAGGACGATCAGAAGCACCACCTGGCTTCGCGAGGGGGCGGTCGCCATCCCCGCCGCCCGCAGTCTCTGCCCGACCGGCGCCGCACCCCTGACATCGTCGAGGCGCCCCGGCGGCCGCGCCATCCGCGGCGCGATCACCATCACCAGGGCCAGGCCTGCAAGCAGGCACAGCGGCATATGCAGCCCCTCAGCGAGCTTCCGCTGGAAGCTCACTGGCGCATACAGAAGGATCGCGTTCGCAACGACCCAGCATATCGGTAGCAGCACGCGTGGCCGTTCTTGCCTCTGTCCGATCGCCCACCAGGCGCCGAGGATCGCCAGAAGCAGGATGAAGCCGTAGCCAGCCGCCATGTCCAGCGGCGGAGGCGATAGCGTGAGCGTCTTGACCTTCTCCAGATACGCGGGGTCCTGCCGGGAAGCCCACCATGCCCACGCGGGCGCTGGCAGTCCAATGACGAAGATGACCGCGTAGCACGCGAGTGCATCCCGAAGCCGCGCCCGTCCCATCGCGATCAACGCGGTCGCAAACAGACCAACCGTTCCGTGAACGACGAACACGTCGTACGTGTGCATGTTGCCCATCACGAGCAGTAGCACGCCCGCGACGACCGCCCAGCGCAGGCTGCGCCGCTCGATGGCGAGCGCGGCTGTGATCATCACGAGACAGAGAAACGCCATGGACCACACGAAGAGCGGGTTCAGCAGCAGCGAGAGGAACGTAACCGCCTCAGGCTGCTCCTGCCACGTCTGCGGGGGCAATGGCGCGTAGTCCGGCGGCCGCAGCGGCGGCGGAAGCGGCGCCGGGACGGCCTGTGCGAGGAGGGCGGCCAGCCATCCGAAGCCCGAGCCGAGGGATGCAAGGCACAGCGTCGCCCAGCGCGCGAAGACCGACTCCGTCACGTAGGCGGCAAGCAGGTAGATCGCGGACAGGAGCGCGAAGACGCCCAGCAGCCGGGCCACGTGAAAGACGACGCCCGGATCGGCGCCCGACCATGCCGCCGCGCGGCCGAGCGCCTGCAAGAAGATGTTGAAGAAATGCGGGTCCTGCGGAGCCGTCGTGTACTGGTTCGCGAGCAGAAGCCGGCCCTCGGCGGCCTGTCTAATCCATGACAGGTAGACGTTGCCGTCGTCGACGCCCCAGATAAAGCCGCCGAACTGATGGTCCTCCGGCGCGTTCACGATGGCCCACACATAGGGCGCCGCCACGATCCCCGCCATCAGCAGCGACCATCCGAGCACGGGAAGCATCTCCCGAACAGTCACCAGCGGCCGGTCTTCCCCGCCTCTCAGCATCTCAGAACCTCTGGATCTTCAGCAACGCCTTTCTGATGCCCGAAAGCCCCAGCACCGACCGGATCGTCCGCAGAATCCGCTTCGGCCCCAGGTAGAACTTGATGTACGCAACCTTCTTGAGCCAGTCCAGTGCACGCGGTGGCAGCACCTGCTCACCCTCGTACACCGGGGACTTGTAGTAGTCAAAATGCGAGAAGTCTCGCGCGATCTGGTCGTGACTCATCTCGTAGAGGTCGGTATGCGGCAGCGGCGTGGTGATGCTGAAGGTCACGTCATCAAGTGGCAACTCGTTCGCCAGCCTGATGCTCGCGCGAATCTCATCCTCGGTCTCCGTTGGGGCGCCGAACATGAAATAGCCGCGCACCCTAAGCCCCAGGTCGTGCGCCGTGTGCACGGTCTCGCGTACCTGTTCCACCGTGATACCCTTGTGGTAAATGTCATCGAGAATCCGCTGCGATGCGGATTCGATGCCGACGTGGACCATCCGCAGCCCGGCTGCCTTCATGATCTCCAGGCTCTCACGATCGCAGCGATCCGCGCGTACATTACAGCCCCAGATCAGCCCGACCCTATCGTCGATGAACCGCTGACACAGCTCCCGCATCCACTGGCGATCAAGCAGGAATGTGTCATCGAGCCACATCAGGCCCTCAATATCGTAGCGACGCTTCAGCTCCAGCGCCTCCGCCACCAGCGATTCTGGCGACCGCTTCCGCACAATCCTGCCGAAAAGCGTGCGGAGGGTCGGCTGGCAGTAGGAGCAGTTGTAGGGGCAGCCCCGCGAGGCCATGATCGACGTGCCGCGGACGCCGTACCGCACCGCATCGAGCTGATACCACAGCGCGAGGTAGGAGTCCATATTCAGCATCTCCCACGCCGGGAACGGCAACGCGTCGAGGTCCTTGATGGCTGCAGCGGGCTCGTTCTTAACTACCTCGCCATCGTCGAGATACCACACGCCCGGCTGGCCTTCCAGCTGCAGGCCGCTCTCAATCAGTCGTGGGAGCGTCTCCTCGGCCTCGGCCACCACCACTGCATCGAGCGCACCGGTCGAGGGCGTATGCTCGGGATCGGCCGTCGGGTGAGGCCCGCCGGCGATAACCGTGGTCTCGGGGCTCGTCTCCTTGATCGAGCGCCCCAGTTCCGCCGCGTCCTCGATCATCGAGGTCAGCGCGCTGATGCCGACCAGATCGTATCGCTGCTCATCCACCATGTCCCGCACGCGCCTCAGCGGCTCGCGTTCGAAGGTGGCGTCGAAGAGATCGACCTCCAGCCCCCGTTGCCGCAGCACAGCGGCGAGATATGCAATGCCCAGTGGCGGATCGCCCGAGGGGTACCTGAATCGCGGAAAGACCAGCAGCGTCCTCACTCTATGTTATCTCTCCCGGTGCGGCCAGCGACACAGAGCCCTGCCAGCGTCCCCAGGCCCACGAGGCTGAGGAATATGCCAAAGCGCACGCTGACGGGCTCGAAGACGAGCCGCACCTCGTTGTCGCCATCGCGAATGCTCACGCCGCAGAATGCGCCGATCGAACTCGAGACCTCACGGCTTCCTCCATCTACGTAAGCGTTCCAGCCGGGGTAGAAGGTTTCGACGAGGACAAGAACCGAGCCGCTCCACTTTCCTGGAAGCTCCACCGCTCTAATCCCGTTGCCATCTTCGTGCCACTCGCAGGGCTCGATCGCCTCAACAATCTCCTCCGACGGTGGGAGCGCCCCCCCGTCCAGGGCGCGTAGCCACTCCGGTGCGATGAACGCGCGCGAAACGACCGGCGAGATCCCGTAGAGACTTGCTCCCCCGTGTCGGCCTAAGAGCGCAGCACCCTCCGAGTCCTCGCGAGGCTTCATGCTCAGCGCGCGAGACACGCCCATGACGGCCTGCGCCGGGCCGGTCGCCTGCTCTGGAAGCAGCATGTTCCCGTTCACGAGCGGCGCGGGGTCGGTCCCCTCAGCCGCCGAGAGGAATGTCCTGTAGTTGCGCGGGAACAGCGAATCATAGCCGGCGATGCTGTCGTACCCGTACACCGTCGCGGAATTGGGCGGCAACACCGCGCTCGGTGTCTGAGCCATCGTCCATTCCTCGCGAGGAGTGACCGCCAGAACGCGCCCATCCGCCTCGAGAAGCCTCTCGATCGCCGGTGTCAGCGGATACACGTGCTCCCGATTGCTCCTCGGCAGAAACTCATATGCCCATGGAATCAACTCGCCAGCCAGCACGATCGCCATCCCCAGCGCGAAAAGCTCGCCGACGGGCCGCCAGCGGGTGGCCTCGACCAGGTGCGAGGCCATCCATCGGCGCAGCCCATCAAGGCCGGCGGCTCCCGCCATCGCCGCGGCGAAGGTGAAGACACTGAGGATGCGGGTGAATCCACCGGCCTGGCCGAGCTTGGGGACGCCGAAGTACATCCAGCGCGCCAGCGGCCCGCCCATTGCCACGCTCAACGCAGCCAGTGCAAGAATTGCGAAGAACGCCCAGTGGCGGGTACGCGAGGATGCGAGCCCCACGAGCGCCAGCACAAGTGTGCTAAGGCCGACGTAGCCGCAGTGCTCGGAGTATGGGATCCCATAGCGCGTCAACTCGTGGTTGCCGTCCACGGGGCTGCCAAAAGCGTCCGGATCCGCAAGCGCAAGCAGCTCAGCGGGCTGCAGGGCGCGCTGAGCGTGGAACCGCCAGCCGGCCTCAGTTGGCCCTCCCGCGCCCCGTGTTGAGTTCATCCCAAGCTCCAGGGCAGGCAACGCCCCGGCGCCACACAGGAGCGTCGCGATGACGATCGCGCCGACAAGCTCGGCCCAGCGCGTGTTCTGTCGGCGGATAAGCGCCCACGCCACGCGCGCCCCCATGTACGCGATCGCGGTCAGCCACACATATGCCGCGATCTGCAGGTGCCCTGCGAGCATAGTAAGCGCCAGCGATCCCGCCAACGTGAGCACGCCCCAGCGGCTTCGCTCCAAGATGAGGTGGACGCCCAGAAGCGCCCCGGGAAGCCACGCCGCGGCGTTCATCAGCGTGGGCAGCTCGGTCCACGTAACCATGAAGCCGCCCCACGCGAAGGCGATACCCGCGAAAAGCGCAGGCAGATCACCGAGGCCGATCCGCCTGGCCAGTAGATAGGTGAGCAGCGAAGCGACTGCGTAGTGAAGCGCCGCCAGCAGCCCGAGGCCTCGCCTCACGTCAACCAGCGCCAGCAGCCAGTTCGGCGGGTAGAACAGCGCAGACTGCGCGTTCCCGACGAAGGGGTAACCGCAGAACTGATGTCGGTTCCACAGCGCCAGCTCGCCGTCTCGAAGCGCACGCGCGGCGTGAAGCCGCCAGGGGTAGAACTGGGCCACGCCATCCCACAGCAACGGCGACCACTGTCGCGAGGTGCCGGGGATGTCCGCCTCGCTCGCCCATGGCTCCATCTCCGCCTGGAAGCCCGCGGCGAGGGGGGTGTTGGGGCCAAAGACACAGTCGGCCCAGAACAGGCCCGAGAGCAGCAGGAGAGCGCCCACTGCCCAGCCGCTGATTCGCTTCTGTGCCGCCAGCCTGCTCATGGCACGCATTATACGCCATCATCGGCGGCCGGACAATGCGCGACCGTCAGGAGTGCTGTTCGAGGCTGTGCTCGACCACGGGCGCTTCGGGCGAGGCCTCGGGCCGATTCCGGTAGGAGGCCGCCACAGTGAGCACACCCGCGAGGATGAGGACGAGCCCGAGCACACGGAGCGCGGGGAGTTCCTCGCCAAGTACGCGCCATGACAGGAGCGTAACAAACACGAAGCTGAGAGCCACGAACGGATATGCGTAGCTGAGATCCAGCCGCGACAGTACGTAGAGATAGCACACCGAGCTGAGCGCGTAGAGCATGAACCCCCCGAGCACATAGGGGGTGAAGATGCCCTTGATTACCGTCAGCGGCGAGGCGTTCCCGCCCAGTTCGTTGACCCCAATCTTCAGACACACCTGCCCGCCTGCTCCGAGGGAGACAGCAAGAAGCAGCAGCAGTATTGCGCGCACGGGCACAGTCATTCACTCCCGGCCGACATCAATTCGCAGAAAGCAGCATAGAAGCCATCGCCGATTGGATGAAGCGGCGATGGCTTCTCGCTGAATCCGGTTTGCGGCAACGCAGACTCAGGCAAGCAGCTCGTTGAGCTTATCGACGGCAGAGGCCGCGTCCGGCGCGTAGCCGTCTGCGCCGATCTCGTCAGCGTAGCTTTGGGTTACCGGCGCGCCGCCGATGATCACCTTCACGTCATCGCGCAGGCCGGCTTCCTTCAGGGCGTCGATCGTGTCCTTCATCGACGGCATCGTGGTCGTCAGCAGAGCTGAGAGCGCGACAACGTTGCAGCCCTGCTCGCTGCACGCTGACACAAACTGCTCCGGCGCCACATCCACCTCGAGATCGACCACCTCGTAACCGCCGCCCTCGAGCATCATGGCCACAAGATTCTTGCCAATGTCGTGCAGATCGCCCTTCACCGTGCCGATGGCGACCTTGCCCTTGCTCTCCATTTCGCCCTCGGTCAACAGCGGCTTGACCTTCGCCATCGAGGACTGCATCGCGCGAGCCGCGATCAACACCTCAGGCACGTAGTACTCGTTATTCTTGAACTTCTCGCCGACCACGCTCATTCCGGCGATGAGACCATCGTTGATGATCTCGCTCGGCTTGACACCCTCGTCGATCGCCTCCTGAGTGAGCCGCTCGGCCTCTTCCTTTTGCCCTTTGATCACGGCCTCCGCAAGTGCCTGCAGGTCCGCCATTTTTGGTCGTACCTCCCGTTGGTTATGCTGCGTCATGCCCCGGATGCGCTGCTGTTCACGCCTGATTCCTGGCGATCTGGGAAGATCATGCTATCGGCAAACACCATCTGGAAGCTTGCACTCGCCATCAGCTCGAGGTGTTCGGCCGTCCTGGCAAGCTCGACTGCTCTGCGTCTCTGCGCAACGGAGACCAGCGCGGCGAGCGCCCCGGCCCCGGCGGCGTTCCCAATGCCCACGATCCGCTCAAGCTCCACTTCCGGGAGAAGTCCCATCCGCAGGGCACTGCGCCGATCGATATAGTTGCCGAACGCACCGGCCAGCAGAATCTCCTCGATCTCGCTAACCTCGATGCCGGCCTCAGCGCAGAGCAATTCGACCGCGGCCCGCACAGCACCTTTGGCAAGCTGCACTTCCCGCATGTCCTTCTGTGTGAATGTCAGCTCCTGCTGCCCGTCACCGCCCGGCACGATGATAAACTCGCGCGTGGGGCCATCGCCGCGCAGCCGTGCCGCCACCGCAGGGGGGAGATGCGCCGCCGCGTCGTCATCGATGAAGCGGCCCATCGTGTCCGCGACCCCGGTGTCGAGCAGGACTGCTACGATGTCGAAGATCCCCGAGCCGCAGATGCCGTTCGCTGGCGCGCCACCGATCGTCGCGTAGTCGAGGTCGCCGTTCCGCAGCCAGATGCGCTCGACAGCGCCCTCCGCGGCGCGCACCCCCCGGCTTATCTCGCCGCCCTCAAACGCCGGCCCGGCGGCGCACGAGGTCACCAGCAATCGCTCGCCTGACCACAGCATGACCTCGCCGTTGGTGCCGATGTCGATCGCAAGCGTCGGATGATCGCGCGAAGTGATCTCCGAGACCAGCAGCACCGCGACCGTGTCGGCCCCGACGAAGCCGGCGATGATTGGCAGGCAGTATACGCTGCCCGCCCTGTTGATGGCAAGGCCCGCGTCGTCGGCGTCAAGCTCCACCGGCCGGGAGACGATCGGGATATAGGGCGCCTCCGCGAGGTACCGCGGCTCAAGTCCGAGAAACAGATGGTGCATGCACGTGTTGCCGACCACCGTCGCCTCGTAGACATCCTCCATCGAGGCCCCGGCCTCCTCGCAGGCCTGCGAGATGAGGTCGTTGACCAGCTCGACGATCGCCCCGCGCATGTCGGCCATGCCGGTTGGGGAGCTCTGAACGTGTTCGATGCGCGAGATCAGATCGTGGCCGTAGCGCGCCTGTGGGTTCATCGCAGAGGTGGTCGCGAGGCGCGCGCCGGTCTGCAGATCGACGAGGTATGCCACCACCGTGGTTGTCCCGATGTCCACCGCGACCCCCAATGCCTGGGGATCCCGGCCTGCGGGCAGGACCCGCGCCAGTCGATTGCCCACGCGCACCGTGGTGACCGAGAAATCGCCCTCACGCAGTGCTACGGGCAGCTCGGTGAGTGCAGCCTCGTGCGCCGGAAGGTCGTCGGCGGCGAGGCCCAGCCCTTCGGCAACGCGCTGCAGGTCGGATCGCTGGTCCTGGAGGCTCGGTTCAGGGAGGTCGAGATGGTCCACGTGAACGTTTGGATGGAGGGCGAGGTGCTTCCACGCGTCCTCACTGAGGATCTTGCCGCTCACCGTGCGGGATCCCGACGGGACCCTAACGGTAGCATCGTCTCTCAGCGTCGCCTCACAGGCCAGGCGCACGCCGTCGGCAAGCTCACGATCACCAAGTAACGCCCGCTCCTGGCCAGTTGGCTCGTCACAGCCCTCATCGACCACGACTCGGCAGCGCCCGCAGCGACCGCGTCCGCCGCATGGAGCGGTAATGACGACGCCGGCTTTCTCGGCCGCTGCAAGGATCGTCGTACCGGGCTCGACTTCGACCGTTACGTCACCCGGCTGGAAATGCACGGAAATCATATCGGCAAAGCCGGGCCGCGGGCCATGATTGCGCCCCGTGCCCGGCTCATCTCACCCTCCGGTCTCACTCGTAGTACGACAACTGCTTCTGTGCCTCGACCCCCTCTTTGGAGGTTGGGTCGATCTCCATCACACGCTCGAAGTAGGGCTTCGCCTCGTCATACATCCCCAGCATCGTGTAGTGCTTGCCGGCGTCGAGCGCATACTGTTGGTTGGAGGGCTCGAGTTCGGCCGCCCTGGCGATCTTCTCCAGCGCCTCGTCGAACTCACCGACGTTCATCAGCGACAGGCCGAGCCCCCATAGAGCCTCCGAGTGGTCGGCATCCTCAGCCAGCACCTGCTCGTACAGCTCCATGGCTTCTTCGTACTCGCCATTGATGCGATGCCCGTGGGCCTGCCCAAGCACGTCGTTACCAGCGTCCATCAGGTCGCGTCCTCCACGCCGAGACTTGCTCTGTATCCGTCGATGCTGAAGTCAGGATGACCGCCCGGGGCCGACGGCGCCGCTCTCACTCGAACCGGTCGCCGACCTCGAGACGCGCGCCGCGAAGAAACTCGGCGCCTGACATCACCTGCTTACCTGCGGGCTGAAGCTTCCTCACTTCCACGACATTGGAACCTGTCTGCACAATCGGCCCGCCTTGTGTGGGGATTTCGACAATCTCCCCCGGGCGTCCTTCTTCCGTTAAGGCATTTTGTATAATCTCAATGTCATGAATCTTAACCCGGGTGCCGTCAAGTTCGCACCACGCACCGGGCCATGGCGTGCACGCACGCACCATGTTCCGGATTTCCTCTGCCTGCCGCGACCAGTCGATTCGGCAGTCATCGGTGGTGACTCGCCCCACATAGCTCGCCTTGCACTCATCCTGTGGGATGCGCGGAGCCTCCCCCGCCTCGATGAGCCTGACGGCTTCGAGCAGAAGCTCGACGCCGGCGTCAGTCAGTCGATTCGTCAGCGTCTCCCGGTTATCCTCCGGGCGAATATCAATCTCTCGCTGAAGAATGATGTCCCCGGCGTCCAGTTGCTCGGCCATGTACTGTATGGTCACGCCGGTCGTCTCGAGCCCCTGCAAGAGCGCTCCGTAGACCGGAGCCGCCCCGCGGAGCCTGGGCAGAAGCGAGTAGTGCACGTTGATAAAGCCATGCTCCGGCGTCTCCAGCAGGGAGGGCCGCAGTATCTGCCCGTAGGCCACGACCACCCCAAGTTCCGGCTCGCGATCGGCTATCTCGGCCACGAACCGCGGATCCGCGGCGGACTCGGGTGTCAGCACGTCGATCCCGTGGCCCTCTGCCGCCACCTTCACAGGGCTGGCCGTGAGCTTTCGCCCTCGCCCGGCCGGTCGATCGGGCTGGGTCACGACCGCAACGATCTCGTGCCCGTCCTCCACCAGCCCGTCGAGATAGGCGACCGCAGGCGGCGGCGTGCCGAAGAATACGATGCGCATCCCTCACCCTTCCCCCCGTTGCTTGCGCAAACGGTCGAACGCCTCCCGCGCCTCCTCAACCGTCGTCGGCTCGGTGCGGTATCCGGATTCCTCGTTCTCGTCGGGTCGCACCCAGCAGAGCGTATCCGGCTCCACGCAGTCGATGAACAGCCGTCCCTGCAAATGGTCAATTTCGTGAGACAAACACCGGGCCATCAGGTTTCGCGCCTCGATCGTCACCGTCTCTCCGTTAAGGTCGACCGCCTCAACGACGACCCTCTGCGGCCGGATGACGGTCCCGCGCAGAGTGGGCAGGCTCAGGCAGGCCTCGCTGCCCTCCTGCTCGCCCTCACGCTCCACGATCCGCGGGTTGATCAGCGCGATGACGTCCTGCTCCTCAGGATCCCGCAGGACCGTGATCGCGCGCAGCGCCACACCGATCTGCGGGGCCGCCAGCCCCAGGCCATTCGCGTCCATCATGGTCTCGTGCAGGTCCTTCAGCAACTGAACGACTTCTCCGTCGATTGTCGTGATTGCCCTCGATTTGCGGCTGAGAACGGGATCGCCGCAATAGACGATTCGTCGAACTGCCATTGTCAGCTTCCTCGTCGATGCAGGGGCGTTCCCTGTCGCCCCGGATTACTGCCTG
>JALGTR010000357.1 GCA_029821265.1 Candidatus Zipacnadia bacterium
GAGAATGACCTGCGTCTGGTGGACCGTGACCCACGTTGCGCCACGATCGAATGCCGCACGCATGCGCTCCAGCGCCGCACCGGTGCCACCCTCCTCAGGGGTCAACTCCTCGAGGTCCGGCGTCGGATCGAAGTCGATCCATCCGGTTCGTGGCAGGAACACCTCGACCCACGCGTGCGCGTCCTGGTCTCGTATCTCGTAGACCTGCGTGGCAGGCTTGAACTCGCCCGATGTAAAGCCCGTCGCCAGCCGTGTCGGAACACCCAGCTCCCGTAACAGCACAGCCGCAGCTGACGCGAAGTGGTTGCAGTACCCTGTGCGAGTGTCGAAGAGAAAGTGATCGACGAAGTCCCGCCCCTCGGGCAGCGCCGGCGCCTTCAGATCATAGTCGTACTCCGTCTGCACGTAGTTAGTGACCGCGAGCGCAAGCTGTGTTGGTGTCTCGGCCTCGGCATCCTGCGCGATCTGCCTCGCCAGCTCCCGCACACGCTCCGGGAGCGTGTCCGGAAGCTGCAGCGCGTTCTGCATGTCGGTCCTCGCTACGGGCGGTGAACCGGGCGGCGCACTCACCGCTGACGGGGCTTCGACCACGGCCGTGTAGGTCCGCACTGGGGGTAGGTGGCCGGTGAAGGCCACCATCCCCGAGCGATCCATGCGCATCGATGGGACCTCGATATCCACGCCACGCGGACACCATGGCGTGGGCAGCAGCCCCATGAATCCGAACTCGCTCGTGATCTCAACCTCGTAGGGCTCGGTCACCGCCTTCGAGACGCCCAGCTCGTCCATTGAGAGCATCTGCCACATGCCATCGGTCCGCTGGAGCCGTATCCACTCGCGCCTGCTGCGTCGCCAGCGGTCGCCCTCGTAGAGGTCATACGTGCCCGTGCGCATCTTCATCGGGATCTCAGCGCTGTAGGTGAGCATCAGGCGGTCCTGCGGCGGAGGAGCCGGGTCTCCCAGGCTGAGTGTTTGCTCGGGCATAACCGCCATCGGCCCGTCGCGGATCATCAGCTGTGCCAGTCGCCACGTCAGCTCCCGGCGCAGCCACCGACCGGCGGCGTTTGAGGGCTCCACCCGGGCCGCGACCGCCGCCAGGATGACCCCTGCCACCGCCGCCGCCAGCACCAGGGAGAGCCAGGAGTTGATGGTCGGACGCCAACTGCCTCCGCGAACCCATGTGCCCCTGGCCACCCGATCGACCCGCTCCAGCCGCTCGGACGCATGCTCGCCGGCCAGCAGTCCGAGTGTGCCGCCGATCACCAGCACCGTGCCCACGATCGCGACCGTCGTCGGCGCAGCCAGCAGCACCAGTAGCAGGCCGGAGGCCGCGGGGAGCGCGGTCTGGGTGAGGTCACGCACGGTTCGTATCGCAAACGCTCGGAAGGTCATCACCCAGTAGAAGAGCAGCACCAGCGTCCGGTAGCTTCCCACCAGCCGCGACCCCTCGCTGACGATGGGCCAGAAGAGCCATACCGCCACCAGGCCGATCGTGGCCACGGTGAAGGAGATCCAGTTCGGCCAGAAGCGCGGGATGGCTGAGAAGTGCAGCCGCCAGGCGACCGGGAAGGCGATGGTGACGATGACCGCCATCATCGCGATCAGCGCCGGAGAGGGGATCAGAGCGGTCGCGGCCACCAGCGCCCCGAGCATCGTCGTCCAACCTGCGAGCATAAGCGCCAGCCAGCGGCGACGCTCATCCGGGGTTTCGGCCGGCGCCTCATGGGGGTGTGGCGTGAAGCCTCGGCGGTCGAAGAAGTCCCAGGCTCGTCTGAGGACTCCGGGTCCTGCGGCCATCACATCGCCCCCGTGGGCGCGCGCGCTGCCACCGTGCTGGCCGACACCACCGCCTCTGCGATATCGGCCGGCGAGCGCAGCAGCGCCGCGGCCATGCCTGTCGAGCGTGCGGACTCGACGAGCTTGCGCGGGGTGAACCGAAGCTCCTCCGGGGTGTCCTCCTCGGGGCAGCACACCACGAGCAGGCTCACCGACCCCGCGGCGGCCGCCCCGGAGGAGAGCACCTCGAGGATCTCCGGTTCGCCGCCCGTCGTGATGATGAAGACTGACGCGCCGCGTGGCAGAGCCCGAAACTGGCGGCCGAGCGCCACGGAGAAGCCCTGTTCGTCAACGGTCCGCGCCTCGGCCAGCGCAACCAT
>JALGTR010000121.1 GCA_029821265.1 Candidatus Zipacnadia bacterium
GGAGGGGATGCCCTATGCGCTGGTGGAGGCGATGGCGGTCGGGGTGCCGGTGGTGGGGACGGCGATCCCGGGACTGACCGACCTGATCGAGCCGCCACGCACCGGCTGGCTGGCAGAGCCGGACGATGCGGCCAGTCTCGCGCGTACGATCGGGCAGGCGCTGCGCGAGGAGGGCGCTTCGGCACGTATGGCAGAGGCTGCGCGGGAGATGGTGGTCAGGGAGCACAGCCGCGAGCGAATGCTGGAGACGCTCGCCGGGATCTACCGGCGCGTGGTGGAGGACCGGCGGTGAGCGAGCGCGTCTGCGACGTCAGGGACCTTGGGCGCACGCCCTACGGCACGGCGATGCGGCTCCAGGAGGAGCTGGTGGAGAGGCGGCGGGCGGGGGAGATCCGCGATACTCTCCTGTTCGTCGAGCATCCCCCGGTTGTGACGATCGGGCGTGGAGTGGTGGGGAGCGCAGAAGTTGATGGGAATCTGCTGCGGGCGGCGGGCGTCGAGGTGTATGAGGTCACGCGCGGCGGGAAGACCACGTGGCACGGGCCCGGGCAGATCGTGGGCTACCCGATCCTCGACCTGCGGGGCCATCGGCAGGATCTGCACTGGTATCTGCGCGCGCTGGAGGACGTGCTCATCGCGGCGGTCGCGCGTTTCGGCTATCGCGGAGGCCGTGTGGACGGCCTGACGGGCGTGTGGATCGGCGACAGGAAGGTCGCGAGCATCGGAATAGCGGTTCGAGGCTGGGTGACATATCACGGATTCGCGCTCAACGTCGCGTGTGAGGGGGATCCGTGGCGGCTGATTGACCCCTGTGGACTGCGTCCGGAGCAGATGGCGTCGCTCGCCGATCTGCCCGGCGAAGCGGTGGAGATGTGCGCGATGCGACGGGCGGTGGCGGAGGAGTTCGGCGCGCTCTTCGACCTCGAGATGCGATGGCGATAGCAGGCGGGTCCAGTGGCGGTGTGGCGCGGCGGATCCGAGGTTTTCCCGGCGTGAAGGGCCGGCGGCGGCCGGCCGGGCGCGATTGGCGGAACTTTTGCGGAGCGGCGCTTTCTAATACTCTGAGCGAGTGGGGAGAGCTGGAGCCCCCGGTCAGGACGAAAGAGTATAGAGAGCCGCGGCGGACGTCAGCCGCGGCTTGCGGGTGAGAGAGTTTGCTGGAAGAGCAGCGAGAGATGGCGCATGAGCTTCGGCCCGTACGGTGGCCCGCGCTGGTGGCGCACGTGGGCCTGGCGATGGTCGCCTTTTCGGCGAGCTACACCAGGCAGATGGAGGGCTTTTTCAGCCGCGGCGAGTACGCTGCGTTCGGTCTGATCGGGCTTGCGGCGCTCATCGTGGCGCTGGTTTGGCGCGGGGATCGTGCGCGAGGAACGTTCGCGGTCGGAATCGGCGGGCTGGCCGCGGCAACCGCGCTGTATCTGTCCTACGACCCACAACTGGCGAGCCTCCCCGGGATGTCGTTCATCGGGATGAGCCCGGTCGGCCTGCTAATGCCCGGGCTCGCGCACGTTGGAGTGCTCCTGGCCGCGATCTTCGTTGCGCTGCAGATGGCCATCGATCGCCGCGCGCTGCAGGAGGATGTTCCGTTCCGCTCGGCGACGTTCGCGGCCGCGGCGCTCGTGCTGGCGCTCGCCGGCGTGATGTGGCTGGCTCTGCACAATATCTACGATCTCGCGGGGACGTCCGGGACAGCGATGCTCGTGTTCCGCGTGATCTCATACTCGGTGCTGATGGTCGTAACCATGACGCTGTCGGGCGCTCGCGGCGTGGGATCGCTGCCGCAGGGGCTGTTCGGCCTGTCCGTGCTTATTGCAGTGGCGCGCAATCTGATGGGATGAGCTGATCGTGGCGGTTGCTGAGCGGGAGACAGTTGATGGCGGACGGATCGCGGGCTATGTATGGCCGCTGACGGTCGCCTTGATCATGGTCGCGCCGTCCCAGTTCTCGTACGCGCTCGACCCGAAGGACGGCCCGTTCATCCTTTACGCCGACCTGTTTGCGGCCGCAGTCTTCGGAGTCTGGCTGATCTCGGTGCTCGCCCGACGCCGCTGGAACGAGATCGTACTGCCGCCGGCGGCGATTTGGGCACTACTGGTGGTGGCGGCGCTGTCAGCCCTCGGCGCGACAAGTCTGCGTTCGGCGGCGGTTGAGATCGCCCAGATCGTTTTGTATTTCGTGGCCGTCTACGCGCTGTTCGCGAACGTGCTCTATGGTCAGCATCGGCTGGTCGTGGCCACGAAGGCGCTGGCGATCGCGACCACAGTGGTGATCGGGTTCGCCCTGGTGCAGTATTTCAGCGCCGATGACGCGATGGACGTTCGGGGGACATTCGGCAACCGCAACGTCTACAGCGCGTATCTGGCGATGGTGCTGCCCCTGCTCTATGGCATGGCGATCTGGGTGCGGGACACGGTGCACCGGGTGTGGTTTCTGGCGCTGCTGGTGCTCGGGGCGTTCACGATGCTTGCAGGGCTGCATCTGTGGGTGCTGGCACTGGTGCTTCTGGTCATCAGCGCGCTGAAAGGACTGCGTGCCGTGGGCTACTACCTGCTGGGGGCGACGGTGTTTGTCGCGATCGTGGTGCTCGCGCTGCCAATGAACCGCCAGGCGCTCTTCACCGAGCTGGCCGATCCGTTTGAGCGCGGGGAAGTGCACAAGATCATAACAATGCCCGGCGAGGAGCCGCCACCGCTGGTGAAGAAGCGATGGTTGGAGTGGCAGCCGGCGCTCACGATGATGAGCGACAACTTCCTGCTGGGCGTTGGGGCGGGGAATTACCAGAAGCACATCGGCGAAGGCACCTACTACGGCTTTCTGCCGAACGTGAAGAAGACCGAGCCGGACACGAACAACCTCTATCTGGTGATCGGCTCATCGATGGGCTTTGCGGGCCTGGTTGCGTTCCTGGCATGGATTGGCCGCACGTGGGCGATGGCGGAGACGGGCTGGGAGCGCGCACGCGACCACTGGTCGATGGGCCTGAGCTGGGGGCTGCTTGGCAGCGTCTACGCGATCATGCTGATAAACCTTTTCTCAAGCCTCTTCGTCAGAGGGACCAGCCTTGTCTGGGCGCTTGTGTTCGCGATGGTCGCGTCCGTGCACTATCGCGGGTTCGCGGGCGAAGGCGTGCAGCAAGCGGGTCCGAGAAGTTCCGAGGACAACGCCGGGGAGGACTGACCATGCGACGCTTCATCGTACCGACGATCGTTGTGCTCGCGATCCTGATGGTGATCGGCTATGCCTGGGCAGCGTCGATCAAGATCGTCGTTGAGGGCGAGGACTACTACTCGATCAAGCCCTCGATGGCGAAGGCCCCCAGTCAGGTGGCTTCGGGCAAGGCCTACATACACATCCCGCTGCGCCGGCCGCATGCGACCACGGAGACCGGGCCGGCCGATGACGGGAACGCAAGGTTCAGGGTGCGCATCCCCAGCGCCGGGGTCTACCAGCTTTGGGCGCGCGCCCACTGGTATGACGCCTGCGGGAACTCGTTCTTCGTGGTCGTGGATGACAAGCCGGCCACGATCGTGGGCGAGGATGGCACCTACCAGAAGTGGCACTGGGTGAAGGGCCCTCGTCTGCAGCTTACGGCCGGGGAGCACATCATCCGCTTCCAGAATCGCGAGGACGGGGCGAAGCTCGACCAGTTCATGCTGACCAACAACGCCCGCTACGTGCCCGTCCGGGCCGAGAAGCACACCCCTGAGTACATCATCAAGCCGCCGAAGAACCAATGACGCGGCGAGGCCCGTTCCGGCGGGTGCATACAATGAGATGCGAGGCTCTGCTGACACACCCTCGCCACGGCCTGATGGCGGTCTTCACGGCGCTGGTCGTGGTGTGCCTTCTCGTGCCCGCTCACGCGCAGGCTGAGCCGACGATGCTGGACGAGCAGCTCGACGGCCCCTACGCGCTCGCGGGCACGCTTCACGTCAGCGACCCTGAGAATCTGCGCGTGGAGCTGCTGGTTGACTGGCAGGACCCCGACAATACCTACCGCGTCACCATGACACCACTGCTGACACGCGTCGAGCGCGTCGTCGCGGGCACTGCAGTTGCGATCGGTCGCACACGGGCCCACGGCGCATTCGAGCCGGAGGCCGACCTGGAGCTGACCCTCCGGCGCGAAGGCTGGCGGCTGGAGCTGATCGTGGATCGGCAGGTGCTCGCCCGCGCCTGGGACACCACCCTTGAGGGCGGACGGGTTGGGTACTCCGTCACCGGCGGTGCTCTGCCCGACGCGATGCTCCAACCGCTGGGCGAGGTCTACATGGCTGACGACTTCATGCGCACTGGCGGCGGCAACACGACGTGGGAGGCAGTCTCTGGCAGCTGGGGGATCGAATCGCTGCGAGTGGACGAGCAGAGGGACAGAATGGAGGCGGAGAAGTCAGCCAACGCGTTCAGCTATGTGGGCAGGGCCACCGAGGAGGGCCCTGCACTCGCGACAACCGGCTACTGGTTCTGGAGCGACTACTCGATCGGCGCGGCGGTACGCCCTTCGGGGCCGGAGGCGGTCGGGGTCGTGGCCTACTACCAGGATCCGGCGAACTACCTCGCCGCGCGCTGGACGTCCGAGCTGTCCGAAGAGCCTGACGCAGGAACGCTGCAGATCGTGCGCGTGGCCGGGGGAGAGCGGCAGGTGCTGGCCCAGGCCGATGGCGGACATATCCCCGGCCAGTGGTATCGGCTTCAGCTGCGGGTGAGCGAGGGCGTCGTGCAGGTACACGTGGATGACGAGCCGCGCCTTGCCGCAACAGCCGAACTGTTCGGACAGGGCCAGGCCGGGCTCTACACTGAGAGCAGCGAAGGTACGAACTTCGATTCCGTCACGATCCAGAACTGGACGACGCTCGTGGACGACTTCAGCGAGCCGGCACCGGGACGCTGGTCGATCAGCGACGGGAGCTGGGAGCAGACTGACGGGACTCTGCGCGCCACCGGACCTGAAGCGATCGCGTTGACCGGCTCCGCCGATTGGGGGCGCTACTCATGGGAGGCCCTGGCACGGACCGAGGCGGGGGCGATCGGGCTGGCGGCTTGCTCGCGAGAGGACGATCTGTTCGTCCTGCGGCTGGCGCCGGCAGGCTCGGACCTGACCTGTGCCGGGCAGGCGCAGATCGTGCGAGTAAGAGGCGGCGAGGAGACGATTCTGGCGAGCGGCGCAGCGGAGGTAAGGCCCGGGGCGTGGCATCGACTGCGGTTTGTCGCCGATGATGGGTTGCTGGCGGGCTACCTCGATGGAGAGCGAGTGTTGGACGTCTGGCATCCTGAGGCGATGGCCGGGCAGGTGGGGCTGTACGCCGCTGGAGGCGCGAGCTTCGACAGCGTGTACCTGCAGATGCTGCCCCCGCCGAGGATCGCCAGGGTCGCGAAGGAGTTCACCGAGGGTGACGAACACTGGGAGATGGTCGAGTGGGCGAGCACACGGGCGGCCTGGCTCAAGCCCGATGACGAGGAAGGCGCATGGTGGACCAAGGGAGACTACTTCGGCGATAAGACGATTGCTTTCGAGATCAAGAACGTAGAATCCTCAGCCGGCGAGGTGCGTCTGCACCTTGAGGCGGCGCCGGACGATGAGAGCGCCGGCGTGACACTGGTTCTGGTGACCGAAAAGGGCTCGAACACGCTGCGGGCGACTCTTCAATCGGGCGAGGAGACGATCGAGGAGGCAAGCGTGGAGGTCGAGAGCACTCGGTGCTCCGTGCGTTTTGAGCGCAAGGGCACGTGGGTGGTGACGACGATCGACGGGAACGTGGTTTTCAGCGTCCAGCGCTGAGGGATGCATGCTTCCCGGTTACCGCGCGGGCACGATGAGAGCGCAACGAGGGATCGAAAGAGATGGCGAGCAGGGCAGCGGTTCGGAAGGGCGCAGTGGTATTGACCGCAATGGCGCTGATCTGGGGCGCCTCTACGGCTCTCGCGGTCTCGGTTGATGAAGCCACCAGACTGTTCGCGGCCGGTGATCACCAGGCTGCGGCGGACCAGCTTCGGGAGGTGCTTGCCGAGACCCCCGACGACCTCGGGGCGCGCTTCTGGCTGGGGCGTGCGCTGATCGAACTGGGGGACCTCGATGGGGCCGCTGAGCAGCTGGAGACGGTCCTACAGGCGAAGCCCGAGTCCGTTGATTCCCGCTACTGGCTGGGCGAAGCGCGCCGGCGTCAGGGGCGACTGCGCGCGGCGAAGGAGCTGCTCAGTGCAGTCCTGAGGGCTCGTCCGGATCACCCGCTTGCGCGAAAGAGCCTTGAGATGCTCGCGACGGAGCTCGAGCGCAGGCAGCAGCTCCTGGGATCGGCGCTTCCGCAGTGGGTGCCTGAGACTCCGGGGAGGCGGCTGGCGCTGGAGGTTAGGAGGCTGGACCTGGAGCCCGGCGAGGTGGATATCTACTCCGACCACGTCTACGACTACACATTCTCCGATCCGCCCACCGACTGGATGGTCGCAGGCGGAGTGTGGGAGACAACCAACCGGTGGACCTGCAGCCCGCAGTGGTCGTGGTTCGGTGGATTCGAGCGCGATGGCCTGGCGGCCGTGTGGAACAAGCGCCAGTTTCGCGGCGACATCACGGTCGAGGTCTACTGCGCCTTCAAGATGGGCGTGCAGCCCGAGGCAGGGAATTACCGCAACCCCAATGACATGAACATCACGATCTGCGGTGATGGCGCCAACCCCTCCAGCGGATACAGTTTCATCTACGGAGGCGACCTCAACAGCGCCACGCGGATCATGCGCGGCACGCAGGTACTTGCGGAAAGCCGCGAGCCTGAGGCGCTGCTGCCGATCTTCGAGGACGGTATGCCGGGGACCTACGATTTCCACCGCAAGTGGTGGATGCTGCGCGTGCGCAAGGATGGCGACCGTCTGCAGTTCTGGGTGGATGACCGCCTGGTGGCCGAGGCGACCGATCCCGAGCCGCTGGACGCTGGCCGGGTGGGGATCTGGACGCGCGACAACGGGCTGATCCTCTCCCGGATCAAGATCTACTATGAGCACGAGCAGATCGAGCGGGATCCGATACCTCTCGGGCACCTCGGCACGAGACTCGTCACCAGCGTCCGAGAGCGGCACGCGCAGCTGTCATCGAGCACCCATCCGGCGATCTACAACGACTTCGAGACCGGGCTCGGGGACATCGCGGGACGCGACGGCGTGCAGGGGGCAATGGTGACGCTGGCCGCTCCCGGGGCAGATGGTAAGGGGCATTGCGCGAAGCTGATCAACCGCTATGCAGGCGGCAGCTTCGCTGCGAGCATCTTTCCCGGCAGGTTCGACGCCCGGGAACTCCCCAGATTGAGCTTCGACTACCGCCTCGATCCGGAGGCGAAGCTGAACTTCTACATGACGGTGAACGGAGAGGAGTGCGAGCTGGCCTTCTCGGGCCCACGCTCGCCGGCGGAGAGCCGCCTGATGATCGGCGAGATGCCCGGGATTGAGGCCGACGGCGCGTGGCACCGGGCCGAGTTCGACCTGGAGGGCCACCTCGCGCAGGCCCTCGGCGACCCCGGAAGTCTGATCATATCTGACCTGTTCATCGGCTCACTGAGTTCCGATGACTACCTCGACGCCGGCTTCGGGGGCAACCACGCGGGTACGACCGCGTGTATCGACAACCTCAGTATCGGACGTCCGGCCGCCGGCGCCGTTGAGGTCGTCGCACGTTCCGCGGGCGAGGGCACGGTCAGTGGTTGGGCGCTGAGCATCGACCAGGATCCCTACGGCGAGCCGCCAGCCGAGGTAACATCCGAGGACGGCGAGGCGGGATTCGCACCGACGGCCGATGGGGTGTACTACGTCCATGCGCGCCCGAGACTCGATGACGATGGGTGGGGGAACACGGCGACGCTGCGCGTCAGCGTGGATACCTCGCCACCGAAGATCGTCGGCGTTGAGCCGGAGGGCGCTCTCTCGGGCACCCCGGTGCGGTTTCACGTCAGCGACGGAGACGGCGTGGGGGTGGATCCCGACAGCGTGCGGTTCCTCGTCGGCGACACGGAGGTAGCGGCGGACTCGGAGGCGGTCAGCTACGACCCGTCTGGGCCGGCCATCGAACTGGATCTGGCCGCGCTCGGTCTGAGCTACCCGCAGTCGGGTGAGGTGCAGGTTCGACTTGCGGCCCTTGCTGACCGCAACGGGAACGCGATCGCAGAGCCCCAGCAGTGGGTCTTCGTTGCCGGGCCCGAGAGCGACGCTGAGGCCCCACCCGCGCCGGAGATTGTGCTGGGCGGCATTGAGCCCGTGCGTGATGACTTCGAGACCGACACCGGCGAGTGGCGCAACTGGGGTGCGCGCGGTGGAGCGCTCCTCACGCGCGACCCGACTACATCCTATAGCGGGCGGTACTCGCTGAAGCTCTACAACCGCCTCAACGGCGGAAGCTTCGGCGCGTACATGCGACGAACGGCGTTCGATGCCGGTCAATACCGCGTGGTGCGCTTCGCGTATAAGATCCCGGAGCGGCTGCGGGTTGACATTATTCTGCACCTGCGCGATTCCCGCAAGATCATTCAGTTCACGGACACGGACAGCGCGTATGAGCGGATCGGCCGGGTGCCTGGCGTGATCGCGGACAACCGGTGGCACGTGGCGGAGTTCAATCTCTACGAGATGCTGCGCCGAAGTGACCCGACGGCATCTGACTATCGTGTGCAGCAGATGGTGATCGCCGACACCGGACATACCTCAAACGCACTTGGTCAGGCATACCACATCGATGACTTCGAGCTGGTCCCGATCGTCTCGGCCGCCGAGCCGCTGGAGGTGGCCTGGCGGACCCGCGACATCACCGGCATCGCCGGGGTGAACTGGTCGATCGACCAGTCGCCAACGACGGAGCTGGGCAAGCGGGTGCTCACAGATGCGCGGAGCGTCGAACTGATGGACCTGGGCGACATCGACGGCTGGCTGCACGTGCGTGCCGTTGACTCAGCGGGGAACTGGTCGCCGACGGCACACCGTCGGTTGCTGGTGGACAGCGATTACCCGATAGCAGCGCGGCACGCCCCACCGAGCGGAGCGAGGATTGCGACGTCTGAAGTCGTCCTGCGACTGACCGATCCTGGATCGGCGGGGATCGATCCACGCAGCGTGGTCCTCAGCGTCGCCGGGCAGAAGTATCGGACGAGCAATGGCGGCCTGACGTACGATGCGCGACAGGGGCTTCTGACGTGGAACTGCGAACGGGTCGAGCCGAGACCTGTGGTATTTGGCGACGGCGCCGAGATTGCAGTGGCGCTTGAGAGCGCATCGGACTTCGCCGGAAACCCGGTTCGCGAACTGCCGACCTGGTCGTGGACGATGGACTATGGCATGGACGACGACGCGCCTGAGATCGCTCAGATCGAGTCCAGCACCCATCGCACGCACCTTGCGCACACCTTTGAGGGCGGCGACGAGGGTTGGACGAACCGCGGGGGAACCGAGGGTGCGAAGGTGGAGGTTGACACGTCCACCGCGGCCAGCGGCAGCGCCAGCATCAGGCTGACGCAGCAGCGAGATGGCGGCCATATGCAGGCGCTGGTCACGTCGAATGGCTATCCGGTTGATAAATATCCGGTATTGTCGTTCGATTACCGGTTCGAGCCGGGAGTGAAGCTCGACCTGCTCGTGCAGGCGAACGGTCAGTGGTGGCCGATCTCGATGACCGACGATCCTCGGGGCGCAATCGGACGGATCCCCGGGATGCGAGCGGACGGCGAGTGGCATGCGGTGAGCGTGGATATCGGCGTGATGCTCAACCGCAGGCAGCGGCGTGGTCCTGTGATTGTGGATGCGATCATGATCGGGGATCGCAACAACCGTGACAACAAGGCGGGGGCAAGCGCGAACTTCGACAACTTCGTGATTGGCAGCATCGGAACCGTGAAGCCGGTCTTCCGCTGGAGCGCCACGGACACGACGGGGATCGCCGGCTACAGCTATGTGATCGACCGGGATCCGACCACTGAGCCGCCCGCTCAATCGATGGGGCCGACGGCTGCGACGAGCTTTGATGGCCTGGAGGAGGGCCTGTGGTTCCTGCACGTTCGAGCGCTCGACGGTGCGGGCAACTGGGGACCGTCGCGTCACTACGCAATCATGCACGCCGGATAGGCACTAAGCGGGGCCCTTCGATGACCATGCCAGCAACTGCGACGCGGCGCTCAGAAAGGGCGCCGCGTCCTCGTGGGTGAGCCGATGGCTAATGACGCACAGGCGGTCGAGAGGATGGAAGAGCGCAGGGCGTGGGCGCTGCGCGCGGCCGCGCTGGCCGGCGTGCTGGCGCTTGCGCTGGGCCTGCGGCTGATCGGGCTGAGGTGGGGCCTGCCGGACGAGACACATCTGTTCAGCTACCATCCCGACGAATTCCACTCGCTTCGAGGAGCCATCTCGATGGCTCTCGGTGACCTCAACCCCCACTTCTTCAACTACGGGAGTCTCTACCTGTATCTGGTGGGCATCGCCGCCGCGATCGGCGATCCGGGCGGTTTCGGCGCCCTCGCGGAGGCCGCTCCGGGTGGCCCGCTGCTGCCGATGGCGATCCGTGACTGGACGCTTCTGGCGCGGATCGTGACGGTGCTGCTGGCGGTGGGGACGGTCGCGACGGTGTATGGCATCGCGCGGGAGATCTGGAGTCACCGGGCGGGACTGCTGGCGGCCAGCGCGCTGAGTGTGATGCCGTTGCATGTGCTGCACTCGCACTACGGGACTGTGGACGTGCCCGGCGCGTTCTTCACGGCCCTGACGTTGCTCTTCGCCGTTCGTCTGCTGCGGGAGCCGGGCGTGCGGAATGCGGTACTTGCGGGGGCTGCGGCAGGCCTCGCGGCCAGCACGAAGTACAGTGGCGGCGTCGCGATCATCGCGCCTGTCGCGGCGTGGCTCGTTCTATGGTGGCGATCGCGGGAAGGTGAGAGACAGGCGCCGCCGCGGCGCATCCTGTTCATCCCGCCGGTCGCCGCGGCGATCGCCTTCGCGCTGACATCACCGTTCACATTCCTCGATTGGTCGGCCGCCTGGCGTGACATCTCGTTTGAGATGGCCCACATGCGCGCCGGCGACGATCCGTGGATGATCGCACTCTGGCCCAACGGGTGGCTCTTCCACGCTCACGGGCTCTTCGAGGCGACCGGTGCGCTGACGCTTCTCGCAGCGGCAGTTGGTGTCGCGACGGGGCTCAAGCATGGTCGGGGCGGGCTTGTCCCGGTGATCGTCTTCGGTGCGGTGGCATTTGCGATGATCGGAGCCGCGCAGGTGCGCTACGCGCGGTATGAGATGCCGCTGCTTCCCGTGATCGCCGTGCTGGCAGGAGGGATCGCATCGGCTGACTACCTGCGCATGTGGCGCAGGGGGCCCGGCTGGAGCATGACATGGGCCTACCGCGGGACGGTCATCTTCGCGGTGGCAGTCCTGCTCGTTGCCCTTGCGCAGTGCGCGTTCGTGCTCAGCCTCCCGGGTGAGACTCCTCATGATCGGGGTCTGCAGGTGCTGGAGGAGCGGCTTGCGGAGGATGCGACGGTCGGGCTTCTCACAGAGCCATGGTTCAGCCATCCGCCGGTGGACTACTGCAACGGGGGCGTGGCGCTGAGGAATAACCCTCTCTGGGCGGCGTATCGAGACCCGCGGTGGGAGTTGACGATCCTGGAGTTTGACCCCGGGCGGCTGCAGGAGCACAGGCCGGATGTGGTCGTCGTGACGAGCCATGAGGTACCGGCGTCATGGATCCGGGCTGAGACCGGGCCGATGCTCGTGACGCCGGCCGGAGCCGGCCGGGAGATCGCGCGAGCGCAGGAGTTCATGCGCCATCTGACGCAATCGGGCTATCG
>JALGTR010000122.1 GCA_029821265.1 Candidatus Zipacnadia bacterium
TGATGGCCAGCAATCCGCTTCCGCTGGTGGTCCCGTGCCACCGGGTTGTCGGGGCCGACGGACGGCTCGTCGGCTTCGGCTCAGGGCTCGATATGAAACGAACTCTGCTCGCTCGCGAAGGGGTCGATTGCCAGAGCTGAGGTGACGCTGACAACCAGGCGGGCTCTGCCAGCACACTGCTGACCGAAGCCGATGTCGTGAACACCGACGCCGCCAACCGCCTGCTCTCGATCTGCCACTACGCACACGCTCACATCGTTGACAATGGGGACATGGGCAGTCGGCCGTACCAGCTCCGCCACCTCGGGAACACCACCGGACGCATCGACGACGTGGGTGGCACCGTTGACGACTCGGACTGAATTCTGATTGACGACCCCAGGCGGCAGGTCAGATTGAAGAGGTGACGAAGGTATGATCAGCACGAGGCGCTCTGGCGGGCCTCTCGCTGTGATCATCGTCGTTGCCGGAGCCGCACTCTTCTCCGGATGTGGCGGTGGTGATGGCGGCGGAGGCGGCACCGGAGTAATCACCGGCACCGTGCTCGACGCCAGCAGCGGCCCGCCCGTTCCGCCTGCGTAACAGCCTTGCATCACCCGAACTGCTCTCGCAGCGCCGCCGCGGCTTCGGGCGGCGCTGCTGCTGTGACAGGAGGCTTGCCGATGTCGGCTTCGCGTCTGCTTGCGTGCGCGGTCCTGGCGACGATCGCCACATCCGCCATTGCTGACTGGCCGATGTTCCGTCGCGATGTTGCCCGCTCCGGGCTGGCCCCGGAGGCTGAGACCGAGGCACTTGAGGTCGCCTGGTCCACGCATCTTGGCGGCAGCGTTGACAGCTCACCGGCCGTTGTGGGGGAGCGCGTCTTCGTTGGCACGTCGCTGGGCAGGATGCATGCCGTCAGCGCGGTGGACGGCTCTGAGCTGTGGCGCCACGATTCCCGCGGCGCGATCGTCTCCACACCGGCGGTTGCTGATGGGCTGGTCGTCTTCGGGTGCGCGGGTGGTTTCGTGTGCGCGCTGAGCAGCGAGAGTGGAGATCTCGTGTGGCGCTATCGGACCGGCGACGCGATCGTCTCCTCGCCGGCGGTTGTCGATGGCCGCGTTCTGATCGGCAGCATGGACGGCCGGCTCTACGCGCTCGATCTGACCGATGGCACCCTCATCTGGCGGACTCCCGCCGGGGCGGGAATTCAGTCCTCGCCTGCAGTCGCAGGGGAGGTCGTGCTCTTCGGGGACGACGACGGCCGCATGGTCGGGGTGTCGCTTTCTGACGGCCGGCAGCTGTGGGAGATCGACGGCCCCGGGAAGGTGATCGCCGCGCCGGTGGTGGGTGAGAGCGTTGCCGTTTTCGGCGCTATGGCGCCGAGCGCGCTCACTCCGCCGAAGCTCGATTTCGTGGTCGCCGTCGCGCCGGAGACCGGGGAGGTCCGGTGGACGCTGAACGAGGCGTACTCCGTCCTCTGCGCTCCGGTGATTTCCGGTCCTGCCGCCTACGTCATCACGAGCGAGGGCTACCTGCCGAAAGCGGTGCTCCGCGCCGTCCGCATAGAGGACGGCGAGGTGCTCTATGAGCGCGGTCTGCCCGCTCTGGTGGATTCCGCCCCCGCGGTCATCGGCGACAGGCTCTGCTTCGGCGCGCACGACGGTCGGCTGCACCTGCTGCGCGCCTCCGACGGCTCGACGGTGGACATCGAGGCCCTCGCGTCGAAGATCTACTCCTCGCCCGCGTTCAGCGACGGGCGCATCTTCGTCGGCGCCAATGACGGCAACCTCTACTGCCTTCGGTGACTGACGCTCACAGGAATCGCCGCAGCCACAGATCGTCGAAGTCGCGGTAGAGGTAGTACCATCCGTGCCCGGCGTTGGGGATCTCTATCAGGCCCTTGAAGGCCTCGATCCGGTCATAGACCGGCCGGATCGTCTCGGGCGGGCAGGTGGTGTCGGCCCGCCCGATGGAGATGAACGTCGGACAGGCGATTCGGTGGGCGAGGGTGAGCGGATCGAACCACGCGAGCGTCTCCAGCGCCCTCTCGCGCTCCGCGGGATGGTCCTCGAAGTACGCAGCAAGCTCCAGATACGGCCCCGTCGTTGCCGTCTCGACAGCCACCGGGTAGTTGCACAGGAACGGCTCGTGGGCCACCGCACAGCGGACTCGCTCGTCGAGGCTGGCCATGGCCAGCGTGAGACCTCCCCCCTGGCTCAGCCCGATGACGCCAATGCGCTCGCTGTCGATCTCCGGCCGCGAAGCGAGGAAGTCGATGCCACGCATGCAGTCCGCGTATGCCTGCCGGTAGTAGTGCTGGTCGGGCGCCTCGAGCCCCATCGTCAGCTTCGTCAGACCAGCCGGCACCTGCCAGAACTCGCTGCTTTCGCCCTGCCCGCGCGGGTAGAGGGTCAGCAGTGCGATACCCTTGTCGTAGCACAGCCCGTACATCGCGCTGTGCGGTGTATCACCGCCGTAGCCCGGCGTGTACATCACAGCCGGCAGCGGTTCGTTCGCGCCCGTCTCAGGCACACTGAGATAGGCTCGTACCCGCACGCCCCCGAGACTGGTGAGGGTCACGCGCCAGGTCGTCACCAGCCGATCGACCGTCTCGGTCATCGGCTCGACGTGGGCGTCGAGGCCGGTTTCATCAAGCTCGCTTCGCACCTGCGACCAGAAGCTGTCAAGCGCGTCGAATTCCATCGCACACTCTCCTCCGGGGGTTGCTCTGCTGCACCCGCTGCGCGTTCGCCTCACGCGCGGCGGAGACCTCCGTTTGCTGTTGCGCGTCGTGGTTGGAGGCGATATAATGCCCGCGGCAGCCCCACAGCCGTTCCCAAACCGCGATCCGGAGGCCACGTATGAACCACCGCGCGCGCGTCCTCGAGTTGCGCACGCCGGACGAGCTGGAGCGAGAGATGCAGGCGATCGGTGTGCACACCGACGCCACCGGCTGGCTTGCCGACCGCGCGCGCTTTCGGCTGGTGCGGCTCGAGGGAGTGGACGGTCGCGCGGCCGCGATCCTCAAGCAGGAGATGCTCGCCCTCGGCGGCGACTGCGCGGTGCATCGGGATGTCGCCGCTTTCCGGCCCGAGCCGCACGCGGCGATTCTGCTTGGCGACGCCCGCACCTACGAGCGTCTTGCGGAGCGCCTGGAGCGGCAACCGTTCGGGCTCAGCCGTGTCGCCGAGGAGATTCTTGCGGCGGTGACCGCCTACGACCTCGGCCCGGAGCCGCTGGACTGCGCCGGGCGAGTCCTCGATCTGAACGCTCGCACCCACCTTATGGGCATCCTGAACGTGACCGACGATAGCTTCTCGGGTGACGGCCTCGCCGGTGACCTGGACGCGACGCTGGCACGGGCCGAGCGCTTCGTCGAGGCCGGAGCGGATATCCTCGACGTGGGGGGCGAATCGACCCGGCCGGGCAGCGAGCCGGTGAGCATCGAGCAGGAGCTGGACCGCACGCTGCCGGTGATCGAGGCGCTTGCGGAGAGCTTTGACGCGGTCATCTCCATCGACACCAGCAAGCCCGAGGTTGCTCGACTCGCCGTTGCCGCCGGAGCGGGGCTGGTCAATGACGTCTACGGTCTGCGCGCCGACGGGATGATCGAGACGATCGCGGAGAGCGGCGCGGCCGCCTGCATCATGCACATGCAGGGGGAGCCGCGGACGATGCAGGAGAGCCCTCAGTACGACGATCTGATGGCGGAGATCTACGGTTTCCTCGCGGCTCGGGCTGAGGCCGCCGTCGAGGGCGGCATCCCCCGGTGCCGGCTGCTGGTCGATCCCGGCTTCGGCTTCGGCAAGACGGTGGCGCACAACCTCGAGCTGTTGCGACGCCTCGGCGAGCTACGCAGTCTCGGCCTTGGTGTGCTGATCGGCACATCGCGCAAGTCAACGATCGGCACGGTGCTCGACCTGCCGGTCGAAGAGCGGCTGATGGGCACTGCTGCAACGTGCGCGTACGCGGTCGCCGCCGGCGCGCACGTCATCCGCGCGCACGACGTCCCCGAGATCGCGCAGGTCACGCGCATGACGGACGCGATCGTGCGGGGGTGGGACGGCGAGTGAGGACTGCGACCGTAAAGGCGGCGCTGCGAGACCTGCTGCGAGCCCGCCGCGATGCCCTCGAGCCATCCGAGATAGCGGAACGAAGCCAGGTGATCGCCCGGCGCGTGATGGCGCTGGCCGGATATGAACGCTCGCGGACGCGGCTGCTGTTCGCCAGCTTCGGCAGTGAGGTGCGGACTGATGCACTCATCGCCGACACGCTCAGGTCCGGCGCGCGGCTGGTCCTTCCACGCGTCATTGGCCCGGAGGAGGCGCTGGCGCTGCATGAGGTCCGCGATCCGGCGCAGGAGATCGCTCCGGGAAGCTTCAGTATCCCCGAGCCACTTGAGTCCTGCCCCGAGCTGTCGCTGTATGAGATCGACTTCGTGCTGGTCCCGGGGCTTGGCTTCGACCGTGAGGGCGGCCGTCTGGGTTACGGGGGAGGATACTTCGATTACATCCTGAACCTGCGTAGCGACCTCGTTGAGACCGGAGCGGCTGTCGCCGTCGCCTTCGAGGACCAGCTCATCGACGAGGTGCCGCGCGAATCGTGGGACGTTCGTGTTCCAATCATCGTCACCGAGAACGAGGTCATCGACACGCGCCCGAAGCGGAGCGAGTGAATATGCCCGTCGGCGACGTCTTCGATGCGCAGATCGACGAGTACCGAGACCCTGACACCGGCGCCCTGATCCGCAGGCTGACCGGGGATGGCTCGGATAACGCCCACCTATACTTCACCTCGACATCGTTCCTCGACGATGAGGCAGAGCGCGTCGTCTTCAGCTCCGATCGGCTGGGAGCGCGCGCGTTCTTTCTGCTCGAAATTGCCGACCGACGCATAGTCCAGGTCACCGAGCCCGGGGCGGGCAGCTTCTCCGGCGCCTGTCTCGCGAGCGACGGCCGCCTCTTCCACTTCGCGGGCCACACGCTGCGGGTCACTGACCTGTGCACCCTCGAGAGCGAGGACATCTACCGTGTTCCCGAGGGCTTCTCGCCCGCGCTGCCGACCTGCACACTTGACGGCGATCATCTCGCCTTCGCCTACCGCGAGGCGCTGCCGGTCAGCACCGAGACGGGCGTGATATACTCGACAATGGCCGAGCGGTACTACCAGCATCCGGCGTCGGTGATCATGCGCGTGGACACGCGGCGGAGAGCCGCCGAGGCCGTGTGGGGTGAGCGCAACTGGATCAGTCACGTGATCATCCACCCGACACAGCCCGACACGATCGTCTTCTGCCACGAGGGCGGCCGGAATGTCGCGCAGCGCATGTGGGTGCTCGACGTGGCCGAGACGCAGAATCGGCAGGCGCGCCCGCTCTTCCGACAGCATCACGGCGAGGGCTGCTGCCACGAGTACTTCACCCGTGACGGACAGGTCGGCTTTCAGTGCAACGTCGCGAGCGAGGGTCGCGTTGAGGGGTACAACTGCTTCGTACGCCCCGACGGCACATGGCTGCGGCAGTTCCTGCTGCCTGGAGCGCGTCCGGGACACATCCAGTCGAACTCGGACAACACTCTCGTCGTCGGCGACCGCGCCCATCTCTCACCCGAAGACAGCGAGGGCGGCGCGTACATGGCGCTGATTGAGCACCACAACGGACGCGGCGAGGTCACGCGCCTGTGTCGCCACGACACTTCGTGGAAGACGCAGATCTCCCATCCACACCCGATCTTCAGCCCCGATGACCGCTGGGCGCTGTTCACATCCGACCGCGGCGGCTCGTGCAACGTCTACATGGCCGACGTGACAAGCCTGTAGACGCCTGCCCGCTACCGCGCCAGCTTCCGGAACAGGTCGGCGAAGATCGCGTTGCGGTTGCAGTGGATCGCCTCGCGGATCATGTGTCGCCTGGGGTCATGCGACCACGTAACGCGATCGGTCAGGATCGGAGCGTGACGCAGGACCGTCGGCACCCATGACGGCTCGATCAGCCACGCGATCGTGCTGATATCCCAGATGACCTTCGCGCGCGCGAAATGATCCTCCGCGAAGTCGCAGTAGATCTCGTAGAGGTAGTCCGCGAGCTCTCCTCGACCCGCCACGTGCGCCTGCATCTCCGGCTTGGTCGTCGTCAGATGCTCGGCCACGTTCTTGCAGGGGATATGCACGAAGGGCACTCCGCTGTCGAGCACCACCCGCGCCGCGTGCAGGTCCTGCTGGAGGTTGAACTCACGCGCGGTGTGCCAGCCATGCGGGTGGCCGCCGAGCCAGACGACGACCACGCGCTCGATGATCGCCGGGCGCATCAGCAGCGCTGCGGCCACGTTCGTGATCGCGCCGATCGCGACGACGTAGAGCGGCCCCTCGCGCGGCTGCATCGCCCGCTCCACGAGGTCCTCCGCCGCCGGGCTGTGCACCGGTTCGTCGGCCGCCGGCAGGTAGCTGCGCGAGCCCCTGAAGGCGAAGCCCTCAGCCGGGCGATCGAGGAGATCGAGGATGCGCAGGATCTCCTCGTAGCTGCGCTCCATGCCGTCCTCAGGGCCCTCGGAGCGCGCGTTGTGGAAGGGCGCTGCGTAGAGCGCCTCGACGCCCAGGCGATCCTGCGAGAGCAGGGCGTAGGCGACCGCGAACTGGTCGTCGATCTCGTTGTAGGTATCGGTATCGAGGACCATCGAGACAGGGCGGTCCGGGGGCCGCAGGCGCTGCAGTCGTGTGCATTCGTCAATCTCCGGGAAGTTCATCTCATCCTCCCGCCTTTCAATCTCTCGGACGCATCATCGCTCAGTTCGCCGCGCATCCGCGGAGACCTGTGGAGCGCGCGCCGCTCGTGTGGTAGAATGAACAAACGGTAATGCAGCGCGCGGCCGTACGAGCGCGCGCCGACGCGTATAGAGACTGCGAAGCTGAGAGGGGCTGCGAGGATGGCTGCTGACGGACCGGTACTGCAGGTCGCGCTTGATTTCATCAACCTCGCGCAGGCCGTCAGGGCGGCGAAGGAGGCCGTGGAGGGCGGTGCCTCGTGGGTTGAGGCCGGCACTCCGCTTGTCAAGAGCGAAGGTATGGAGGCGGTGCGCGCGCTCCGGGCGGAGTTCCCTGACGCCACGATCATCGCCGACCTGAAGATCATGGACGCCGGGCGCACGGAGGTCGAGATCGCCGCGAAGGCCGGCGCGGACATCGTCACAGTCCTCGGCGCGGCCTCTGACGAGACGATCGCCGAGTGCGTGGAGGCCGGCCGCAACTACGACGCACAGGTGCAGGTCGATCTGATCGGCTGTCCCGACCCGGTCGAGCGCGCCAGGCGGGCGGAGCAGCTCGGCGCCGCGATCGTCGGGGTTCATACCGCGATTGACGAGCAGATGGTCGGGGCGGACCCGATGGAGACCCTGCGTGCCGTCGCCGGGGCGGTTGACTGCATGGTCGCGGTCGCCGGCGGGATCAACTCCGAGACGGCCCCCGAGGCCGTCAGGGCGGGCGCGGACATCGTCATCGTCGGAGGCGCGATCATCAAGGCCCCGGACGCGACCGAAGCCGCCCGGACGATTGTGAGGGCGATCGAGTCGGGCGAGGCGGTCGAGACTGAGCTGTTCAAACGCGGTGGCGCGGAGCAGCTCCGGGAGATATTCAGCCGCTGCTCGGCCGCGAACATCTCCGACGCGATGCACCGTCGCGGCCTGGTCGAGGGGATCTACCCGATCAAGCCGGGGCTGCGCGCGATCGGGCCGGCGCTGACGGTGTGGACCTACCCCGGCGACTGGGCGAAGCCTGTGGAGGCGATCGATCAGGCGAACGAGGGCGATGTGCTGTTTATCGACGTGCGCGGCGAGGCGCCGGCCGTCTGGGGCGAGGAGGCCACGAAGAGCTGTCAGTCGCGCAAGCTTGCGGGCGTGGTCATCAACGGCGCGATTCGCGACACGCGCGAGATATGCGAGCTTGACTTCCCCGCGTTCTCGAAGCTGCGAACGCCCTCTGCCGGCGAGCCGCGCGGCATGGGCATGATCGGTGTGCCGCTGAAGATCGGAGAGACGACGATCAGCACCGGCGACTGGATCATCGCCGATGATGACGGCGTGATCGTGGTGCCGAAGGAGCAGGCGGTCGGCATCGCAAACCGCGCCATGTCCGTCATGGAGCGCGAACGCAGGGAGAAGGCCGAGATCGACGCCGGACGCACTCTTGGCGAGATCGCCGAGCTCGAGCGCTGGCACCAGCAGCGAGGTGAGGGGCTGCGCGGCTTCAGGCCGCATGGCCCGGACGATGAGTGAACCCGTGGACGTCATGGTGATCGGCCCCGGTGCGATGGGCTGCCTGCACGCGGCGCTGCTCGCGGAGGCGGGGCTGCGCGTGGCCCTGCTTGACCATCGCCCGGAGCGGGCCGCGCGGATCAATGAGCAGGGCATCATCGTCGAGAGCGGGGAGGAGACCCGCACCATACCTGTGTGGTGCACCGCCGACCCGCACGAGCTGCTCGCCGAGCGCCTCGTGATGGTGCTGGTCAAAGCCTACGACACCGAGGACGCAGTGGCGCGGGCCTTCCCCGCGATCGGCGAGGACGCGAGCGTCCTCACGCTACAGAACGGGCTGGGCAACTACGAGCGTATCTGCGAGATCGTTTCGGAGGTCCGAGTCCTGGTGGGCACCACCACGACCGGCGCCACGCTTCTCGGAGACGGCCACGTCCGCGAGGCTGGACGCGGCATCACGCAGATCGGAGCGCCGGTCGGCAATCCGCGGCGCGTGCGGGGCGCCGTTGGCATCCTCTCCGGCGCCGGTATCGACGTCGAGGGCACACCGGCGATCGAGGACAGCGTCTGGGCGAAGGCGATCGTCAATGCGGCGATCAACCCCTTGACCGCCCTTACCGGCCTCCGCAACGGACAGCTCCTCGAGATACCGGCCCTGCGGGCTCTGCTGGGCGAGGTCACGGAGGAGGCCGCCATGGTCGCTCGCCGCTGCGGCATATTCGTGCGCGAGGACATCTCCGACCTCGTCGAGGGCATCTGCCGGCAGACCGCCGAGAACCGCTCCTCGATGCTGCAGGACGTCTCGGCCGGCCGCCGCACTGAGATCGATTACATCAACGGGGAGATCGCGCGTCGGGCCAGTGAGAAGGGCGCCGAGGCCCCGCTCTGCGAGGCCCTCACGGCGCTCGTACACGGCCGGGAGGCGGCTGGTGGGGTTGACTGCAGATGATCGTGGTCGGAGAGCTGATAAACGGGACCCGCGAGCCGGTGCGTGAGGCGATTGTCACGCACGACGAGGACGCCATCGCTGAGCTGGCCGTACGCCAGCACGAGGCGGGCGCGGATTACATCGACTGCAACGTTGGCATGGTGGGCCAGCAGGAAGTTGAGCAGATGCGCTGGCTCGTCGAGGTCGTCACCTCGGCGGTGGACGTCCCGATCGCGGTGGACACGGCGAACCCTGACGCGATGGAGGCCGGCCTCGATGCGTACTTCGAGTTCGGCAGCAACGCCGCCCCGATTGTGAACTCGATCACGCTCGAGAGCGAGAAGACCGAGCGTTTCCTGCCGCTTCTGGCTGGACGCCAGGTGCGCACCATCGCCCTCACGATGGACGACTCAGGCGTTCCGGCCAGCGTCTCCGGCCGGGTCGATGCCGCCATGCGGCTGCTTGAGGCAATCGAGGAGGCGGGCGTCGCGCGATCGGATATCTTCGTGGATCCGGTCGTCACACCGCTCAGCGTCGATCCTGGCGGCGCGCGCATTACCTGTGAAGCGATGCGCGAGATCGCCGACCGCTGTCCGGAGTGCCATCTGATATGCGGGGTCAGCAACGTCTCCTACGGCCTGCCCCAGCGAACGCTGCTGAACCGCGTCTTCCTGTCGCAGGCCGTGGCTGCGGGTCTCGACGCCGCGATCTGCGACCCGACCGACTCCGGCATCCGCAGCGCGATCTACGCCGCGGAGGCGCTTGCAGGCCGAGACGAGTGGTGCGGGCGCTACCTCGCCGCGTGGCGACGCGGGGAGCTGCAGTGACCATGCAGCGAACCGTGCCCACGCCCATCGATCGGCTTGTCGCGAATCTGCCCGAGACCGCGCGCGTCTTCGTCCTCGGCTGCGGCGGCTGTGCGACCGATGAGGGCTACGGGACGCCCGAGGCCTGCCGCGAGACGGCCGAGGCCCTCGCGGAGCACGGCGTGGTCGTTGTCGGCCACGCCGCGCCGGCGGCCGGTGAGGCCCTCTGCAACCGCTCGGTTGCCAGGCGCGTACTGAGCTCCACCGACGCCACCGTTCGAGCCGACACCCTGGTTGTCCTCGCCTGTGCCCGCGCCGAACCGGTGCTCGATGGGCTGTTCGACGGCGCGATCGTCAGCGGCGTTCAAACGATCGTCGGGGACCGGACCGGTGGTGGCGCCCGCGCGATAGAGGACTGCAACTTCTGCGCCGAGGGTGGTCGGGCGTGCATCGCGTCGCTCACGGGCGGCCTCTGCCCGCACGCATTCTGCCCAAAGGGCCTGATAAACGGCCCATGCGGAGGCGCGCAGGCCGGTCGGTGTGAGGCGATGCCCAATCGCCCGTGCGTCTGGGAGCTGATCCATCGCCGGCTGAAGGCCGCCGGCCGGCTGGACGCGCTCGCGACCTACCACCCGCCGGTCAGCTATCGCATCGCCGGGTCCGATGAGTCCTGACGATGAAGCTGACGGAGATCGTCGCACGCAACGGGCTCGCGATCACGACCGAGGTGGCTCCGCCGAAGGGCACTGATGTCACGGATTGCCTCGAGGCCGCCCGGCTGGCGGCGCCGTTCGTCGATGCCGTGAACGTGACCGATGGCCAGGGCGCGGTGATGCGCATGGCCCCGCTGGCGGTCGCCAGGCTTCTCCTCGAGGAGGGCATCACGCCCGTCTGGCAGCTCACCTGCCGCGACCGCAATCGCATAGCGCTGCAGGGGGAGCTTCTCTCTGCGGCTGCGCTCGGTGTCGAGAACGCCCTGATCGTCACCGGCGACCACATGGTTCTCGGCGACCACCCCGACGCCCGCCCCGTCTTCGGCCTCGATTCAGTGCAGCTTCTGCATGTCGCCCGTGACCTCGCACACGGCCGTGACATGGCCGGCAACGAGCTGAGCGGCGCCCCCGACCTGTGCTGCGGCGCAGTTGTCGCGCCCGAGGCCGACAATATGCAGCTGCAGTTGATCAAGCTGCGCAAGAAGATCGACGCGGGCGCGCAGTTCGTCCAGACGCAGGCGGTCTTTGACCCGCCGCGTTTCGAACGGTTTATGCGCGAGGCCGACGATCTGGGCGTCCCGGTGCTGGCAGGGATCATCCCCGTGAAGTCGCCGCGGATGGCGCGCTTCATGAACGCGCGCATTCCCGGCGTCGAGGTCCCGCCGTGGATCATTCAGCGCCTGAACGAGGCTGAGGTCGAGGATCGCAAGCACGTCGCAACGGAGATCGCCGGTCAGATCGCCGGGGCCGTCCTGGGCTGCTGTCAGGGCATCCACATTATGGCGCAGGGCTGGGAGGAGATCATCCCGGAGCTGCTGGCCATCGCCGGCGTATCCCGCTCATAGCCGAGCGCTCCCGCCCCCGCGAGCAACGCATGCCGGGGCGCGCAGGGCAATCGCACCATCACGTCGCTCGCCGCATGTCGAGGCCTGTCCGGGCCCGGGGTGAAGAAGTTGGTGAGGCCCTGGCTGATCGCCGCCGCTTTCCTCATCTGCGCATCTGTCGGCCTGCTCGCGTTCGCGTGGAGCGTGCAGTTCGATGCTCCCGCGACCCTGGACGGGCTGTCCGACGGCGCCCACGCCGTTCGCCTGAG
>JALGTR010000358.1 GCA_029821265.1 Candidatus Zipacnadia bacterium
GCCTCTCCCCCGGGATCCGGCGCGGGCGCCCTCGCCCGCGGGACCTCGATCGGCACAACCACCACGAACGACGCTCGCCGACGTGTCCTCCGGCTCGCATCACCCCCGTGGGTAGCTTTCCGCGATCCACTCCGAGAGCGTCCCGGTGTATCGCGCGTGCGCGAGGTGCTCGTCGCCCTTCTGCGAGCCCCACGAGTAATACACAACCACCTCGCCGCGGAACTCGCAGAAGTCGATGTCCGAGTTGTTGATGTCCTCGCCCATCCCGGGCCGCAGGACGGGGTTCTGAGGGCTATTCTCCCAGTGCAGCAGGTCCTCCGAGCGTGTCAGCCACGTCTCGAACCACCACGGCCCGGCGTGCTCGAGATACCACACGTAGTATCTCCCATCGTGGAAGCGAATCGAGGGACAGGCGGCGTATCGGTCCGTGCCCAACACCGCCTCCTCGATCGGCAGGACCTCCCACTCGAGGAGGTCGTCGGAGACCACGAACTTGATCGTGAAGTTCGGCCAGGGCCCGAAGTCGCTCTCCAGCGCCATCACGTAGCGCTCGCCATCGTGGCAGACCGAGCAGTTGAAGAGCCGCTCGTCCTCGCCCTTGACCGCCAGCTGGCTCTGCCAGGTCTGCAGATCATCGCTGCGGAAGAGATGGATCTCGTCGAGTACGTTCTCCTCCGCGTCGCGCCGCGAGGCGTAGACGAAGACCTCATCATCGCGCACGAACGGGGCCGCGAAGGTGAAATCGTCCGCGAACTCGGTGAGTATCTCGCTCTCCATCAGCTCGTCACCGTCGCGCACGTCTCGCGTGCCGTCCGCCAGCCGCCGGATCCGCAGGTAGTGCCGGCCGCCTCTCGCGTTGTCCTCCATCGTCGGCCTCACGGATTCGAGCAGCAGCAGCTCCCCGCGGTACACGAATGGCGAGGTCTCGACGAGGTCATCGCGCAGGTGTCCCAGCTTCTGCAGTGGCACGGTGTAGTCCCTCCAGTGTCTTCTCACCACTCGCGCGTGCTTGCCGCTCGGTCGTTACGCGTGCGGATTCTCCCACTTTGCGCCGACGAAATCGATGTACTGCTCCAGCAGATCATCGGGCGGGTCGAACGGGAACTCCACGACCGTCTTGTGCACCGTGCTGTAGTAGCATGCAAGGATGACGAGCCACTCATCGAGCGAGGTCGCCAGATTCGTCGGCGCCACCGCGTCGTCGTCCTCGATCCAGTCGAAGGTCGCGTTCGTCAGATTCGCCTGTCCCTGGGTGTCCTCTTCGGCGTAGACATGCTCGCCGGTCTGCAGCTCGCCATCGACGGTCTTCTCCCAACTGTGCATCGTCCAGTGCGTCATACCGGTCGTGCCGTAGGTCGCTATCCGCTTGTGCATATGCCGGGGCTGATCCTGGGCCATCACCGGCACGCCCTCGCCGGACTGCAGCACGCCACGCGTCCCATCCACGAAGCTGATCAGCGCCGAGGCGCTCTCCGGGCTGGGGTGCGTGCCGTTGATGTCATCGAAGCCCGCGCACGCGCCCTGCACGGCGGAGAACTCGATGTACCCCGCGAAGGCGAACATCAGATCGAGCACGTGCACGCCCTGTCCGTTCATCGGCAGCATCGCGGATGCGTCGAGGCAGCGCACTTCGCCGATTCCCCCCGACTGCACGTGCTCGAGCAGGTCCAGCACGCGCGGATGGTAGCGAAGCTGATGGTTCACCACGAACTTCGTGTCGCTTTCGGCCTCCAGCTCGCGAAGCTGCCGGTAGTCGTCGGCACCAATCGCGATCGGCTTCTCAACGATCACCGCCGGCACCCGGGCATCCGAGAGTTGCTTCATCAGCGAGTAGCGGATCGTCGGAGTGGTGACCATCTGCACGACGTCCAGCTCCTCAGCCTCCAGCATCTCGTCGAGGTCGGTGTACCACCGGGGAATCGCGAACTGTTCAGCGAACGACGTCGCCCGCTCCTCCAGCAGATCGCAGCAGGCCACCAGCTCACCGCGATCGATCAGCTCATACGCCCGTGCGTGCCCGGCGGCTCGCCCGCCACATCCGAGAATTGCGCATCGATAGCCCATCTTCATCCTCCCGATCTCTGTGGTGCCTCTCGTCGGTTGTGTGCCTGATTGCCTGCTCCTCTGCG
>JALGTR010000123.1 GCA_029821265.1 Candidatus Zipacnadia bacterium
GATCGAGGAGGCACGGGCGAAGGCCGTGCAACAGTTCAGCGTGCTCGATGAAGCCGCCCCGCCGCTGTATCGTCGCGGGCCAACGACTCTTCTCAGCGCCGGGATCGCATTCGTGGCCCTGATGCTCCTGCAGGGGCTCCTGATCATCGACCGTCGCTGGTTCGGCGGCTGATCCTGCGCCCGGGGTCAGGAGCGGGTGGGTAATCGCCCTGTCGCCGCGTGCCTGGAGCGTGCGCGGAAGTCACTCCGTCATTACGAGCAGCCAATCTTCCTCGGCGGGCGGCTGGAATCTGCCGCCATGAGCCTCCGCACCGATCGCCTTCCCCGTCCTCGGATCGTACCACCGCGCATTTGCCGGGAGATCGCCGGCGAGCGCGACAGCATCACCTTCGGGCGTGTACGCAACGAGCAGGTCCCCCGCATCTGACGCCGCAACGGCGATGAAGCGACGTGCGTCATCGGTGCCTGGCTGCTCCACCAGCCTGTCCTGCGCCGGGCGCAGCCGCCACCACTCGATACGGTCGATGATCCTGCGCAGAGCCGACATGCTGGTGATACCGTCGGTGTAGAGCCCCTGCCGCCACGGCGGGATGCTCTTCAGGCTCCCGTGGCCGGGCGCGTCGGCGATCTCATCGCCCCAGACCCAGATCGGGTTGGTGCCGTAGCTGACGCCCGCGGTCGGGGTGACGAGAAGGCTCAGCCAGGCGGCCCGACGGACGTCATGGGCGCTGATGCGGTACTCCGAGCCGTAGGCGGGAAAGCCCTCATAGTTGGGTTCGAGGTTGATGACGGGCTTGCCGAGCTGCTTCCAGTTCATTGCCGGCGGGCCCATGGCGATCCACGCCGAAGTGCGCTCGGGCAGGCCGTGGCCGCTCTGATAGCCAAGGAAGTCGAACCACTCCTCGTCGCCGAACTCCTCGCCGACCCAACTTGTGCCACATGGATGCATCGTGGCCGGCCGATCGATCCCGCCCTCGAAGACCGCCCGGCCGATGCGCCGCCACCGCGCGGCAACCTGCTCTTCATTGTATCGCCCATCGCCGCCGAGCAGCCAGACCACATTGTAGGCCGCCCAGCGGGCACGCATATAGCGGCAGAGGCGGATCGCCGCGTCCTCACTGAGCACCTGCCCGGGATCCTCCTCGGTCAGCGTCCAGAGCATGACCGGAGCGGCGACGAGGCCCGCCTCGTTGACCGCGCGAAGCCGCTCGTCGAGGCGCTGATATGCCGGAATGTTCGGGATGGCAGGCCCATCCTCACCCTGGGGCAGGAGGAAGACCTCGGCGGTCGGCCAGCCGCGCCACTGCGTCGTGACGAACTGCACCGCGGTGAAGCCCTGCTCTCGGCGCAAGCGCAGATACTCGCCCCACTCCTGGGCGTTCGAGCGCAGCGCACCGTTCCACGCCGTGTCGGCGAGCCAGAAGCATGGCGTCCTGTCCGCGTGCTCAAGATGGGTGTTGTCCGCTGAGACCTCGAGCGGACCGCGCGCGGCCTCTCCCCCGGCCGCGACGCACTGGAACTGCCCCTCGCGGCCGTCGAGGCCTTCGTCGGACTGGCAGGCGCTGCGCCACGACCACCGCCCCACCACATCCGGCGCGAAGCGCGCCCGCCAGGTCCGCCCGCCATCCCAGAACGCATCGATCGTCGTTGACCGCCCGTCCGGCCCCTCGAAACTGACTGTCACCGACAGTTCGACGAATGGGCTCTCGTGGGCAATCGCGCTCTCAAGCTCGATCTCGTAGACGCCCCATTTCGCGACGCTGTCCATGGCCGCCCCTCCCTGCGCTGTCAGCAGAACCGCGATGATGCATAGGATCGCTGCGCGTCTGAGACTGACTTCCGCGCTCATAGGCCGCTGTCCTCCGTTCTATCGAGTATGAACACCGCGGGCGCAGCTGCGGTTCCTCCCTCCACACGCGCAGCGACCCGCCCGAGCAGGGCGGGTCGCCAGGTGTATCAGGATCGCCAGGAGGTCTCAGTCAGCGCACGGTCCACAGTCCGTCGGCCTCCTCGACCGGCAGACGCTCACCGCCGACGAGAATGCCCTCGATGGGCGCGTCCGACCGAACACCGAGCCGGATCTCTGCAGCCGGGATCGCGGGCGCATGCGGCTCGAGGCTGCTCTGAGCCTGTGCGTGGACCTCGCCGTCGTCCTCCCGCCAGACCACGAGCGTGATCGGATCCTCGGTGCCGGTGGCGAGAACCGTCTCCCCGTCGATGCTCAGCCGCGTGCCCTCCTGCAGATAGAGGGAGCGCCAGCGGCCATCGACCATGCAGATCGCGGCGAAGCTGCCGTCATGCTCCACGCTGCGTCCGTTGACCTCGATCGCATCCCCGGAGGTGATGACAGCCAGCTCGCGGTCGCCGACGGTCGCGGTAATGCCGCGCTCTCCGCCGACGAGCGGGGTGACATTGGAGATGGGGTCCCGGACAATCTTCTCCCGCTCGGCGTCGCTCTCAAGGGTCACGTCGTCCCACCAGACCGAGCCCTCGCCGCTGAAATAGAGCCCGATATCTGCGGTGACTGCGCCCTCCGGCGCAACGCCGCTGACCTCAAGCTGCGTCCAGTCCGCGGACGGCTCCGCCTCGAGCGCTTCGGTGGCGAAGCAGTCACCGCTGGTGTCCCACCAGTGGATCACGAGGCGCGGCGTGCCGTCCACGAGGTCGCCTGTGCGCATCCAGGCAGTGGCCGTGACCGTGTCGCCGGGCTCGACCTGGATCTTCCCGGAGTAGTAGTACCCGCTGTTGTCGATGCGTCCGGAGGACTGTCCGGAGTGCGCGACCTCCTCGTCGATCACGTGATTGGGCAGGTCCTCATTCGCGCGCGGACGCCAGCCGACCATCCCCAGTTCGAAGCCGGGATTGGCGAGCACTCCGCCGCTCTCGGAGACCTCCGGATACATGAGCGTGACGAAGCGGGCATCGGTGGTCTCGGCCGAGCGCGCGCGCAGGAACTGCCCGTAGCGCTCAGCACCGGGGAAGACCATCGATTCGGTCATCAGGCCGCCGGGGCTGAACAGGAAGCAGTTCAGCCGCGCGTTGGGGCCGACAATCGCCCAGTTGTCGCCCTCGATCTGCTCCAGGGCGCCGTTCGTGGGCGGATGCAGTGTGATGTTGTACGTATGCGGCTCGGGTGCCCATATGTCGTCGATCATCACGTAGAGGTCCGGCTTGAGATAGAAGATCTGCCTGGCGAAGCTGTCGAGGACATGCGCCTGATCATTGTTGTACGTCGGCGCGGCCTCGCCCCGAACGTAGTCGATCGCATCGGAGGCGAAGAACTCCTCGATCCGGGCGCCAGCGCGGTTGACCTGGTCGTGGCCGAGGTGCGGCACCTGCGTCTCGTACAGGTAGCCGTCGTCGATGTCCATAACCATCGTCGCGTGGCCCATCGAGCCCTGGCTGAACTTCTGCGCCGGGGGATCATGGCGCGCCCGGTAGCCGCGATCCGAGATGAGCCAGTCGCCGAGGAAGCTTAGCACGATCGCGTTGCTGTCGAAGTGCGCGTGGCCAACTGAGGTCTCGGGCGGGCCCGCCTTGATGCATAGGTAGGGCGTGTGCGGCTCGTAGCCTGCCTTCAGCGAGGCGAGGCCCACATCAACCAGCGCACGCGAGGGCTGGAAGTCCGGCTGTCGGGGCCTCAGCGCATTCGGATCGAAGCGTATGAACTGATGGATCGTCTTCGGCCGCAGAAAGCCGATCTGCTCAAGGTACCACGCGGCGGCCTCGCTCCCGTTGTTGGCCAGCACAGACATCGTCTCAGGGTAGCAACGCCCCGGGCTGCCATCGCCGAAACAGGGCATCTCGTGGCTGTCCGGGGTCATCTGGGAGATAACGTACTCCTCCATCGTGGCCATGAAAGGATGCTCAAGCAGGTCGTTCTCCACGTCGGCGGCACTCATCGCATCGAAGACGTGTGCAAGGCTGTCAAGCAGGTATGTCCCGTACATCGGGCCCTCGAACTGCCCACCGTCCTCGCCGGAGAGATCGAGAGAGCGACGCGTGAACTCGATAGCGCGCTCGACGTAGAGGCCACCGCGCGGGTCGTCAGGTCGGATCGCAATGCCGGCGACGGCGAGGCCACTGGTGAGCACCGCCCAGCCGTTGGTCTCAGGCGGATACCCGTCGATACCCTCGAGGATCTTCTCGCAGCCCTTCTCGGCGATGGCCTGCCGGATCTGTCGCCGCTGAGCGCTGCTGAGCGTATCGTGGCACCAGTCATAGAAGAGGCCCATGCACTTGGTGATATGTCCCGTGTCGAGGCAGGCGATGCCGCGGCCGTAATCGGGATCGCTCCACCACTCCCAGTTGGCGAGATGCAGGGCGATCTCTTTCGCGGCATCCGCGTATCTGCGCTCGCCGGTCACGAGGTAGGCGAACGAGAGGCTCTTCAGGCGCACAGTGATCGCGTCATCGCGCGCCTCCTGGGTCATCGCCGTCCACGGCGGATAGTTGATACCCGGGTGGCGGGGCGGGGTCTCGTCGCTGAGGGTGTACTCCCACATCACCGGATCCCGGGTCGGATCCTGCTGGATGTTCACCGAGTAGTGATAGGGCGCGGCGTTCAGGAAACGATCGGCGTCGGCGAGCAGCTCCTGCCACACTTCGGCGGTGCTGAAGCCGAAGCGGTTCTCGGTCGTGTCCGCCGCCTTCTCACGCAGACTTTCGACCATCTCCGGGTTGACCAGCGCGCATGGATGATCGAGGCGGCCGGTCATATTACCCTCGTCCGCGTGGGTGGCGTCCCCGCAGCCCATCAGTACCACTCCCATCATCGCCAGCAGAGCCAGCGCAGTGAACGAGACTGTCGTACGTGTCATCGTGTGACCTCCACGTTGCCATCGACGACCGGTCGGAGCGCGAGGCTCTGCCAGCCGATGAAGTAGTCGGAAGCGTTCTCATCATGTCCAACGACCTCGAGACGCAGCTGGTGCGTGCCGGCCTGAAGCCGCATGCGGCCGAGGTCGGCGACTATCCCGCCCGGGTCGAGGGCAGGCCGCCAGCCGACAATCGGCTCGCCGACAGGACGGCCATCGATGCTGGCCTGGTAGGTTCCATACGAGGGATAGCCGGTGGCCACAAGGCTGACGTCGTAGACCCCGTCCTGCGGCACCTCGAACTCATAGACGACATAGTCGCCGGGACCCTCCGCCCGGTAGAACTGCGTGTCGAGGCCACCGAGCGGCTTGCTGAGCTTCCCGGAATCCTCCACGATCCGCAGCTCCGTGGCCTTGAGCTGCCATCCGCGGGTATTGAAGCTGATGGCCGCCTCACCCTCGTTCGCGGCGCCGTCGTAGAAGGTGAGCCGAAGCGTGTACTGCCCGGGCGGCAGTTCTCGCAGTCGGACGATCGCCCGCGCAAGGCGCTTCTGACCGAGACGCGGGTGGATCGATGCGTCGATGCGCGCATCCGGGTGTCCCTCGATCCACGCATGGAAGGCGCTCAACGAGAGCGGATTCGCCGCGTCGCGAAGCTCGACGACGATCACCCGCGGGTCCTGCAGGAATCCGAGCGCGCAAACATCGTCGCCGGCAAACGCCCGTCCGTCGACGATCACGCGTTCAACCACGGGCGGGCGGTCGTCAGTCAGATCGACCTCCCCGGCGTTCGTCAGCAGAAGCGTCGCGCTGTCGCCACGCAGGAGCGCGGGATCGATGTGGAAGCGGACACTGCCGTTGGCGGTCTCATGCGCGAGCCGCGTCCAGCCGTCGGCGGTACGCAGCATCACGCGGGAGTTGAAACCTTCCGGGCGCGGCAGCGCAGCCTCGACCTCACAGTTGGCACGAACGGTCCAGCTACCGTCATCGAGCCGTCTGACTTCGGCCACCGAAGAGACGGCCGCCTCGTCGCCGACCTCCACACGCATGATCGGCTCGTCGGAGAGGTGGACGACGGTGCCATCCGCGGTAGCCTCCACGCGGTCGATCTCGTAGGCGCCATCGACGCGACCGCGCACGAAGAGCTGGTGACCACGAAGGGCCGCGCCAGCGGGAAGCGCGGCATCGGTGGTAATCGTGGACCTGTCCTCATCGAATGCGACGATCGTGCCGGAGGTGGGGACCTGGCACTTCAGGGCGAGCTCGCCAACCGTCAGCGCGCTGCCGTCAACGAGTTGCGCGAAGACCGGGCCGCGATCGTCGACGCTGACGACTGCCTGCCGGCCGACAAAACGCAGGCCAGCGGGCGCTTCACAGACGGTCTCGGCGGTGACGGATGCGTCGCTCCCGACGAACACGTAGTCGGTCACGTCGCCCCGCTCTACGCTGATGCCCGTGACATCGTCGCGTGAGGTCTCCACACCGGTAATCTCACCGAGTTGTGGCTCGCCACGGATTGCCTCGGCAACGGATACGAAGCGCCCGGCCGGCCCTGGCTGCTCCCAGAGCATGACATTGAGTGTGCGATCGGCCCACGGGCTGCTGCGGTCGCGAAGCCCCGGGGCCGTGATGTGATACGCGACGGCGGGCTCATCGAGGACGGTGAGCCGTACGCCCAGCTCGTTATCCGGCTCCACGCGCCAGGTGCTGCTGAATGCCCCGGGCTCGAACGCGCGGCTCTGCGTGCGGATCCAATCCCCGCCCTCCGCCGCCTTCGTGATGAACTGCTCGTCAAAGGGCTGCATCGAGGCGGTGGTCTCGAAGGTCTCGCCGTCGGCGTGAAACGCCATGAGATTGCGCTCGCCTCCGACGACATCGAAGACATCGACCACGTAGGGCGGGCCGCCAGGAGGCGCGATCAGCGTCAGCGTCCGCTCGTAGACTTCGGCCAGCTCATGAACATCCGGCGCCTCGGCGCGGATGCTCTGCGCAAACTGCCCCGGCACGAAGCCGAGCAGCTCGCCGGCGACCTTGCGCTGCGCGTCGCCGTCGACGAGGACTTCGTTGTGCGCCGCGCAGGCCCGCAGCCACGGCATCAGGGGATGACGTGCCCCGAGGTAGCCAAGATCGGTCACGAGTTCCGTCTCGTGCGCGTAAAACAGCCAGTTGAGCTTGTCCGGGTGCGCGTGGCCCCGAATCGGGCCGTAATCGAGCGCGACCATGGCCTGCTCAGCGCCCTCACCGGCGCGCAGGATCGCGAGGCCGAGGCCCGGACGCACGAGGCTCCTCGCCCCGAGATTCAGCGGCTCGACGGTGCTGAAGTCAGCCTCCGGATCGCGGCGGAAGAGCGCATACTCGCCGCCGCCGGAGTCGTTCGGATCGCCACCATACGCGTGGACCATGATGCGCCTGTTGCGCTCGGTCGGGAACCAGAAGTAGTTCTCCTCGGCGTGGCGCGAGCTGTGGCCGGCGCCGAATGTGCTGTCGTTGATCGGCGGCTGATGGCCGTCCGGCGCGGTGACATACTCGCCGGCGACGAGGACCTTGCTCATCAGCGGATGGCCGAACATATCGAGGTTGTCGTAGCAGCCGACACCATCGTAGTCGGGTGGGTCGGAGTATCCGTGGAGGATCTCAGGCAGCACGTAGAACTTCGCCAGCGCCATGCTCTCGTACGAGGGTGAGCTGTCCTCCCAGTGGCCGTCGCGCCAGAAGTTCTCCTCGACGAAGCCGAAGAAGCCATCAGGCGGCTCGATAGCCCAGGCGACGTAGTCGTGGCGGCCCAGCAGCTTGCCGATGTAACCGCCGGCGGCCATCAGGAACGGGCCGTCGTTGACGCAGCAGCCGCGGGGCGAGGTGGTCGTGATCAGCCGGCCGCCCTCCCGGAAGACGCCCTCCTCGATGATCGAGCGATCCTCATCGGAGTAAACGCCGCTCTCTGCCGTAAGATCATACGCGATGGAAAGCTCGATCAACGCGTTTGCGTCGTGCAGCTTCCAGCCCGAGAGCTTGCCCGACTGCAGGTTGCTGTAGTCGGGGTAGATCCGGTACCAGTCGTGCGCGATGTAGGCCGGATAGACCTGGGCCAGGCGCAGCAGTACCTCGCGGACCCGCTCCGCGTAGGCGACGTCGCCTGTCAGAGCGTATGCGCGCCCCAGCCAGCCGAGCTGCGTGAGCTTGAGGACGCGATGGTACTTGCGCAGGCCCTCAAGGCGATACTTCTTCCCGTTTGCGTCCTCGTAGAAGCTGATGCGCTCGATCTCGCCGAGCGGGTTGATGTACTCCTCGACGCCGGTCTCAGGAAAGTCCTCGTTCGGGTAGCGCGTGCCACAGCGTTTGCACTGCGTCTCGCCGGTCTCTTCGATGAACGTCCACGGATCAACGCCCCATGTCGCGCCGCAGTTCGGGCAGTCGCAGACGCGGAAGGGTGTGCCCTCGGGGATCCATTCCTCGATCGCCTCCGCTGGCAGCTCCATCCACCAGCGGGCCCTGTCGATGATTGCATCGCGCTCATCCCGCGCCCATTGGTACAGCTCGATATTGCGCAACGCTCGCGCGATGTCCTCTTCGCTGTAGAGTCCCACCGGATGATCGACCTCCGCGGGCGGCCGCGGCGTGCGGTCGTACTCAACGAGCGCCCCGGGGCCGAACTCAATGTCATCGAACCAGCCCTCCGTGATACCGCTTGACCAGCTGTACAGGAGCACCGTCGCATGCGCGGCGCCCTCGGGAGCGATAACGGAGCCCGATCTGCGCATCCACTGACCGCGACCCACGACGCCGTGGCTGGTCACGTGGTCACTCATCCGATTGCCGTCGGCGTCCCAGAATTCGATGTAGATCGACGCGGAGCGGCCCGCCTCGGCCAGCCACCACGCGTTGAAGCCATAAACTTGGCCGGGCTCCACCGGCACCTTCGGGCTGCGCAGGCCGACGGGCGCGTCGTCGCTCCGATCGCAAAGCCAGAGCGAACGCTGTCCGCTGTGGGCATGGGTGTCCTGGATGGCGAGATCAGTGGCATCGCCGTACTCCATCGTCCAGCCCTCCGGAAGACCGTCGTCGCCAGGCGTCTCGAAGCCCTCGGAGAGAAGAGGATCGAGCTCCGGGCCGTCATGCTGGGCCCCGACGGCGGTTGCGGCGGCGATGGCGGCGGCAAACACGAGGTAGCGGAACGTCGTCACAGGCATCTCCTCCAGCGGCGCGCGATGTCAGGAACACTCCAGTGGACGACCCGCGCCCGGGCGAGGTTTCGTCGCGACATCGGCTGGCACCTTCCGGAGCAGAGCCGAAGCGGCGCAACGGCCTGCTGGACGCTGATGGAGGCCGGCGCATGGCCCACCGCGAAACTATCTCCGTCACAGTGACGTCATCAATTGTAGTAGGGGCACTCCCCCACCTTCGGAGGTGGCCGACGCAATGCGAACAACGGCTGTGACCGCTCTCGCCGCCATCATCATGGTCGCAACCGCCTGTGCCGCGACGCTCCCACCGGCGGCACGCGGAGGCAAGACCGTCTACATACAGGCCGAAGAGGGACCGCTGCAAATCGAGGTCTCCAAGCGTGACCTGAACATCTACGAGGGGCCCGACGAGCTTTTCGTGGACATCTTCAGTCCGCGGCGCAGCCTCGTCGAGCACCTGGAAATCCCGGACGACGGCCAGGAGGCGCCAGGCGCGGCCGAGGAATACCAGCGTGTGGCCACCACCATTGACGTGGACTCGCCCGGCGTCTACCGGGTCCAGATCAGTGGCTCCGGCGACACCGTCTGGGGCATTGAGACATCGGCCGAACGCTACGTCGTCGAGGGTGATATCACCTTCAGCCACGGCGAGACGAGCGGCTCGATCTACTTCCCGCCCCCCTCGGACGCGTTCACGATCACCGGGCGCGCGATGCACGAGCCCGGCATCCAGACGGTGCCGCTGCGCGACGCCCGGGGGCAGCTCATCGCCGAGATCAAGCTGAACTCCACGCGGGAGGATACGGTGCTCGAGTTCGAGGCCGAGGAGAGGGAGGGCCTCTGGGAGCTTGAGATCGCCCACCTCGACGTCACGTTCGAGATCGCCGGCGTGGATCGCTGGACCGCCGATGAGGGGGCATGGTTCGAGTCCGGGAAGAGCCGCTGGATGCTGATGCCCTACAATACGGCGCGATACTTGAAGCCGGGCGAGGAGACGATCATCGACTTCACGCTCCGCAATAGCACCGGCGCCGCGGACTCATTCACCGTTGCGGCCAGCGCGGACGCTGGGGCGACCGCACAGGTTATCGAGCCGCCGATGCCGATCGAGCTGGAGCCCGACGAGACTGCAACGGTTCGTGTCGCCTTTACCGCATGGGACGACGTTCCGCAGGGGCGGACCATCGCGACGCAGATCGTCGCGCGGGCCGAGAACGAGCCTACGGCAATCTCGTCCAGTGGTGTGGAGATCCGAATCGGAGAGAGCCCGGTCGGGGACTTCCTCGAGATGCCCATAGTGCTCCGTTCCTTCGAGCATGAGGACTACCAGTTCGGTTACGCGCCGGACTACATGACCAACGAGGTGCACTTCGGCCCGAGCAACTTCCCGTTCATCCGCCAGCGCACGGCCAGCGTCTATGGCAGCACGGGCGTCTTCACGCTGGTCGACGGGCAGTGGATTGAGCGCCGCTTCATCGAGACGCTACGCGAAGCATACCCGGACCTGCGGAGCATGTACGGAGCCGGCGGCTTTCGCGGCGCGAAGATCGGCTTCGATGGACAGGACGGCCTCTACACCACGCTCGACGTGCGCACCGAGCAGGATCGCTTCAATCTGCTGCTGTTCTCGCCCGATCGCGGGGAGACATGGCAGGTGCACGAGCTGATCGGCACTGCGGCGGACCTCGAGCAGTTCACGGGGCACAACGCCCATGACGGTCCGCCGCCGATCCTTGTCTACGATACGGTGGCGCCACATCCAGCACGGTTCGCCGCCTACAACGACGTTTACATCTACATCCCGCGGCGCGAGGGGAACACCCTCGAGCTGGGCGATCCGGTGAAGGTTGCCGAGAACTGCGTGGGTATGTGTCAGCACTCCGGTGGCCCCGCGTCGATGGTGACCATAGGCGATAGAACGCACATTGTCTGGGGGGAGATCGCACCCGATGACGCGCCGGGTGTGCCCACATATGTCGCGACCTACGATCACACGACCGGAGAGGTCGGCGAGAAGGTGTTGCTGGGCTACGGGCCGCCAGTGAACGATGTGCACAACGTGCCCGCGATCACCGCAGACAGCGAGGGGACGCTGCACGTGCTGATCGGCGCCCACGGCGCGCCCTTCCATTACGTTCGGTCGCTGGCCCCCAACGATGCCTACGGTGGGTGGACCGAGGCGGAGCCGATCCTGACGACGGGCTACATGACGGACGGGGGCGAAACGGGCCGACAGACCTACATCTCGCTGGTGTGCGACGACAACGATACGCTGCATACAGCTTTCCGGCAGTGGCGGCGCGGGGTCGACCAGTACCATCCCGGCTCACACTACGCCGCACTGTCGGTGCAGCATCGACCGAAGGGTGGCGAATGGAGCGACGCTGAGCCGCTGGTCATCGCCGCGCGGCCGGGCTACTCGATCTGGTATCACAAGCTCACAGTAGACCGGCTTGGCGACCTGTTCCTGTCCTACAGCTACTGGACGCAGGATGCCTACCAGGAGCAGTTCCCGGACCGCTACCACCACCGCGCGGTGCTGGTCTCGCGGGATGGCGGACGGCGCTGGAAGCTGGCCGAGACGGAGGACTTCATACGCGGTGTGCAGCTCTACGCTGA
>JALGTR010000359.1 GCA_029821265.1 Candidatus Zipacnadia bacterium
CGTTCGATGTGCGCGCCGCGTCGGCGGGTGGCGCGACGCTGATGGTGGAGGGCGCAGGTGGGCTCCGCATGCAGCGCTGGCGCGGCCAGGAGACGATACAGGTGGGGGAGACCTTCGCTGTGCCGGTCCCCTCCGGGCTGCGGGAGATCACGTTGCGGGCGACCAGCGGGACCGTCGTCATCGATCGCTACAGCATCTACGCCGACGCGAACGACGCGCCGCAGGAGGTTCGAATCGTGCCGCAGATGAGCGCGCTTAACCAAAAGGCCGACGGCTACAGGGGTATCTGGTACTACAATCAGCCGCTGGACAACGAGTACGTCTACAAGTACAGCGGCGGGCTGGGGACGTACTGCGCGAAACATCTGCCGTTCGCGGTGTACGCACCGGAGGCGCGAAAGACATTCTTCGTCTACGGTGGCACCGACGAGGAGAACAGCACGCTTCTCATGATGGTCTCGTACTACGATCACGAGACCGGTCAGGTGCCGCGGCCGACGGTCCTGTGGGACAAACAGACAACGGATGCGCACGACAATCCGGTGATCTCACTGTCGGAGGATGGGCACATCTGGGTCTTCGCCAGCTCCCACGGCACATCGCGGCCATCGTACATCTTCCGCAGCCGGGAGCCGTACGCGATCGACGATTTCGAGCTGGTCAGCATCACGAACTTCTCCTACCCGCAGGTGCATCAGATCCCCAACCACGGCTTCTTCTTCCTGCAGACGCTCTATCACGGCGGACGCGTGCTGCATTTCCAGACGAGCGAGGATGGGCGTGAGTGGACTGAGCCGGTGCGGATCGCGGCGATCGATCAGGGCCACTACCAGGTCAGCGACAGCCACGGCATGAAGGTCGGCAGTGCGTTCAACTACCATCCTGAGCCGCAGGGGTTGAATTGGCGCACGAACCTGTACTACGTCGAGACGACGGACATGGGCCAGAGCTGGCACAACGCAGCGGGCGAGGACCTCAAGCTGCCGCTGACAGAGGTGCAGAATGGGGCGCTTGTACGCGACTACGAGGCCGAGGGCCTGAAGGTGTACATGAAGGACATGGTGTTTGACGCCGAGGGGCGGCCTGTCGTCCTGTACATCACCTCGCCCGGCTTCGAATCAGGTCCGGAAAACAGCCCGCGCACGTGGACGGTCGCGCACTGGTTGGGCAGCCGGTGGCGGTTCAGCGAGATCACGACGTCAGACAGCAACTACGACACCGGGAGCCTCTATATTGACGGGGAGACCTGGACGCTTGTGGCGCCAACGGAGACCGGGCCACAGCCGTACAATCCCGGCGGCGAGGTCGCGATGTGGCGCTCGGAGGACGCGGGTCAGACGTGGCGGATGGTGCGCCAGATGACCCGGGACAGCCGGTTCAACCATACCTACGTGCGGCGGCCGGAGAACTGGCATCCGGACTTTATGGCATTCTGGGCCGACGGTCACGGACGGGAGCCTTCGAAGTCGCGGCTCTACTTCTCGGACAGCGAAGGCAACGTGATGCGGCTGCCGTGGACGATGGAGGGCGAGATGGCCACGCCCCGCAGGCTCAACTACGGAGAGGGAAGCGAGTGAAGACGATGGAGATTCCGGCGCTGACGACTGCACTGACAATCGCCTTCGTCCTTGCGATGGCAGGCACGGGCGAGGCGCAGGACATTGACAGCGCGCGTGTCGAGGAGATCGCGCAGATGCTGCCCGAACACCCTGAGGGGCTCGGCAGGCCGGTGACCGACCGTGATGCGTGGGAGCAGCTGGCCAGGACCGCGGCGTTCCAGCAGATCGTCGAGCGCGCTGAAAGCCTGCTCGACGAGCCTATCCCTGAGCAGCCGGACGAGCTCTATCTGGAGTTCTCGCAGACCGGAAACCGGACCAACTGGCAGCGGGTCGCGGGGATACGCAGGGGACGGCTGGCGCCGCTGGTGCTCGCGGAATGCGTGGAGGATCAGGGGCGGTTCATCGGAGCGATCGTGGAGACCGTGGAGGCGTTGTGCGGCGAGCGGACGTGGGTGATGCCGACACAGTACAGGGATCTGATGAACTTCAACCAGTAGGGCATCAGCATAGACCTGGCTTCCTCGGCGGTGGCGTGGACCATGGCGACCGCG
>JALGTR010000124.1 GCA_029821265.1 Candidatus Zipacnadia bacterium
CCCTTGCACCTGGCCGGTCATCGTCGCCTGCCTCATTCTCGGCGTTGCTGCTTCCGCGCAGCAGCAGGCGTCGTGGCATGCTGCTCTCGACTTCGAGGTCGTGGGCGCGTGGCGCACGGCGCCGGATCTGCTCGAGGAGTTCACCGCTGACCAGCTCTGGGCCACGCGCAGCATTCCCTTCGAGGAGCTTGCCGGCGGCGTGGCGCTGACGGAGGAGCATGTACGATCCGGCTCTCTCTCGGGGCGCTGGGCCAACCACCCACGCTACCCGACGATCCACTGCCCCGAGGTCCCGGCCGACTGGAGCCGATGGCAGGGGGTAGGTCTGTGGGCCTGGTCCGAGGCCGCCACCTCCGAGCGCATCACCATCGCGCTCGCCTCCGATAACCCCGAGACGCCCTGGCACGACTATCTGCTGCAGGACTTCATCGTGGACTGGACGGGCTGGCGGCGCATCGAGGTGTCGCTGGCGCAAATGGAGCCGCTGGGAGACCCGATCGGACCGGGCAGGATAGACGGGGTCTACTTCTTCACGAAGATCTTCGATCGGCAGCCCAATCCGCACACGGTGCTGTATTTGGACGCGCTGACGCCGCTGGAAGCCATTGAGGAGCCTCTGCCCGACCCTCCGGCACCGGCGCGCGTCGAGACGGGCGAGCTGCCGTTCACAAGCGCGGTGCCGCGCTTCGATCCATCGCTGCTGAACCATGACTGGCCGGAGATCGCACAGGACACGACACCGATCGCTCCGATCCAGTACCGATCCTACTTCAAGACCGAGCGCGCGCTCTTCGGCTACTTCCCGCGCTTTCAGCCCGGTTTCGTGAGCTTTGACCCGACGGGGCGGCCCATCGTGCGATACGCGAGCCATCTGCTCCAGACCGTGGACACCGAGGGCCGGTGGAGCTACGTCTCGCTGGTTGAGAGCGTCATCGAGCCCTACGCCCGCGAGAAGCTCGGCTTCACCGAGCTGGCGCTGATGAACCGCGGGCAGATCACCGAAAACGCGATCCGCTTCGACGCGGAGGGCGACGCCTATGTGCTCTGCCCGATATCAGACCCAACCGGCGACTGGAGGACGCGCACCGGCCTGCTGCTGCACTCGCGCGACGGGATGCGGACGTGGGACGTCTACCGGCTGCCCAACTACATGGCGCGCTTCGAGAAGTTCGTCGGCCACAACGATGACCGGCTCAGCCGCCCGCCGGTGATACTGCTCAGCACCTACCACTCGCCGACGACGGTCTTCATCACCGTGCCGCGCAAGCTTCCGGACGGGACGCTGGAGATCCCTGAGCCCACGCGGATCGCCGATGACGCGATCGCCCTCATCCCACACTCCGGCGAGGCGAATCAGTGCGTCACCGTCGGCGACACGGTCTACATCGTCTACGGACGGCTGGTGGTGCTGCCGGGACACACGAAGGAGGACGGAGTCCCGGCGTACATCGTGCAGTACGATCTCCGCACCGGCAAGCTGTCAGAGCCGGTCCTGCTGGGCTTCGGCGGCCGCAACGCGGAGGACGGCCACAACTGGCCGGCGATCGTCGTTGACAGCGAGGGCCGCTTCCACGTGATCATCAACGGGCACCACGACCCGTTCGTCTATACGCACTCTTTGCGCCCGCTGGATATCCGCGAGTGGAGTGAGCCGATCACGGTTGCGCAGGGGACGACCTACGGAGGGCTGATCTGCGACAGTGAGGACACGCTCTACTGTGTCACGCGCAACTCCCACCCGGGCTATCGCTTCCGGCTGTCGCTGCACCGGAAGAAGGCTGGCCAGCCGTGGGAGGAGCCGATGCACCTGGTGTTGCCGTTCAAGCCATACTACGAGGTCTACTACCACAGGCTGGTGATGGACCCGGCGACGGAGCGGCTGTTTCTGTCGTACTTCTCGCAAAGCGGCTCGATCTGCGTCTTCCGCGACGAGTACCTGGCCTACGTCTACCAGTGGCCCGACCGCGAGATCGACTTCCTCCGCGACGAAGAGGCCGTGCTGCCCACCGGCACCTACGCCATGGAGCCGCGGAAGTACCAGTTCTACAGCCCGCCGCCGAGTGAGATGTCGATCCTCGTTTCGGATGACCGTGGCGATACGTGGCGGCTCGCGACGACCGAGGATTTCGTCACCGCGCCGGAGTGACCGCAGGCCAGACGAGGAGCGTTGTATCCTCGCTGGCCGTGACCACATGGCCGTCGCCGGTGATAGCCAGCCCCAGCACCGAGTCCGCGTGCCCCCCGAAGGCGGCGATTCGCTCGCCCGTGGCCGCATCCCAGCAGGAGACCTCGGTGCCGCCGGCGGCGTAGATCCTCCCGCCATCGCAGGCCAGAGCGGAGACACCCGCGCCGTGATCCATCTCCCGCAGGATCTCACCGCTGCGCAGGTCCCACACGATGATCGCTCCGTAGCCATCGCCGGAGACGGCGGTCTCGTCATCGACGAAGCGCACGGCATGCACCCAACGGCGGTGGCCGGTCATGGTGCGCACCAGACGACCGGCGCGCAGGTCCCAGTAGCGCACCGTGCCGTCGCGGCCGCCGGAGACAGCGAAGTTACCGTCGGGCGACACGTCCACGGTGAGGACGCCGCCGCGGTGCTCGTCAAGGACGTGCACGGGCTCATCCCGCCGGCCCCAGGCGCGGATCGTGCTGTCGCCGGCGGTCGAGAGCAGATGGCTGCCGCGCGGGGTGTACGCCACGGCCCGCACGTACCCGCGATGTCCGCTCAGTTCGCGCAGCAGCGAACCGTCCTCGAGGCTGAACTCACGGACGATACCGTCCTTGCATCCCGCTGCCACTTTCTGCCCGTCGGGAGAGACCGCAACTGCGAAGGCGCCGAGGTTCGCGCCGCCGATTGCCAGCATGCTCTCACCGGTGCGCGTGTCCCAGACCCGCAACGTCTCGTCGGTCGAGGCGCTGACGACGCGGCTGTCGCCCGGGACTGCCGCAACGGCCTGCACGGGCCCATTGTGCCGCTCCCAGGCGATGCGAGGTGTGCCGTCCTCGATGCTGCGCTCATCCACGAGGCCCGCGCCGTAGGAGAGCGCCCACTGGCCGTCGGGCGAGACCTCGATGCGCGTGACGTGCCCGTCGTGCGGCCACCAGCGCAGAAGGACCTTTTCGTCGTGGCGGTTCCAGCGCCGAATCGAGCCATCGCGCGAGCCGGTGAGCAGCTCGTCAGGGTCCGCGCAGTATGCGACCGCCGTCACGGCGTGACCATGGTGACCGGAGAACTTCCCGAGCATCTCGTAGGTCTCAATGTCCCACTCCTGCGCGCTGTGGCGTGTGCCCGAGAGCAGCCGCTCGCCGTCCGGCGAGAGCACGAGGCTGCGGGAGTGCGAGTAGTAGTCCCTGTGCCACTCATGCAGCAGCTCGCCGGTCTCAAGGTCGTAATGTGCGAGGATCGGGCCGGAGCCGGCGCCACCGTCAGCGAAGGCTGTGCGCCCGTCCGGACCGTAGATGCCCTGCCGGAAGTAGTGCATGCGGCCCTCAATTGCCACCAACTCGGCCCCGGTGGCGAGGTCCCACTCCTTGAGTGTGGGAGGCCTGCTGCCGGAGGTGAGCACACGGGTCTCGTCCGGCGAGAAGTACGCTGCTCTGAGGTCCGACTGACCGGTGTCGATGCTGGTTGTGATCTCGCGGGCCTCCATGTCCCAGATATGTACGTTACCCGCCGAATCGCCGACCAGCAGGAGGCTGCCGTCGGCGTTGGGCTCGACGCTGCGAATGCTCGCCGAGGTGATCTCGTCAGTGCGCTGAATCTCGCCGCGGGCGAGGTCCCATATCTCCACGCGCGTCCCGACGGCGATGAGTCCACGGCCGTCGGGCAGGTACGCGAGGTCGCCGATGCCGCTCGGATAGCGCATACGCAGGGTCCCGAGCCGCTGGAGCGCGCCCTCGGGGAGCGGATCGCCGAAGCGGTCCTCTGCCCCACCGGCCAGCGATGTGATGCAGATGAGAAGCGCCGCGATCTCGATGCCCGTCAGCAGGCTGCGCATGGGCTCACTCCTCAATTGTCTTCTCCGGGCCGTACGCGTTGCGGTACACGCGCGTATTGCCGCCCGTTGAGACGGCGTCGCCGGGCTCAGTCGCGAACCAGTTGTGGTGAATCTCGGCTCCCTCCGACGGCACACCGCGGATGGCTATGTGACGGCGCGGGTCGCGGAAGGTGTTGTGGTGGATGTGCAGCCAGTCGCCGGCGATGTCCGTCGCGTCGCCGCGGTCCCGACCGCCGTGCATGTCGAAGTGGTGACTGGTGGCGTTCTCGAGGACGAGGTTCCAGGCGGCCTCGTAGCCGGCTCCCGGAGAGCCTGAGGACGCGATGTGGTGGCGACAGTAGTCGAAGATGTTGGCGATGATCCGCACGTCACTGGAGTTCGTTGAGACGCCGTAGCCGAGGCCGCCGCGCTGGCAGTGGTGGATGTAGTTGTGGTGAATCCGGCAGTTGAGCGCGCCTGACCCGACGCCGATCCCGCTGACGTTGAAGTCGAAGATCTCGCAGTTGTCGATCTCGTTGTTCCAGTGGTTGATGCTGATGAACCTCGAGGACTCGCCCACGCGCTCTGCGCCACCGTAGTGTCCGCGGAAGCGCAGGCCGGTCAGACGCACGTCAGGGCCGCCAGAAGTGAACATCAGCCCGTCTGTGGTCATGAAGATCAGCGCACCGGGTGAACCGTCCCGACCACGACTGCCGGCAAGCGTGACCCCCGCGGGAATCGTCTGCGTCGGCCGCCCGCTCAGGTCTATCTCGATCTCACCCGGAACGTAGATGACCTCACCGGGGCCCGCAGCCTCGAGGGCCTCGATCAGCGCATCGGCGCTGCTGACGACGTAGTCGCCATCCTCGAAGATATCGGAGTAGCCCTCGCCTCCACCGATCGGATCGCCGGTGGGATTCGCCTCACAGCCAAACGTCTCCTCGGCCTCCTGGGCGTTTGTGCAGCAGATGACGCCCAGGGAGAGCGCCGTCAGTGCGATGCAGCGGACGACGATGGACGCGGTCACGGCTATCACCAGCCCTGCCATGCGTCTTACGCGCGAGCGCCGCGAGTTGTGTGGTCATCATTCCCGGAGCGGCCGTGGATCCCTCCCACGGCTTCAACCCTCGATCTCAACCACGCGCCCGTTCGACCATGGTGCGCGCCGCCGCTACCGAGGAAGCCGGCCGGGTGGCGCAACCCGGTCTACCCGGGCAGAATGTAGAACTCGTCGAAGCGGAACTCCTGGCCGGTGTCCTCGTCCCAGTCGCAGTAGAACATGAACCGACGCAGGTAGGTGGCCTCAGGCGTGGCCTGCCTGATCGCGCGCAGGTCGACGGTCACCTCGTGCCACTGATCGTCGTCAACCAGGCGCGTCTGGCTGACCTCGACGTATGTCCCGACATTGCCGGACTCGGTCCGCCCGAGGATCCAGCCGCGCGGCAGGCGCGGGTCGTCAAACGGCTCCACGCACAGCGACACCGGCGTGCCGGGCGCGATCCGGTAGGAGAGCGTTATGATCGGATAGGCGTCGATCTCCCAGGCACCCGGAGCCACCGCGCCGGCAGCCGTGTTCGACTTGCCCTCGCCGTAGAAGAGGCGCATACACATGCCTTCGCCGATCTCGCGCTGGACATGCTCATAGCCGGTCAGCCAGCTGCGGTAGAACTTGAACAGGTAGCCCCACTTCGTCTCGCGCGTCTCCTCCTCGAAATCCGCGGCGACCAGCGGGTCAGCGGGATCGCGCGGCTCCTCGACGCCCACGAAAACCACCTCGACCCCGCTCTCGCCGTTCGCGAACTCCGCGCGGCAGATGACGCCGTGATCGCCCACCTCATCCCACGTGTGAGTGGGCCGGGGATCGGTCGAGAATGTGCCGTCGCGGAAGTCCCACCGAACTGCCGCCAGCTGCTTGCCGAGCGAATCGATGCTGAACTGCACCGGCTCACCGGGTTGTGGATAGACCGGCTCACACAGGGCCACGAAGCGCGACGGATGGCGCCCTTCGTGCTCATATGCGCCGATATCGGGCGCCTCGCCGGTCCACGGCAGGCTGACGGGCATGCCGTCGCTCCAGCTCACCTCGCGGTCGAGATGCAGCAGCGCGGGCATGTAGTAGCGGAGCTCAACGCGCTCGATGCGCGCGAGGTTGTCGCCTTCCCCGACCGCGATCCAGTCGCCCTGCTCGCCCTCGATCCCGAAACCATCGTAGAAGGGGATGCCATCGGTGACCGGCAGAACGTTGCCCGTGCCCTCGCCGACCGCCAGCGCCAGCGGCGTGCCTGCGTCGATCGCGCCGCTGTCGGGGCCGAGGCGGTAGTCCCTCCCCTCCGCATCGACGAATCCAGGATCCGCGTCGATGTTCGCCTGCGCCTGTGACCAGAAACCCTCGAGCATGCGCGTGCTCTTGTTGAGGCGCTCGACCGTCATCTGTTCGCCGTGGAAACGCACGACCTCCTGACCCGGCTCGGTTCCGCGCAGCAGGTTGTTCCGCAGGCGGTTGTCCTCGGTGACCTGATCGCTCCACGTGAACTGCACGTTCGCGCCGGTCCAGTCGTTTCGGTGGAAGATATTGCTGATGAAGTGGTTCGACGCGATCGCCATCCCGCCGATCTCCCAGCCGTGGCCGAGGTTATCGGTGATCGTATTGTGGTAGATGCGCGAGTTTACCAGCCGGAACGGCTCGCGGAAGTACTTCGTCGGAGTCGAGCCTACGGGCATATAGCTGCCGGAGTTCAGCGGCGTGTGCAGATTGCCGAAGACACGGTTGTGCCGGTAGATGCTGTCGATGTACAGGTTCTTCGCCCGACTGTCTGCCGAATACCCGCTGTCGCGGGCACGAGTGACGATGTTGCGCTCGACGAGAAGGCGCCCGGAGGCCCAGAACTCGTAGTTGCGGCCCCATGGGTTGCGGAAGCAGTTCGCGCGCACCACCACGTTCTGCGACGTGGTGATCTGCATCGGGCTGTGACCGACGCGGGCGTAGGAGTTGCCCTCGATCAGCACATGGTCGCACTGCAGAACGCGCCACATATTGCCCGTGACGCGATCCTTGCTGAAGACGTTGTCGATCAGCTTCACCTGGTCGCAGTGGTCGATTGTGGCGGTATATCGCGCGTCGCGCATGACGCAGCCGCGGATGGTGAGGTGGTCACAGCGGGTCGCGTCCACCCAGCCGCCAAGACCGTCGGGATCGATCCGGAAGCCCTCCACCACAATGTGGCTCCGGTCCGTCGGCGCGATCGCGGAGATGCCCTCCCCCGCCTTGAGGACCGCCCCGAGCGGCTCGGCGGAGCGGTACGTGATGGGCGCATCGGCGGTCCCGGAGCGCTCGGGGCCGATGTAACCGGGATACTCGCCGGGAAGCAGCGTGACGGTGTCGCCGGCCTCCACGGAGACGTTTGCCTTCTCGAGGCTGGCCCACGGCTGCTGGCGCGTCCCGGGCGCGGCGTCGTCGCCGTCCGGTGCGAGGAAGTACTCGGCGCCATGGCACGGAATGGCGAGGGCGAAACCGAGGACGATCAGACAGACCCATGGTATCGACTGAAGCATTGCGGGCAGACCCCTTCACATTGGCGCGGACCGGTGCAGTAGAATCGCCACGTGCAGCGTCAGCAACCTTCGCCCGGATCGGGCGTTACTCCTCCCGTCTGCGGCGACGGAACCTGCGGCGCCATCTATATGTCAAAGCAGGTGACCCGGGCCTTCGGTCTGCAGGATCGTACAGACGTATGCCATTGCCCCAGGGGAGGCATGAACGTGCAGACCACTCTCGCCACCGTTTCGCTGGCTGTCTCCATCGTGTCCATGGCGGCATCGACCTTCATCTCCGGGCGCAAGGATGACCGCATCCCCTGGACCGGCGGGGCTCTGAGCGTGTGGTTCGGCGCCCTGATCACGGGCGGGATCATCGCGACCATACCCTCCGCGCCGCCGTTCGCCCCCGGGATGGCCCTCGGCTGGGGTCTGTTGATCGGCGGCATCGCGGGCCTCTACGCGACTGTGGAGCTGTCGCGCTCATGGAGCAGAGGCGACTGGCTCGACCGAGGAGTCGGCCTCATGGGCGCGGCGACGGCCGGACCCGCGCTCGCATGGCTGCTCTTCCCCGACGATCCGCAGGCGACGCTGGTGGGCATCGCGCTGGCAGGGCTCTTGCTCGCGCTTCTGTGGCGGCTGTGCGTCGCTCCCACGGCAGACGCCGAGCACCAGGATGATGCGTCTCGCGCGGCGGTGCTCGGCGCCGAGGTTTTCGCTCTCGTGGCCGCCGCCGTTGCGGTCGCATCGTGGCTGGCCGCGGAGCGCTTCACCGCCATGACGTCAGAGGCCGAGGTCTCGCGCATACTCCCGGTGCTGATCGCCAGCGCCTCAGGCCTGGCGGCCCTTGTGCCAGCGAAGCTGGCGAGTTCGGGTGGCCGACGGGCGCCGTGTGAGCGCGCCCTGCTGATCGGGATCATCGCGGCCGCCATCGTCGCCGTTGGCGTCGCGGTCCTGGGCTCGGACCTGCTGGAGGGCTCGAGCGTACTGCTGACGGTCGTCGCAGGACTGGCGGGTCTGGCGATCGCGGCGCTGCTGGCGTGTGTGGCAGGCGCTGAGCGGGTCGGCGAGGAGCCGCACCAACCGCTGGTAGAGGTCTTCGGCACCGCACTGGTCGCGCTGGCGCTCGTCGCGGTGGGCTTCAAGCTGCTGCACGGCTTTGGCGAGGGCCTGGCGCTGGTCGCCGGTGCGGCCCCGATCGTCTTCGTGGCCTGCGCAACGGCGCCCGATCGCCGGCAGGTGGTCGCACCTCTCGCGACCGGCGCGTTTGCCCTGGTGTTGCTACTCGCGACCTATCGTGTGCTGATCGAACAGGGCGGGACGCACTACCCGCTGAAGATGCAGCAGCATTACGTTTACCTCGGGCTTGTGCTCGGGGCGGCGTCGGGGTTCGCGCTGCTGGCGTGGATGACGCGTCTGGCGCGCGTGGCGCGCGATGCCCGTGAGGACGCGCTGGTACGGCTGATGACGCTCGCACCGTGGCCGCTTGTCGCGCTGGTTCTGGTCCCGATGGCGATACTCATCGTCTGGGGCTATGATGCGGTCGGGGGTCTGCTCGTGGGCCTGGTGATCGCACAGCTCGGGTGGATGATGCTCGTGGCGTGGAGCGCACACGAGCGGCAGGCGGCCGTGATCGCGGCGCCGCAGGTATTCCTCGCTGCCGCCGCTCTGGTCACGGCACACCTCGCGCCCCGAGTGATGGAGGCCGTGGATCTGACGCGCACCACGAAGGCCGTGATCATCATCGTCGTTGCGGCCGCCGCCCTCGCGTGGGTGGCAGGAGCCGTGTGGCCGCGCATCACTGCAGCGGCCGGAGGGGATGTCGGCGATGAGGAGTAACTGGCCGATGCTTCGGGCACTTGCGGTTACGCTCGCGATTGCGTCGATCGCGGGGGCAGTCGCGTGGGCGGTGCTGTCAGAGACGCCGAGAGGCGACCTTATCGGCGTCGTGATCGCCGAGGAGCTTGGCCGGCCGATCCCCGACGCGAAGGTGACGCTCGCGTGGGCGCATGGCTCAGATCGCGGGACGCGAACCGACGAAGACGGCCGTTTCTGCTTCGAGGGCATCGAGGCGGGGAGCTACCGCGTCTTCGCGAGCGCGCAGGCGCATGCGATGGAGAGCCCGCGCGCGGTGACGGTTGATGAGAGCGCGACCACAGAGTTGACGCTCGAGCTGCCCCCTGAGAATCCGTTCCTGACGGTTGGCGCTCCCACCGGCGTCTTCACGACGCAGGAGGAGCCGCAGCTTCGGCTGCGCGGCTTCACGACGCTCGGCGCGCTGGAGATGACGATCTACCGCGTGGACATCGAGGCAGCGCTGCAGGTCGGCGCGCAGAATCTTGGCCAGCTTCTCGGCCTCGGTGACAGCGATCGCGCGCTGTGGAAGCTCGACCATGTGCCTCGTCTCTCACGCGTCGAACGTCGATCGTTGGACATCATCGGCCGCGACCCTGAGGGCGTCTTCACGATGCGCCTCGACCTGCCCCTGCACGATCCTGGAATCTACGTGGTGGCGCTGCGCAACGATGAGGTACAGGCGATCACCCCGGTTACAATCACCGACCTCGCGCTGGTCTGTAAGTGGACCGACGGCGCCCTGGTGGCGTGGGCAGTGGATATCGCCAGCGGAGAGCCGCGCGAGGGCGTCGAGGTGCGGGTGCGTCGCGAGCAGCAGCCGGTCGCTTCGGCGACCACGGACGCAGATGGCATCGCTGAGATCCCTGTCGAGATAGCCGGAGAGCGTGGGCGGACGCTGGTGAACGCCCGCGACGGGCAGTCGTTTGCGAGCATCGAGACGTGGCTGTGGTCGTGGGGCGAGAGCGGCAACCGGCTTCGCGTGTACACCTACACCGATCGCCCGGCGTACCGACCGGGCCATGAGGTGCACTTTAAGGGCATCGTCCGGCGAATGACCGAGGACGGGTATGAGGTCACCGAGGGCGCACCGGTAAAGGTGCAGGTTCGCGATGACATGGACAACCTCATATACACCACGGAGCTGCGCACCGGTGATTTCGGCTCGTTCCATGGCTCCCTGACGCTGCCCGAAGAGGCCACGCCGGGCATCTACGCCCTGAAGACGGCGGTCGCGGGAGAGCCGCACTACGCGGACTTCATCGTGTCGGAGTATCGCAAGCCCGAGTGGGAGGTCGAGGTCACCACAGGGCAGGACCGGTACGTCCGGGGCGACGAGGCAGAGGTGACGGCTGAGGCCCGGTACTTCTACGGGGCGCCGGTGGCCGACGCGACGGTCACATGGACGGTCACGCGCACGCGCTGGTGGTACTGGCCGGGCCTGGAGAGCTTCGAGGAGCAGTACGGCTATTACGAGGACTACGGCGACGGCGGCGAGCTTGTGGCGAAGGGCGGCGGCATCACCGATAGCGCGGGAAGATGCACGTTCACCGTCCCCACCACGGTCGAGGAGGCTGATGAAGCGAACGAGTGGGAGGCTGCCGATTACCTCTACCGGGTTGAGGTGACCGTCCGCGACCCCAGTCGGCGCGAGGTGAGCGCCTCGCACCGCTTCCCGGTTATGCAGGGGCAGTTCAGGCTGCGAGTCCAGCCCGACCCGTCGGTCCTCCGGGTGGATGAGCCGACCGAGGTGACGATCAGCGCGATCGATCACGAGGGCGATCCGGTTCAGACGTCCGGGGATATCCGGCTGGAGCTGAGCGACTGGTCTGGCTCTACCGAACGCTTCGAGCGCCGCGCCAGCGAGATCTGGCGGACCAACGCCTCGGGCGAGGCGACCGTCACCTTCGCGCCAAGGGAGCCGGGCAGCTACCGCGTGACGGCCACGGCCGAGGACAGCCACGGCAATCGCATCGTCGCCTCCTCGTGGCTGTGGGTCACGCAGCAGACCCAGTTCGCCTACGACTACCCCTACGGCGAGCTGGACCTCGTACCCGACCGGCAGAGCTACGACGAGGGTGAGACCGCGCGGATCCTCGTCAACACCGAGCTTGTCCCGGCGACGGCGCTGGTGACCGTCGAGGCGGAGGAGATCCTCAGCCGCCGGCTGGTGGAGCTGACGACCAAC
>JALGTR010000125.1 GCA_029821265.1 Candidatus Zipacnadia bacterium
CACCGCCACGATACTGAAGCGCTTTCCCCGACGATCGCGCTCGCGAATGCTCTCGGCCACCACGTCAAGGTCGAACGGGATCTCGGGGATCAGGATGGCATCCGCCCCGCCCGCCACACCGGCCCCGAGGGCGATCCATCCGGTCCTGTTGCCCATCACCTCAAGCACCATGACCCGGCGATGGCTGTCGGCGGTGGAGTGCAGCCGATCGATCGCCTCGGTCGCGATCGAGACCGCCGTATCGTAGCCGAAACACACGTCGGTCCCGACGATATCGTTGTCGATCGTCTTCGGGAGTGTCACCACGTTGCAGCCGGCGTCCATCAGCTGCACGGCATTCTTCTGCGTCCCACCGCCGCCAAGGCAGACCAGGCAGTCAAGGCCCATGGAGCGATAATTCTCGTACGCCACGCCGGTCATATCGACGCTCTCGCCCGCCGGCGTCTGATACTTGTGCGGCTTCACGCGAGAGGTGCGCAGCATGGTCCCGCCGAGCGTCAGCAGCCCGGAGAGGTCATCCCAGTCCAGCACGCGCCAGCGATTCTCGATGAGGCCCTCGAAGCCGTCGAAGATCCCGATGACCTCGATCCCATACTTCCGCCTCGCTGCCTTGGCGACGCCACGGATGGCGGCGTTCAGACCCGGGCAATCCCCGCCGGCGGTGAGTATGCCTATCCTTTTCGTCTTGCTCTTCGCCATTGCGTTGGCTTCCTCTTTATGATGGATGGCCGATTACCACGGCGGCAATGCGAGTGTCCCGCCCTCGACCATTACCGAGCTTCCGGCGATAAAGCCCGCGTCGTCGCTGAGCAGAAATGCCGCGGTTTTTGCCACGTCCTCAGGCTGTCCGAGTCGCCGGACGGGGATCTTCTCGGCCACCTCCGCGTACAGCTCATCGATCGGCTGCGGAAAGCCCTCGGCGCTCGCCGCCAGCATCGGTGTATCGATGGTGCCGGGGCAGATCCCAACGCAGCGCATGTACCCGGCATGATCGGTGGTCAGGCAGCGGATCAGGGCAGTCAGCGCCGCCTTGGAGGCGCAGTACAGCGCGTGTGCCGGAAAGCCGACGTAGGCCGCGGTCGAGGTGGTGATGAGCAGCACACCCTCCCCCTGTTCGCGGAAGACCGGCACGAGGTGCTTGGCGAGCAGGAAGTTGCCGCGCACGTTGACGCCCATCACGAGGTCCCAGGCGGCGTCGTCGAACTGCTCGACCGTGCCCTCTGCCCAGACGCCGGCGTTCGAGCAGCAGCCGTCGATGCGCCCGTGCATCTTCACAGCGCGCTCCACCAGCGCGGCGACCTGCGTCTCGTCGGTCATGTCGGCGTAGACGAAGGTGACATCATGGCCGGCATCGCGCAGCTCGTCCTCGAGCGCCTCGCCCTCTTCGCGCTGGATCGATGAGGTGACGACCTTCGCACCCAGCTCCGCGAAATGCCGCGTGCATCCCTCACCGATGCCCGAGGTCCCGCCGGTTATGACGATGCAGCGGTCGGTCAAAGACATGGTGCTCTCTCCTTCGTGTGCGCGACGAGTTCCGGACCACGGCCGGTCCACCGACCCCGCTCAGCTCTGCGGAGGCTCGTCCTCGGCGAGAGTCCACTCGTGAGTCGGATCGGGGTAGAAGCAGATCCCGACCCCCGTGGAGTCGTAGTGCCTGCCGTCCGCGACGTCATCATGCCGCGCCCATGTATCAGCAAGCACGAGCCACCCTCCGGGCACCCTCGCCCGATAGACATTGCCATAATGTGGCGTATGCTTGAGCTTCTGCCAGTGCATGTGCAGCGACGAGCTCCGGGCGACGGGCCAGCAGCGTTGCTCCCAACGGCCGCCTCATTCAGATTCGATCGCATGGACCGAACCGGCCCGTAGAGCAGGCGCCCGATCTCGTCGACCTCCTCCTCTCTCGCCATCGGCTGTCCCTGCCTCAATGTACCGCGAGGCTGCTCCCGGCAGATCCTCAGTTTGGCAGGGGCTCCCCGCCGCAACCGCCAGACCAGCAGACGGCGATGGCTGCTCTCTTCGTCGGCCGGGACGAATGCCCCTGGAAGGCCGAGGTCGTGAAGCGCATTGCGCGCGACTCGTCGCTACTCGCGCGCCTCATCGTACTGCATATACTCGAACACACAGCCGTCCTTCATCACGAACACGACGGTGCGGGTGTCATCGGGGCGGAAGGGGCCGAGGATGACCTCGCAGCCCTCGATGTCGCGCTCATAGTCGTCGGTCTCAAAGCACACATGCGGTAGCTCACGCAGAGGCCCGGTGACCGGGCTATCATCCTCGTAGCGCAGATACTCAACCAGATACGGGTGATCATCCGGCTCGGTCACCCACACCTTCGTCTCCTCGACGTAGAACTCGCCAGGTTGCTTCTCATCCGTCGGCAGGCCGATGTGATGGAACTTGCGCATCGTCGCTCCTCCTCGCGGTCTGCATCTCTCACGGCCGTCGGCAGTCGCCTCAGTTCGCCCTCGCACGGTACTGCAGCGCCCGATCGATCATGCGGAAGATATCGTTCTCAGGCGCATAGCCGAGCATCGAGCGCGCCTTGTTGATGTCTATCTCGAACGAGTGGTAGCCGGGTATCGCCAGGTCGATCGTCGGCGTCCCTGTCCGCTGCGAGAGGTACTCGGCCGCCTGGCGGTAGTCGAATGGCGCCGGGGCCGCGATATTGAAGCTCTCATTGATCGCGGTCGGGTTGCCCAGGATCCTGCCGAAGGCCTGCACCACGTCGTCGATATGGACGATGTGGCGGTGATACGGCCAGCCCGACTCGTCGGTCTGCACCACGATATGCTCCTGACCGGCCTCGACGAGGGCGAGGACCTCTTCATCGAGGTCGCCGAAGCCGTGCCCCTCCTCCTCCGGGTTAACGTTCTCAAGCAGCGAGAAATGGCCCAGCAGATCGTCGCGCTCGAAGACCCACGATGAGCGCAGGATCGAGTACGGGATGCCGTACTGGATCTGGTACTGCTCGACCATGACCTCCTCCATCACCTTCGTGAAGGCGTAGTAGCCGGGGTAGGCCATATGCCGGTGGTTCTCGTCGATTGGGATCGGCTGCTCGTAGAACCAGATCCCGAAGGCTGCGTCGCCGCCGAGGAGAATGAACTGCTGGATATCCTCGTCTCGGCAGGCTTCAAGGACGTTCAGCGTCCCCCGGACGGAGACGTCGAAGAAGGTGTCGGGGGCTTCCTTCGTGGTCGCAAGCTGAACCACGGCGTCCGCGCCGGCGACGACCCTGCGGCAGGACGCGGGGTCGGTGATCGAGCCGGAGATGCTCTCGACACCATCCTCCTCGACCGGCGTGCGGTGTACCAGCGCGCGCACGTGCAGCCCGCGCTTGAGCATCAGGGGGACGACGTGCCGGCCGATCTTGCCCGACGCGCCGAATACGGCGACGGTGCGGATCTTCACTGCGCCTCACCTCTGCGGGACCGGCCTCGCACGGTGCGCGGCTCTTTCCGCGCCGCCCGAGCGATGACCTCCGCCCGCGAGCGGCGCGACCATGGGGAGGGGCGCCTGATCGGCGCCGCGCGCCCCTCCCCTATGCCTGCAGCATCCGGCGACGCTACTCGCTGAGGGTCTCGACGACCACCGAGCCCATCAGACCGTGGTCGGTCAGGTAGTACTCGTAGCGCCACTTCGCGTTGTTGGGGTCGAACTCGCCGGGGCCGGTCCACGCCTCCCACGGCGTGTGCAGTGGACCGAGGATATTCTTCCGGCCACCGATGACCTCAATCGCCACCGTGTTCGTGCCATCCACGAGCGCGTCGGTGATGTCCGCCGCGAAGGGCGCCCACGGCAGGACGAACTGCTCTCCGCCCACCTCAAGCACCGCGGCCGTGCACTCCACCTCCGGCAGCGACACCCGACAGCGCCCGTCCTCGGGCTTCTCGACCTCGATCAGGTACCTCACGGCCGCGCCGTAGAAGTCGAGCCCCTGACCGACCCATGAACCGAGGTTCAGCGTCTTGACCGGCGCCACGAGGGTCATGTTCGCTGGGTTCGGCGGAGCGTCATCCCGGCTCGCGACACCAAACTCGCCAACCAGGTACATGTCCTCCAGCTCCATGTTCGGGCGGTAGTCGAAGGAAAGGATCACCTCGTTGTCGCCCTCAACAAGCGCGCTGGTGATATCCAGCGTCTCAATGTCGCGATCCACCCACCAGCCATCAACCTCGGAGACCTGCTGGCCGTTGACGGTGATGGTGTAATCCTCCGGGTTCTCGACCGCCAGATGACACTCGGCCGGCACCTCGGTCACATGGAATGCGTAGCGCATCTGCCATCTGTCACGAGGCTCGGTGTCGACCACGCCGGTGGCGTAGAGATACCACGGCTGGTGCTCACGGCCCAGACGCGTTCCGAGGCCGTACCGGGCGCGAATCTGCTCATCGGCCTTCAGCGTCGGTACCGGCTCCGACCACTCCCCGCCCTCCATGCGGAAGCTGCAGTAGTCAAGCGGCATGGTATTGGGCTCAGTCAGCTCCACCTCAAACGGGCCACTGAAGGTCTCCCGAGCCGTCACGGAACGCCGCGGCTCGCGCTCTCGAACGCCAGCCACATCGATCCCCACTGAGAACAGCGCGGAGCCAGTGGGCCCGAGGGGGACCTCCCACGCCACCCGACCATCCTTCTCCCACGGAGCGACGCTGATGCGGTCACCGGTCATCGGATCCCACTCCACGACCGGCCCATCCTCGTCCACACTCACCGTAACCGTGCGCGGATTCTCGCGATCGTGCGACTGCATGAAAACCAGGTAGCCGCCCTCGACCTCGCGCAGCATCGCCCACAGGAAGTCCGTCGGCTCATCTTCGACGGTGATCCGGATTCGGCGCGGCACCATCTGCGCCACTGCCGTCACCACAGTGTCGGGGTCGCTCGAGATGGTCGTGGCGTCGATGCTCAGCGCCTTCGCGCGCTCGGACGGCTTGCCATCCTCGTGGGTCGCGATGTCGCCGGCGAAGATCACCTGGCCGCCCTCGGCGATGAATCTCTCGAGCATGTCCAGCGTCTCCGAACGCAGCGTCAGCGACGGCGGGACGACGACAACCCGGTAGCTCATGTCGCCGACGCGGAGGCGATCACCATCGATCGCGCCGTACTTCGCCAGCAGGGACTCATCGCCGAAGTCGTAGTCATACTGGGCGAACATCAACGCGTAGATAATCCCCTCCAGCTCCTCCTCGAGCCGCTGCGTCTGCTGCTGCCCCGCCTCGGTCGCAGCGAGCCCCCACGCACTCTCGATCGGGTGAATGACGAGCACGTCACGGATCGGTCTGCCGGTCGTCAGCAGCACGCTCACCCGCGCGAAGTAGTCCTCGACCGTCTTGTAGTACGGCCACCACGGGCTGTGCGCGAAGATGCTCGCCGGGTAGTCGCGCTTGGCGCCCCCCGCGAGCGAATAGTGGGTCAGATGGGGGCAGCGGAAGTTCACGCCACAGGCCCACTGCCAGTCGCCCGAGAACTTGTGCCCCTCAAGCGGCCAGTCCCAGCCGGTGCAGCCGTAGGTCTCGCTGAGAACCCGCTCCATACCGAGCTGGTCGGCCACTGAGGTCGCCTGCTTGGCGGTCGTCAACTCGTTGACCTGGTCGCGCAGCATGTCGATGCCTGGCCACTGCATGAACTCGTAGTGCGGCATCGCCGCGCCAATCGCATGGCGCTGGGAGCGCAGCGTCTCCTCGGCCAGCATATGTCCGGTCAGAGCGATGTTGTGCTCACCGCACCACTCGCCGATCTGCTGCGACCACGCCTCGACGAACAGCTCCGTGATCGTGCGGAAGTAATCGTGGCGGACCTGCGAGAAGTCGCTATCGGCCGGAGGCACAACAAGCTCCGGCAGGCGCTCGCGCAGGTTGTAGCCGCGACGCTTCTCGAACTCATCGAGCAGCCGGCCGGTCCACGGCATGCGCCCGCCGCCGTGGATCTGCGCACCGTAGCTGGGCTCATCGGTAAAGATCGCGGGGATGATCTTTCCCATCTCGTCCGCGTAGCGCTTCGCGTACTGCTCGTGAGTTACGCGGATGAACTCCGCGACCGCGTCGGGGTTCATCGTATCGAGGTAGCCGCCATCGTTGGTCCAGCCGCTGACCTCCTGTTTGCCCCAGCCGAAGAAAAGCGCCTGCCCGTCGCGCACATCATCGGCGCTCTCCACCATCCGGTAGTCCACGAGCCCGCCGTCGTCGCCAGTTTGGACCTCGAAGACCGCGATCGGCTCCTCGGCCTGCGCGTGCGGCTCATCGTAGTTAAAGGCGATGAAGCGAAGCCGGTACTCCGGATGCTCACGCGTCACGAGGCCGCCCGCCGGCCCCGAGGGCCAGCGATCCTCGTCGTAGAGATAGGCCTTCATGTCGAGCTGCTTCGCCTTCTCAACGACCGCCGAGACGCACTCGAACCAGCGCTCGGACAGGTAGGGGGTCTTCAGCCCGTAGCGGCTGTGCATGAACGCCCCGCCCATGCCCGCATCGTGCATGCTCTGCACCTCGGCCTGCAGCCGCTCGGGCTCCAGCTCCGAGTTCCAGGACCAGAACGGCGCACCCCGGTAGATTGCCGACGGCATCTTCCACTCGTTCTCGATCGATCGCAGATCGCTCATCGTCACAACCCTCTCTCGCGGGCCGGTCCGCCCGCCTCAGTCTCGTCGCCACGCCGTGCACGTGTGCAATTCCCTGCTCGCCGGCTGTCCCCTGCCGGGCCCCGTAGGCTTTCAGACCGAGCGGACCGCGATTCAGCACGTCCCGGTGGCTCGATGCTGGTGTACGCGACGGGCGATAGCGCAGACCTGGCGGCCGTGGAACCTGATGCGGGCTTCAGGGCGTTGCAGCCTCAAAGGTACTCTACTCACGCCGCGGAGCACGACGTCTCCGGGGCGACCCGTCCGGGACAGCCGACCGCCGCGGGAGGTCAGGATGCTGCCCTGAGGGCGAGAGGAGAGGCATCGGGGTATGCCTGAGGCCTACGACAATCTCCTGCAGGTCGTCAACGTCTTCTCCTGCTGCCTGTTCACGTGGGAGGTGCTCGTCACAGTCGTTCCGGCCTTTCTGCTCGCCGGGGCAGTGACGGCATTCGTCCCCCCGACGGTTGTCCTCAAGTACCTCGGCGCACAGGCCCGCAAGCGCGTATCGTACACTGTCGCCTCCATCTCGGGCATCGTCTTATCGCTGTGCTCGTGCAATGTCGTGCCGCTGTTTGTCAGCATCTACCGCACCGGAGCCGGGATCGGTCCGGCCAGCACGTTCCTCTACGCGGGCCCGGCGATCAACCTCGTGAGCCTCGTGCTCGTCTTCGAGGCGATCGGATGGGAGATCGGCCTGTGGCGCGCGATCCTCGTGCCCGTCGTGGGCGTCGCCTGCGGCCTGACAATGGCCGCCATCTTCGGTCACGAGGACCACCAGCGGCAGACGGTTCCGCCCGTGGACCTGCCCATCCACGGCGATCCGCGCACGCTCTGGACGCTGTTCTCTCTGCTCACAGGCATGGTCATCTTCGGCGCAGTCAACACCCTCGTGGCCGTCAAGGCGGCGGGGATGATCGCCCTGGCCCTCGCTACGATCCTCCTGGCGTGGCGCAGCTTCACCCCCGAAGATCTGCGCTCATGGGGACGTGAGACCTGGTCGCTGGTGAAGACCGTGATCCCGGTGCTGGTCCCGGCGATCGTCGTCATCGGCCTCGCGGCGGCGTACGTTGACATCAAGTGGGTCTACACAAGGGTCGGTGACAACTCCCTCTCGGACGTGCTCTTCGCCGACCTCTTCGGCGAGCTTATGTACTTCCCGATCCTCGCGGAGGTGATCTTCGCGAAGATCATGATGCAGTTTGGCATGGCGAACGGCCCGGCGATGGCGATTCTGCTGACCGGCACGGGCGCCTCGCTGCCCGGGGCGCTAATCATCGCCCGGTTCGTCGGCTGGCAGAAGGCCGCCGCGTTCATCGCCTGCGAGATCGTCTTCACCACCGCCGCGGCCATGCTCTTCGCCGGCGTCGTGCCCACATAACCGGTGGATTTCCCCTGAATCAGACAGGACCCGCCCCGCTCTTCGGCGAATCGCTCCCGCAAACGAGCACGCAGGGAGGGTTTGGCATGTGGACTATCGTGATGATCATCGGGCTCCTCGCCACCGCCTCGATGTCCGGCTGGAGCGCCGAGCGCGTCTCCGTCGAGGAGCAGGCACACTGGCTGCGCCACGTCATCCCGCTTCCCCAGGAGATCGAGATTCCCCGAGCGGTCGAACTGCCTGCGGCGTCGGTCGGCCTCGCGCTCGCGGATCGCTCCGGCGAGTCCGAGCGTCTGGCCGCCGAGGAGTTGCGCCGCGTCTTCCAGCAGCAGGCCGGCTGCGCGCTCGAGGGGCAGGATCTCACGCTGCTTCTCGGAGTCCTCGATCACAACGGACTGCTGCAGGGCAGACGCGTGCCGGGCTCCGGCCGCCTGCATCACCTCCCGAACTCCGAGCAGGCGTATGTCATCGCTCCGCTCGATGACTCCACGCTGGCCCTCGCGGCGCTCACGCCAACGGGCGTGTACTACGCTGCACGCACACTCTCGCAGCTTCTCGAGCCGGCGTTCGATGGCGCCACCGTCCGCGTGCCGCTGGTCCGCGTGGTGGACTGGCCGGACATCGAGGAGCGTGGCGAGTGGGGTGGCAGCGCCCGAAATGATATCAACTGGATGTCGGCGCACAAGATGAACCTGGTGGAGGCGCACTGCGACCTGAGCTTCACCGAGGACGGTACGCCGGTCGCGAGCGCCGACCCCGAGGTCATCAAGCAGGCACGCCTGCGGGGGTTGAACTTCGTCCCAATCATCCACCATCTCGACTATCTCGAACGCACCGGCATCTTCGAGCACTACCCGGAGCTTGCCGGCGAGGGCACGGAGCGGGCCGACGTGGGCGGCTCGCCGGTCCCGATCTGCTTCTCGAAGCCGAAGGCTGGCGAGATTATCGAGAAATGGCTGCGCGACCTCGCGGCGATCGAGGGCGTCACTGACGTGAACGTCTGGCTGTCGGAGTGGCACGGCCGCTGCACCTGCCCCGACTGCGAGCGTGCGGCGGAGGCGGGCCTCGGTCAGCACGCGCTCGAGACGAAGGTCGTCGGGGAGGCCCTCCAGCGCATCCGGCGGGACCACCCCAACTTCGGCGTGCGCGTGCTGCTCACCCAGGGCTCTTACCCGAACAACGACCAGGTCCTCGCCGCCGCACCGGAGTGGCTGGATGTCAGCTACTACTGCGGCGCCGGCCGCCCGCGTTCGACCTACAATTCCTCGCCCGAGCCGATGATCTACCCGCTGCTCGAGGAGTACTCGCGCGCAGGCAACTGGCTGGGCGTCTATCCGCAGTTCACCGCGTCGTACGCCACCGTGATGCCGTGGAGTTGCCCGCAGTTCCTCCACCACCTGATCGGCGAGTTCGCACGGAAGCAGATCGACTCGGTCTGCGGATACACGGTGCCAAACAACCAGCTGCACGAGTTCAACGTCCTCGCGGCGGCGGAGTACTGCTGGAACGTCGATGGCCGCACGCCGCGCGAGTTCGCCATCGCCTGGGCGACGCGCAAGGGGATCGAGGACGCGGAGGCGGTCGGCGACTGGGCGGAGCTGCTGGGGCCGGCCACCTGGCGCATCTACGGGGCCGTCACGGGCGCGGGCAATCCGTTGTCGGTTCTGGCCGCGGCCGCGCGCAGCATCACGAACGCCACCCCGCCGCAACTGGGCCAGGGCATCTGGCGCTACTACGACAGCGTCGAGCAGATGGAAGCCGACGTCCGGGCCGCGCAGGAGGCCCGGCGTATCGCAGAGCGCCTGGAGGTCCCGGCGCTGGTGCATGAGACGCGCGTGGCGCAGGCGCATCTGCAGATGACGCGCCTGATCTGGCAGATCGCCGAGCAGGTGGCGGCCGGTGAGGTCACCTCCGATGAGGATCGCATGGCGCTCCAGGAGGCGATGACGCGGCTGGCAAGCGCCGGCCTGCAGGGCGGGCGCGCGCTCCGAGCGTGGGTGGAGGCCATCGACCCCGACCAGTCCTCCGCACGCTACCAGAGCACGGTCCGCGTCACCGAAAGCATCCCGCGCACTGTCGCCGAGGCGCTTGAGCCCTACGGCATCATCGACCCGGCCGAGCAGTATGAGCCGACGCGCATCGGCACCTGGAATGACGAGACGCAGCCGTCGGGCCTGCAGACCGTGAGCTTCGAGGTCACGGAGGTCATCGAACCGGGCGACTGGGAGGTCGTCTTCGAGTACCTGCAGGGCCAGAACGGAATGAACACCCACCGCGTGGCGCTCGCCTCCGCCACGGAGGATGCCCCGGAGGATCTGACCGAGCTGTCGGTGGACGAGCACGACGGCTTCGCCGGCGCGCAGGATCGTCTGAACGTCTACCGCATCTCGCTTGAGGAGAAGGACGCGACGAAGCGGTACTTCGTGGTCGCGACATTCCGGGTCCCCAGCTCCAGCATGGGCGCGATTGAGCTCAGGCCGGCCGGTGATCCGCCGGCATTCTACCGGGCCCCGCAGCTTCAGCCGCTCACGCCCGAGCAACAGCGCCTGCTCCGCTCCCGCACCGAGGGGCCGATCTTCGAGAGCGAGTCCGTCCGTGTGGCAGTGCTCCAGGGGGCGTACGGATCAACCTCTATCCTCTCCGCCCTCGAAGGGACCGAGGGCGTCGAGGCCGCGCCACTATGGGAGCTGAGGCGCGACCATCTCCGCCGCGCCGACGTCGTGGTGGTGCCTCAGCCGCGTGTGCGGGAGGTCCTCGGGAATGAAGAGGCCGATATGCTGCGGCGCTTCGTCGCCGACGGTGGCGGAGTGCTCGCGACCCACGACGCGGTCGGCTACCGAGGAATCCCGCCGATCGTCCCCGGGGTCTGCCGGGGTGGCGCAAGCCACGTGCGGGCGACGGGATGGACGCCGGTCGCCGAGCATCCGGTCACCCAGGGCCTCGGCGTCGGGGAGGAGCTGACGCACGGCTACTACGACCACGTGCTGCTGACGCCCGGCCCGGAGGGAACGGTGGTGGCGGCGGCCGACGCCGACCCAGTGGTCATCGCCGGTGAGCATGGCGCAGGCCGCTATGTCGCAACCGGGCTGCTGATCGGTGTCGCGCCGGACGACACGGATGCTCTGCCCGAGGGCCCGGAGCTGTGCCTGCTGCAGAACGCGGTGCGCTGGCTCGCGGGCGCATAGGCGCCCGTCGGCGGCTCGAGTAGATCCACGCTCCTGCCGGCAGCGCAACTGCTGCGCCGCCCGCTCGGAGCGAGGCGCCCCTTCGGCCGCACTCATCTCCGCCTCGCCCGCACTACCGCAGCCGGCGCACCCTGATCCGCACCGTTCGCAGGCTGTCGCGGCGCTCCCCGGTCTCCGGATCCAGCCAGTCACGTACTCCGTAGCCGTAGAGCAGCACTCCTGGCTCGATCTCGATCACCGAGGTGTATCCCGAGTATCGCTGCGCGTTGATGCTGAAGCCCTCACGCCACGTTCGTCCGTTGTCATCGCTCAGCAACAGCCATGCGCCCGG
>JALGTR010000126.1 GCA_029821265.1 Candidatus Zipacnadia bacterium
CCCCTCTCCTGCGGACGCTCGGCGGGGCGACGCGCGGTTCAATTGCGAAGAAGAGGTGACACACAGTGGCGAAAGTGGTCGGAATCGACCTGGGAACCACCAACTCGTGCGTCGCGGTCGTGGAGGCCGGCGACCCGAAGGTCATCCCCAACTCGGAGGGTGGCCGCACGACGCCGTCAGTCGTTGCTTTTACCAAGGACGGCGAGCGGCTGGTCGGACAGCCCGCCAAGCGCCAGGCCGTCCTCAATCCGGACCGCACCATCGCTTCCGTCAAGCGTCACATGGGCACGCGCAAGAAGTACACGATCGACGGAAAGGATTATACGCCCGAGCAGATCTCGGCGATGATTCTGCGCAAGCTCAAGGATGACGCCTCCGATTACCTCGGCGAGGAAGTGACGAAGGCAGTCATCACCGTTCCCGCGTACTTCGACGACAACCAGCGGACGGCGACGAAGCAGGCCGGAGAGATCGCAGGCCTCGAGGTGCTGCGCATCATCAACGAGCCGACGGCCGCGGCGCTGGCGTACGGACACGAGATGCAGAAGCTCGAGGGCACGATCCTGATCTACGACCTCGGAGGCGGCACCTTCGACGTGTCGATTCTCGACGTCGAGGTCGACAAGTCCAACACGGAGGAGCGCGACTACTTTGAGGTGCGCGCCACCACCGGCGACACGCACCTCGGTGGTGACGACTTCGACCAGCGGATCATCGACTGGATGGCCGAGGAGTTCAAGAAGGACGTGGGCATCGATCTGCGCGACGATCGCCAGGCTCTGCAGCGCCTCAAGGAGGCCGCTGAGAAGGCCAAGATCGAGCTGTCCACATCGATCCAGACGCAGATCTCGCTGCCGTTCATCACCTCGGTCGAGGGCGAGGGCCCCAAGCACCTTGAGATGACCCTCACCCGCGCGAAGTTCGAGGAGCTGATCGATGACCTCGTCAAGCGAACGGCCGAGAGCGTGAAGAAGGCCATGACCGACGCGGGTGTTGGGCCCGAGGATCTGACCGACGTCATCCTCGTCGGCGGTTCCACGCGCGTGCCGGCGGTGCAGAAGCTCGTTGAGAACATCGCGGGCAAGCCGCCGCGCAAGGGCATCAACCCCGATGAGGTTGTGGCGATTGGCGCTGCGATTCAGGCGGCGGTCCTCGGCGACGAGATGCAGGACATGGTGCTGGTGGACGTCACGCCGCTGTCGCTCGGCATCGAGACGCTCGGCGACGTCTTCGACGTGCTCATCGAGCGGAACACATCGATCCCGACGCGCGTGCAGCGAACCTACACCACTGCGTCGGACAACCAGAGCACCGTTGAGGTCCACGTGCTGCAGGGTGAGCGGAAGAAGGCAAGCGAGAACCGATCTCTTGGCCGCTTCCACCTTACCGGCATTCCGCCGGCGCCCCGCGGCGTGCCGCAGATCGAGGTAACATTCGACATCGATGCGAACGGGATCCTCAACGTCACAGCGCGTGACAAGGGCACAGGCCGCAAGCAGGACATCACGATCACTGGCTCCGGTCAGCTGTCCGAGGAAGAGGTCCAGCGGATGGTTCAAGAGGCCGAGGCGCACGCTGAGGAGGACCAGAAGTTCGAGCAGCTCGCTCAGGCCCGTAACCAGGCCGACCAGCTGGCGCATCAGATCGAGACGTCGCTCAAGGATCTCGATGTCTCCGACTCGGACGCGGCGGCGGTTCGCCAGAAGATCGAGGCCATGCAGGAGGCGGCGAAGGGAGACGATCCGAACGCCATCCAGGCCGCGATCGACGAGGCTCAGGAGGAGTTCGGTAGGATCGCCCAGGCTGCCTACGAGGCGCAGGCCGCTGCTGAGGCCGGCGCGGGAGGCCCTGGTGGCGCCGGGGCAGGCGGACAGTCCGGCGCAGGTCCTCAGACCGGCGCGGCCGGCGGCGATGAGGACGTCATCGACGCCGAGTTCGAGGCCGAGGACGAGGAGTAAGCAATGCCGATCGTCGGCCACAGGTCTGCAGGATGTGGCCCGCGGCCGACGGCGAGTGTATGACAGTCGGGCGGGCGCTCAACCCGCCCGCCCGATCTGACGTCGAACTGCAACACACACGAGAGGGATCCGATGCGACAGCGATTGTCCGACCCGATGCAGGACTTCTTCGAGCTGCGCGATCGTCTCTACCGGCTGCTCGACGAGAGTTTTCAGCCGCAGCAGACCGAGGAGGCCCCGTCGTTCAGCCCGCCCGTGGACATCCTCGCGACCGACGATGAGGTCGTGATCCTCGTCGAAGTCCCCGGCATGAGCCGGGACGACGTCACGGTCGAGGTCGAGGAGGACGTCGTAACGATTCGCGGGGAGCGCGCGGCGGAGGATGACGGACAGTACTACGTGCGTGAGCGACCGGTCGGGCGCTTTCGCCGGTCGTTCTCGCTCGCCTACCACCTCGATCCGGAGTCCGTCACGGCCCGGCTCGAGGACGGCCTGCTCGAGGTCACGGTCAAACGCCGGCAGCCCGCGCGGCAGATCAGCGTGACCGGCGATGAGGACTGAGCCGCACCGTCGCGCAGATCGCAGATTTCGCTTCAAGGAGAAGATGCCGTGAGAAGACCATCTACAGCGCTCCGACAGATGCAGGCATTGACCGACCGCCTCAGCGAGGCCATGGCGATGCAGCGCCGGCGGGGCGTCACACGCGCCAGTGTTTGGCAGCCGGCGATGGACCTGCGCGCCGAGGAGGACGCGTATGTGGTCGAATTCGACCTGCCCGGCGTCGCGCGCGAAGATATCGAGGCCGTTGCGGAGGGCACACTCCTCCGCGTGAGGGGTGTTGCGAACGGTCCGCGACGCATTGCGGACGCGCGCACCATCCGCTCGGAGCGGTCGTCGGGGCAGTTCGTGCGCACCGTCCGGCTGCCCTCAGACGCCGACACCACGAATACCTCTGCGACGCTCGCCGACGGCGTCCTGCGCATTCGTGTGCCGCGCCGGCGGGGAGGCGGGCGCATTAACATACAGATCGGCAGTGAATGACCGTGCGAGTTGACCAGAAACCGGACTTTTACGAGATCCTTGGCGTCGATCGTGACGCCTCGCAAGACGAGATCAAGAAGGCCTACCGCCGCCTCGCCCGGGAGTATCACCCGGACGTCAATCCCGGCGATGAAGAGGCTGAGGCCAAGTTCAAGGAGATCTCGCAGGCCTACCAGACGCTGAAGGATCCCGAGAAGCGCAGGAAGTACGACCAGTTCGGTGAGGCCTGGGAGCAGGCCCAGCACACCGGTCAGTGGCAAGGGGGGGACTTCCGCGAGTTCATCAACCAGCAGTACGGTCCTGGGTCGTTCCGCGACATCTTCGGCGATCTCTTCGGGGAGATGGGCCGCGGAGGAGGCTTCCGCTTCACCACGGGCGGGCGCAGCCGCGTTCGCCCTGAACCCGGCCCCTCGCGCGGGCAGGACGTGGAGTATGAGCTGCCGATCAGCTTCGATGAGGCCGTCCACGGGGCGGAGAAGGAGATCTCGCTGACACTCACCGACCGCTGCCCGGAGTGTGAGGGCATGGGTGGCGAGACGCAGACGTGTCCGGCCTGCGGAGGAACCGGGCAGGCTCAGAGCGGAGGGGGCTTCTTCAACCTCGGCGCAGCCTGCCAGCAGTGCCATGGAACAGGCCAGGTTGTCACAACTCGCTGCCGCAAGTGCCGCGGCACCGGTGAGGCGGCGCGTCGCCGTCGGATCACGGTCACGATCCCGCCGGGCGTCAAGACCGGCAGCAAGGTGCGCGTCCGTGGCGAGGGAGGTCGCGGCACCGCCGGCGGCCCGCCCGGCGACCTGATACTGAAGATTCGCGTCCAGCCACACGAGCTGTTCGAGCGTGACGGTGACGATATACGCATGGAACTGCCCGTGACCTTTACCGAGGCAGCGCTGGGTGCAAAGGTCCAGGTTCCCACGATCGATGGGAATGTGACCATGACCATCCCGCCCGGCACTCAATCGGGTCAGGAACTTCGCCTCAAGGGCCGTGGTGTTCCGCACGTCAACGGGGAGGGACGGGGTGATCAGTACGTGAAGATCAGCGTGAAGGTGCCGGAGAAACTCTCAGACAGGCAACGCGAGATGCTCGAGGAGTTCGACGAAACGTGGAGTAGCGATCCCCGGCGGAATATGCGCGTCTGATCGCGGTCGGGGCACGACCAAACAGGGTGATTGTCCATGCGGAACCTGCGCGACGAGCCGCGCTACCAGATCGGTGTAGCCGCGCGGATGGTCGACTGCCATCCGCAGACGCTGCGCCTGTACGAGCGTGAGGGGCTGATCGAACCGGATCGAACCGAGGCTGGCGTCCGTCTCTACTGCGACGCGGATATCGAACTGCTGAGGCGCATCCAACGCTTTACGCAGGAGCTTGGGGTCAATCTCGCCGGCGTCGCGATCATACTGCGCCTGCTCGACCAGATCGAGGAGCTCCAGGAGGAGGTCGAACGCATGCGCAAACAGATCGACGAGGGGCCCAAGGCCCTCGGCCCGGCTCCGAGCCGCAACTTCCGACAGGGCATCACCGTCCGCGTCGAGGACGCCCGTGAGGTGGGGCGCTGACGGCTCATATGAGACGCTCTTCAACAGCTTCAACATCAACGGCTCACGAACTGGCCGATACATGCATGGACAGGTGACCTGATGGATTTCGAAAAGTTCACGAACCAGGCCAAGGAGATCATCGCTCAGAGTCAGCAGATTCTTGGGCGCTACAAGCACAATCAGCTTGACGTCGAACACGTGCTGCTTGCGATCATCGAGCAGGAGCAGGGCGTCGGACGCCGCGTGCTCGAGCAGGCGGGTATCGATGTCGCTTCGCTCAAGAGCAAGGTCGAGCGGGAGCTGGGCTCGCGGCCGGAGGTTACCGGCGGTGGCGCTGACACGGGGCAGATCTACATCACCCCGCAGGCCAATCGGCTCTTCGATGCCGCCTGGCAGCGCGCGCAGCGGTTTGGCGACACATTCATCGCCGCCGAGCACCTGTTGCTGGCGATGCTCGATATCAGCTCCGCCGCCACGCAGCTTCTGCAGCAGGCGGGCGCTGAGGAGGACCGCCTACTGCAGGCTCTTCGCGACGTGCGCGGCAATCGCAGCGTGCATGACGCGGGCGCCGAGTCCCAGTATGAGGCCCTGGAGCGCTTCTCGCGCGATCTGACCCGGCTGGCGCGCGAGGGCAAGCTCGATCCCGTGATCGGGCGCGATGAGGAGATACGTCGCGTGATCCAGGTGCTCTCGCGGCGCACCAAGAACAACCCCGTGCTTATCGGCGAGGCGGGGGTCGGCAAGACCGCCATCGTCGAGGGGCTTGCGCAGGAGATCGCCAACGGCACGGCCTCCGAGGTGCTCGGGAACAAGCGCGTCCTCGCGCTTGACCTCGCCGGAATGATCGCGGGCAGCAAGTACCGTGGCGAGTTCGAGGAGCGGCTGAAGGGCGTCATCGACGAGATTCGCGCGGCTGAGGGCGAGATCATCGTCTTCATCGACGAGCTGCACACCGTCGTGGGCGCCGGCGCGGCCGAGGGCGCGATGGATGCCTCGAACATGCTTAAGCCCGCGCTGGCCCGGGGCGAGCTGCAGGCGATCGGCGCAACCACGCTCGACGAGTATCGCGAGCACATCGAGAAGGACCCGGCGCTCGAGCGGCGTTTTCAGCCGATCTTCGTCGAGGAGCCGACCGTGGAGGAGACCATCGAGATCCTCCGCGGGCTCCGTGAGCGCTACGAGGAGCATCATGGCGTGAAGATCAGCGACGACGCCATCGAGGCGGCGGCCGAGCTGTCACATCGGTATATCTCAGACCGCAAGCTGCCGGACAAGGCCATCGACGTCATCGACGAGGCCGCTAGCAAGCTGCGTATCGAGATGTATGATCTTCCGCCTCGCCCGGAGGTCCTGCGTGAGCGCCTGCGCGAACTGAACGAGAAGGGCGAGCAGGAGGCCCGGGCGGGTAACTACGAGGCGGCAGAGCGCATCCGGGCGGAGATCCGCGATCTCGAGGAACAGCTCCCACTGGCCGAGGAGCAGTGGGAGGGGATCGAGGAGATCGACGATACGGTTGACGCCGAGGACGTGGCTGAGATTGTCTCAGACTGGACCGGCATCCCGGTCTCGCGCATGTTCGAGGAGGAGGCGCAGAAGCTGCTTGAGATGGAGAGCCGCCTCCACGAGCGGGTCAAGGGCCAGCACGAGGCAGTCGTGGCGGTCTCCGAGGCGATTCGCCGCGCCCGCACGGGCCTGAAGGACCCAAGGCGCCCGATCGGAAGCTTCATCTTCCTCGGCCCCACAGGTGTCGGGAAGACCGAGCTGGCGCGCGCGCTGGCCGAGTTCATGTTCGATGACGAGGACGCCATGGTCCGTATCGACATGAGCGAGTACATGGAGCGCCACGCCGTCTCGCGGTTGATCGGCGCCCCGCCCGGGTACGTCGGCTACGAGGAGGGCGGTCAGCTCACCGAGGCCGTCCGCCGGCGGCCGTACCGCGTCATCCTGCTCGACGAGATCGAGAAGGCGCACCCGGACGTGTACAACATCCTCCTGCAGATCCTGGAGGACGGACGGTTGACCGACAACACCGGGCGCGTGGTGGATTTCCGCAACACGGTCATCATCATGACCAGCAACATCGGCAGCCAGCACATTACGCCGCCTCCGCCGAACGCGAGCGAGGAGCAGGCAGCCGAGCACTACGAGCAGATGCGGGAGATGGTCGTGGCGGAGCTGCAGCAGCACTTCCGCCCTGAGCTGCTCAACCGCATCGACGAGGTCATCGTCTTCCACGCGCTGACGGCCGCGGAGATCCGAGAGATCGTTGATCTGATGCTCTCGCGCGTCGCGGAGCGTCTGGCTGATCGTGATCTGTCGCTCGAGGTCACGGACGCGGCCCGGGATCTGCTTGCCGAGCGCGGCTACGATCCGCAATTCGGAGCGCGTCCGCTCCGCCGCGTCATCCAGAAGCTTGTGGAGAACCCCATCTCCGCGGGCATTCTGCGCGGGGAGTTTGTTGAGGGCGACACCGTTGTCGTCGATGCCAAGGACGGCGAGATCCAGCTCAGAGTCAAGGTTGCACAGACGGCGCAAGCCGAGTAAAATAACAGTTCATGGACTACGCACGAAAACTGTCCCGCGGCGGCACGCCGCTGCGGGATCACAGTTGACGCGACGCAGAACGTGAAGGGAGGACATGAGACGAGATGAGTATCCGCGTACTGGGCAACCGGGTGATGGTTAAGCGCGCCGAGGCCGACAGGACCGCCGGCGGCATCCATCTACCCGAATCAGCACAGGAGCGACCGCAGCGGGCCGAGGTCGTCGCCGTTGGCGAGGGCCGGAAGCTCGATGATGGGACGGTCGTGGCGCCCGACGTCTCCGAGGGCGACATGGTCATCATCGCGAAGTACGGTGGCACTGAGATCACTATCGACGGCGAAGAGTACCTGATCCTGGACGCAGATCAGATCCTCGCGAAGGAAGCGTAAGAAGGCGCAACAGGCGCCCGCGTCCTGATACCAAACACAAAGAGGGAGTAGTACTCAAATGGCACCGAAGGATATTCTCTACAGCGAGGAGGCGCGTCGCGCGCTTGAGCGAGGCGCCAACATAGTGGCCGATGCAGTCAAGGTCACGCTTGGTCCCACCGGCCGCAACGTGCTGCTCGAGAAGAGCTACGGCTCGCCCACGATCACCAAGGACGGAGTAACCGTCGCCAAGGAGATCGAACTCGAGGACCACTTCGAGAATACCGGCGCGCAGCTCCTCAAGGAAGTCGCGTCACAGACCAACGACGTTGCGGGCGACGGAACCACCACCGCGACCGTTCTTGCCCAGTCCATGCTCCGCGAAGGCCTCAAGGCAGTCGCCGCGGGCGCGAACCCGATGTTCATCAAGCGGGGCATCGAGAAGGGTGTCGAGGCCGCCGTCAAGGCCCTCCGGGATATGGCGATCGAGGTCAAGACCAAGGACGACATGTTCCACGTCGCGTCGATCGCAGGTAACGATGAGCAGATCGGCCGATTCGTCGCCGACGCCATGGAGGAGGTCGGCAAGGACGGCGTCATCACGGTCGAGGAATCGCAGGGCACAGAGACCACGCTCGAGTTCGTCGAGGGCATGCGCTTCGACAAGGGCTACCTCTCGCCCTACATGATCACCGACCGCGAGCAGATGGCGGCGATCCTCGAGAACCCCTACATCCTGCTCTACGAGAAGAAGATCAGCTCGATCCACGATATCATCGGGGTGCTTGAACAGATCGTGCAGGCGGGCCGACCGCTCGTGGTCATCGCCGAGGATATCGAGGGCGAGGCTCTCGCGGCCCTGGTCGTCAACAAGCTGCGGGGCACCCTGAACGCGGTCGCGGTCAAGGCCCCCGGCTTCGGCGAGCGTCGCAAGCGGCAGATGGAGGACATCGCCGTGGTCACGGATGGCACCTTCATCTCCGAGGACCTCGGTATCAAGCTCGAGAACGTGACCCTCGACATGCTGGGAACCGCCAGCCAGGTTACGGTCACCAAGGATGACACGACGATCATCGAGGGCGCCGGCTCGCCCCAGGCGATCCGCGCACGCATCGAGCAGATCCGCAAGGAGATCGAGGAGACCGACAGCAACTACGATCGGGAGAAGCTTGAGGAGCGGCTGGCGAAGCTCTCCGGCGGCGTCGCGGTCATTCGCGTCGGTGCCGCGACCGAGACTGAGCTCAAGGAGAAGCAGCACCGCTTCGAGGATGCTCTCTCCGCCACCCGCGCCGCGGTTGCCGAGGGCATCGTGGCCGGCGGCGGCGTCTCCCTCGCCCGCGCCATGAAGGCGCTCGACTCGGTCAAGGCTGAGGGCGACGAGAAGATCGGTCTGCAGATCCTCAAGAACTCCCTCACCGCGCCGTTGCAGCAGATCGCCGAGAACAGCGGCGAGGAGGGCTCAGTCGTCGTCGAGCGCGTGCTCGAAACCGACGAGGAGTACGTCGGCTTCAACGCCGTCACGGGCAAGTACGAGAACATGATCGAGGCTGGCGTGACCGACCCGCTGATGGTCACCCGCTCGGCGCTGGAGAACGCTGCCAGCATCGCCTCGATGATCATGACCACCGAGGGCCTGCTTGCCGAGATCGAGGAGGAAAAGGAGGACTGACGATTCCTCCCGCTTCTCCTGACTGATGCGATGCGGGGCGGGCCGTCGGCTCGTCCCGCATTTCGCTGACCGTGCGCCATTCCCGGAGCCACCTGATGATCCCGATTCGAGACAACATCAAGTCCAGAAGAACGCCGGTGGTCAACTACATCATCATCGCCGGCTGTGTCATCGTCTTCTGGCTGCAGCTCATCGGCGTGGTTCCGCCCGAGATGGCGTTCCGCCCGACGATGCTCGTTCCCGGGCGCAGTCCCGGCGTCGAGAACGCCCTGGGCGCGCTGGTGCTCTCGATGTTCATGCACGGGTCGCTCGCCCATATCGGCTTTAATATGCTGTTTCTGTGGGTCTTCGGCGACAATGTCGAGGATCGCATGGGCCACGCGAAGTACGCGGCCTTCTACCTCATCTGCGGCACCATTGCGACCATTGCGCACTCCGGCTTCGCGCTGCTGACGGGAGGGGCGGAGATGGCCCTGGTCGGCGCTTCCGGCGCCATTGCGGGGGTTCTGGGCGCCTACTTCGTCGTCTTCCGCTACGCACGAGTGGCGACGCTGATCCCGATGTTCTTCCTCTGGCCGATCGTCTACATCCCGGCGCCGGTCTTCCTGATATACTGGGTCATCACCCAGGTCATCAGCCTGCCGGCAGGCGGCCCCGTCGCCTATATGGCTCACCTTGGCGGCTTCGGCGCGGGCTATCTTCTGGTCCGTGTCTTCGCCGACACCACGCAGCCGCGCCCTCCGAAAGATCCGCCCAAACCACGCGTGACCGACCTCCGCATCGAGTAGCGGCTCAGGCGGGGATGTAACGCCTGTAGCTGGCCCGGTACTGCCATCGCTCCACGGTCTCACACGGATCGTCGATAGGCTCACGCGCCAAACCCTCGCGCCCGGCGACGGTCATCACGGCCGCTGCCACACGCGCCGCCACGGAGCGCAGACGCGCGCCGGCGGGCAGGATGAGACCGTGGGCGAGGTCGTCATCGGTCAGTGACGCGTGAATCGCCTCGGCGCAGGCGAGAAGCATGCCGTCGGAGATCGTCTGCGCCCGTGACAGATGCGCGCCGGCGCCAATGCCCGGAAATGCGTAGAAGTTATTGACCTGCGAGAAGCGATGGGTCCTCCCTTTGTGCTCCACCGGATCGAACGGGCTGCCGACCGCGACGATCGCGCGGCCGTCAGTCCAGCGCACGACATCTCGCGGGTGGGCATCAACGTTGGCCGAGGGGTTGCTGAGGACGAAGACGATCGGCCGCTCGTGCCGATCTGCCATGGCGCGAACGACACGTTCGCTCAGTGCACCGCGCTGACCCGACAGGCCGATGATCGTGCCAGGTCTCACCTGCGCCATCACGGTTTCGAATGAGAGGTCTCCACCGGGGTCGAGCCCCCACTCCCTGACCACGCCCGGTTCGGTGGCGACTCGGCGCTTGTACTCGGGCAGTCCGTCGCGGCTGGTGAGCACCAGTCCTCGGCTGTCGAAGACCATCACCTGCGCCGAGGCCTCCTGGTAGGCCAGCCCCTCGGCCTGCAGGGCCGCCGTGATGGCCTGGGCCACCCCGACCCCTGCCGCGCCCGCGCCGAGGATCGCCACGCTCTCGCCCACCAGCGGTCTCTCCGCCCGCTTCAGCGCGCCCAGCAGCCCCGCGTGCACGACCGCCGCCGTCCCCTGGATGTCATCGTTGAACGACGGCAACTCATCGCGGTACCGCTCGAGGTTCTCGAAGGCCCGGTCACGCGAGAAATCCTCCCACTGCAGGACGGCGCCGGGGCAGTTGCGCTTGACGCCATCGACGAACTCAGCGATGAACTGCTCATACTCGTCGTCGCCGAGCCGCTTGCGCCGCATACCCAGATACATCGGATCCTCGAGAAGCGCATCGTTGTCGGTTCCGACATCGAGTGTGATCGGAAGGCAGGCGCCGGGCGAAAAGCCGCCTGCCGCGACGTAGATCGCCAGCTTGCCGATGGAAATGCCGATGCCCCCGACTCCCTGATCGCCGATCCCCAGAATGCCCTCGTTGTCGGTAACCACGATGATCCCGACCTCGTCCTCGATGGCGCAGTCCAGGATCTGATCGATCGCGCCGATATTCTCGGGCGTAAGGTAGAGCCCGCGCGGGCTGCGGAAGATGTGACTGAAGCGCTGCACGGCCTCGCCGACGGTCGGGGTGTAGACGACCGGGGCAAGCTCCTCGAGGTGCTCGATCAGCGTGGCGTGAAAGAGCGTTTCGTTGCGGTCCTGGAGGGAGCGCAGGTAGATGTACTTCTCGAGGTCCGCGTCCTTGGCCCGGAGGTTCTCCATGACGCGCGCCATCTGCTGCTCCAGGGTGGAGACCCCG
>JALGTR010000127.1 GCA_029821265.1 Candidatus Zipacnadia bacterium
CTGGACGAGGAAGCAGAAGAAGTGGAAGTCGCCATAGATAGAGACAACTACTATGCGGGCCGCGATGCCGACTGCTACATCTGCTACAAGGACGAGGCCTCCAAGATCCAGACATCCCGGAAGATAGCTGAACTTCGTAAGGACGGAAAGGAAGGCTTCGACGATGAGCTGCTGGAGAATGCCCACGAGCTGAACATCAAACGGCTGGAGTACTGCAGGGCTCTGCACGCCGAGGAGAACGCTCTGCTGCAGGTTGCGAAGCTCGGAGGGATATCGGTCGAGGGCGGAAAGATCTACACGACGGCATCGCCGTGCGAGCTATGCACGAAGAAGATATACCAGGCAGGCATCAGCGAGATCGTCTATATTGATGCATATCCGGGAGCGCTCACTGAGGCGTTCCGGAATGATGGCATCAGGGAAATCACCTTCACGCAATTTGAGGGCGTGAAATCACCCGGCTATTTCCGTTTGTTCAAGCCAGATTACCCGCTGAAGGAAGCGCAGAAGCTGCGTTGATGGATCGTTCAAGCTTCAAGCGATGGATTTGAGCGAGGTTGGGAACGGTGGAGTGCTTTGACTTCACACTGACGCTGGAGGGCGAGACAGCAGACGGGCGATGGCGCGGCGGGAGAGAGCGCTTCGCAGGCCGCGTGAGTTCAGGGTGACCTCCCCCACAAGTGCTACCAGCTGCTATGTGGTACTGAGCGGCCAGTCAGGCAGCCCTGGGTGGAGGGCTGAGTGGTGTGCTGCCCAGCGCCACGGAGGGAGATCGTCGCCAGTCGTCGGGAGCCGAATGGGTCCGGAAAGGGACCTGTAAGTGGGTGACTGTGTCCGCTCGCTGCGATTCTCGGCGTTATGGGCCCAAGATGGGTCACATAAGCACCGGAGAGTGTGTCTGTAAGCCGAGTTCTGTATGCGCTGTGAGGCAGCGCACGGTGATCATTCAGCTCGGACGCCTGTTGCCAGACGCCTCCTGCACCCGACCCGGGAGCTCAGCGGGCCGCCTCATCGCTCCCCTATTTGGGCTTGCTCCGAGCGGGGTTTGGCCGGCCGACATGTCTCCATGTCGCCGGTGGGCTCTTACCCCACCATTTCACCCTTACCCACCACCAGCACGACCTCACGGCCGCGCTCGTAGCAGGCGGTATCGTTTCTGTGCCACTTTCCGTCGGATCGCTCCGCCCGGGTGTTACCCGGCGCTCTGCCCTGTGGAGCTCGGACTTTCCTCGGACCGGCGCCGTAACGCCGGTACGCGATCACCCGACACACTCTCCGCACCGTCATTATACCCCAAATTCGCCCCGGATTCCAGACCATTCGAACGGACATTTGCATCGTGTCGTCCCCTGCAACCCGCCGCATGCCGAGGCTCCTCCGCCCCACCCGGCGCACCCCTCAGCCGCCCTCCAACCGACAGAGGGCTCATCGTCCCCCTGCGCGAAGTATCCCGCCCGGGCCGTCGGAGCGATATGCCGAGCGTCGATCGCATTACGAGGTGCATCGAATGAGGTTTGCCATCCCCATCGCCGCCATCCTCACGATCTGTCTCGCCGCAGATGCGGAGATCATCACCTCCGGGCCGCAGCACACCGTGGTCCTCGTCGAGGCCGGTGAGCCGGTCGCGACGGTCGTGGTCCCCGAGGACGCCGATTCGGACCTGATCCGCGCCGCTCGCGAGATCGCTGCCTCCTCTGAGAAGCTGTGCGGTGTGCCACTCCCGGTGCGCAACGATGGCGCGGCGGTTGAGGGCACTGCGGTGTATCTCGGACAGTGTGAACCGTCGCTCCCGGCCGACCTGCCGCAGATCCCCGGGCGATTGCTGAGCGAGCGCAGGGAGGCCTTCGCGCTCCGCGTTCGCGACGGTAGTATCTTTCTGGCTGGCAGGACCCCGGCGAGCGTGCGCTATGCCGCTCTCGCGTTCGTCGAACAGCATATGGGGATCCGCTGGTTCGCGCCCGGTGAGCTGTGGGAGCACGTGCCCGAGGGGCAGCAGGGAGAGCTTTCGGTGCACGTGGCCGACACGACCGTGATCCCGGATCGACCGCTGCGCATCCTCAGCGGCCACCGCTGGTACGACTCGTGGAGTACATGGATCTGGCGCAACCGCGCCTCCTCGGAGAGCACTCCGGTACGCGGCGATAAGTCCACGCGAATGCATGCGGCGTTCCCGGTCGACGAGTATGGCGATACCCATCCGGAGTACTATCCGCTGATCGACGGGGAACGGTACATCCCCGAGCCCGGCGAGCTCGACCGTCACGAGCGCTTCTGGCCATGCACCAGCAACCCCGAGGTCGTGCAGGTGATGGCCAACTACATCCGCCAGTGGTTCGCCGAGCGCCCACAGACGCTGAGCTTCTCGATGGCCCTCGACGACGTGACGAAGGTCTGTGAGTGCGACGATTGCAGGGCGCTTGATCCGCCGGGAGCATTTGACCGACGTGAGTTCAGCGATCGTTACTACTCGTTCGTCAACGCCGTTGCGCGCGAAATCAGCAGGACGCACCCAGACCGGTACCTCGGGGTGCTCATCTATCGCCAGTTTCGACAGCCGCCCCGGACGGTGCCGCGAATCGAGAGCAACGTCTACGGCTTCATCACGCAAAACTGCGCCACCTGGTGGGACCCGGAGGCCGAGGCCGCGGATCGAAAGCTCACGCGCGAGTGGGCTGAGCGCCTGGAGCAGCCCCTGGTGCGCTACGAGTACTATGGCCTCGGCACCTTCACCCCACGGTTCTATCCTCACAGTCTTGACCGGCAGATGAAGTTCGACACGCGGATGGGCTTTGAGGGCCAGTACACCGAGATGTACACCTTCCTGCCCCACACCGCGCCGATGATCTGGGCATTCAGCAAGCTCATGTGGGACAGCTCGCTGGAGATCGATGCCCTCCTCGATGAGTTCTATGAATGCATGTTCGGAGAGGCATCGGAGACCATGGCCGAGTACTACAGCCTGCTCGAGCGCGCGTGGAATGCACCGCGCCCCGGCCGGGAGTCGGCCATGCTCGCAGTGAATCGCAATGTCGCCCAGCAGTGTCTCGCGATCTCACCCGAGCAGATCTGGCAGGGTCTGCGTCTGCTGGACCGCGCGGAGGAGCAGGCTGGGGATCCGCGCGTGGTTGAGCGCATCGAGATCGTCCGTGCCGCTCTGCGCTATTCGCAGCTCGGCATCGAGAGCTACCTGCTGAATGACCGCATCCGCTCACGAAGAGTCACAGATCGCGGCGACGCCGCGGCGACTCTGGCCGATCTCGCTCAGTATGGCGAGCTGGTGCGGAAGCGCGAGGCATTCTGGTCGGAGGCGCACAGGCGAGATGATCTTCTGGGCGAGACGCTGCGTGGCCTCGGCGATCGGCAGCATTACCTGATGACCGACACCTTTGGCCAGATCGATTCGACGGTCACGGGCCCGGCGATGGACGTGGTGGACTGGTACCGGAGCAACGCTCCAGCCGATCTGCCGCGCGTCCGCGAGGCGCTGGCGGAGATGTCACTTCCGAGCTCTGTTGCGACCGCCGTCAGCGCCTACATACGGGCGAGGGACTCCGAGAACCTCCTGCAAAACGCCGACCTGCGCGCAACTGAGGAGGGGCCGGCGGACGGCCTGGCGCAGGCCGACTGGAGCGCCGAAGGAGCGCCCGATCACTGGTCCGTGTGGCTCCGGCCGAGGCCCTCTGAGCGCAATCTCTCGCGGACCTGGGTCGCGCCGTCTGCAGGCCAGGATGGCTCTGCGGGCGCGATCTTTGAGGGCGGGCAGGGTGGCAGCTTCATCCAGACCCTCCCGGCCCAACCGGGGCAGAAGTTCCTCGTCACGGTATGGGTCCGCGGCGAGGCCGGGCCCGATGCCCGCAGGGCCGGGCTCACCGACGCCGACGCCGCGGTTCAGTCTTGCCTTCTGGTGCGCTTCCGAGATGCTGAGGGGCTGATTCCGCCGCCAGACAAGAGGGAGGTGCAAAGCCAGGTGTCCGGCGTGCCGGTCGAGGGCTGGCAGCGGCTTGCGCTCTATGTAGAGGCCCCCGAGAACGCGGAGGCGATCTGTGTGATGCTCTCGGTGACGCCCAGCGAAGACGCGCTCGCGGATGGCCTGCGAATCATCTTCGACAATCCGACGCTGCAACTTTTGTCCGAACGATAGTCTGGAGGCGAAAGCGATGGTGACGGTCGGCGATCTGATGGCGCACTTTGAGGAGATCGCGTGGTGGGTGGACTGGAACGACACGAACGATGTGATCATGCATGGGGCGGCTGAGGACGAGGTTGAGGGCATCGCCGTCGGCTGGATCGCCTCGGACCGCGCGGTCAGGGAGGCGGCCGAGCGGGGCGCCAACCTCTTCGTCAGCCATGAGGGGCTCTTCTACCCGCTGCCCGGTGAAGAAGAGAGCGTCGAGCGCACCTTCCAGGAGCGCCGGGAGCTGCTGGATTCCCTGGGCATGAGCGTTGTGCGCTGCCATGACACGTGGGATCGCATGCCCGAGATCGGCATCCCCGATGCGTGGGCGACGTGGCTGGGCTTCGCGACCGAAGAGCGCGAGACGACGAGCTTCTACAAGATCTGCCTGACCGGCGGGATGGCCCTCGACGCGCTCGCTACCGTTATCGTCGGACGCTGCGCGGAGCTGGGCCAGACCTCCGCGCTCGTCGTGGGCGACGGCAGCCGGTTCGTCCGGCGCATGGCCGTCGGCACCGGCGCCATCACGCGGCTGACAGAGATGATGCGTCTGGAGCCGGACGTCATCCTCGCGACGGACGATGGGGTCACATGGACGCGCGACGTGCTGTATGACATGGGAATGGACGTGCCGATGATCGTCGTCAGCCATCCGGTCTCGGAGCTGCCAGGCATGATGCGGCTGGCCGAGGACCTCGGCGAGCAATTCCCGGACGGCCCGGTACGCTACCAGCCGATCGACTACCCCCGTACGGTCAGCGCCCGATAGCGCCTACAGCTCCGAGACGCCCATTGTCGCGGCGGTATCGCGCATTCTCTGACGCATCTCGCGCAGCAGAGTCACGCCCGGATCGGTGAATAGAGCACCCTCATCCGGATCGACTGTCAGTGCCCAGCGACGCAGCGCTATCTCAGCCTGCTGCAGGCTGCTGAGATAGCGCTGGAACGAGGCGCGCGCCATGTCGCGATCCTGTGGCGCGATCTGACCGCCCGGCGCGAGCGTCTTGAGCGCGTGAAGCGCCGCAAGCGCCTCGATGTACCCCTGGATCACCTGCGTCTCGTAGAGGTGTTCCGGGCTGCCGAGCTGTTGTGCGAGCTCCATCGCCTCCCCGGCGGCCTCGACGTCCGCGGCAAGCCGCTCTGCGTCGCTGATACCGCCCCAGGGTGCGGGGTAGACACCCCACTTTATCTCGCCCAGCGGCGGCAGCGTTCCCTCAGCGAGCATGTCGGCGGCCGGCCCGGGATTCCTTCGCTGCAGCCCGCTGGGCCAGTCCGACGCGTAGACATCCCACGCGACCTCACCGAGCGTCATCGCCCAGTCTGCAAACAGCTCGGGCTCCGGCAGGCCGTGCCGGACCGCGTATGAGAGCGCGAACTCGCGGGACGCGCGCCCGTCAGCGTTCCACGCCCACTCGGCGGCGGCCTCAACGTTGAAGCGGGCGTACTTCACTCGGGGCGTCGCATAGCCCATGACCCCGGAGAGGCCCTTGCGCGTGAACTCCGTCAGCCGCTGGTGCATGAACTGCGCTCCGGTGAAGGGATGCGCAGGGCGAACGAGCGCCACGAAGTTCGGGACAACCCCGACCCATCGGTCATTGGCGGCCTCCGCGAATTCCGGCGGGATCATCGCACGGCGCATGCAGGTGTACGTCAGCAGACTGTGGTAGTAGTCGATGCCGACCTCCGGGGGCAGCGCCTCGATGATCGCCCGGTTGCTGCCGTCCGTCTCCTCGCTGGTCATCACCCGGAGCCTGAGGCCTGGCAGCCGCTTGCGCGCTTGCTGCCACGCCGCGACCACGGTTCGCGCCTCGAGGACGGAGCGATCGTGCTTCGCGCACTCCGGACACTGGCAGCCGCCCTCGCCGTGCAGGTTCTCGGCCAGCCATACCTCCACAGTCTCGACGCCGCGCAGCGAGCCGAGCTCCACCAGCCAGTCGGCCAGCACGCCGACGAACTCGGGCCGCGAGTAGCAGATGGCGCCCTCGGCGCCGCCCTGCGCGCGCAGTTGCGGGTAGGCTTCGAACAGCCCCTTGCCCGAGAGCTGCTCGAGATGGAGCACGGCGGGCACAGGGCGCATCGCCAGGTCCGGGGCAAGCTCCACCATAGCCTCTCGCCCGTCCTTAAGGCGGGCCTCGCCGTGACCGTCCGCGGTGACATGCAGCCACGAGATCTGCTGAATCAGATTCAGCTTCCGGCGCGCCATCCACTCGACCTCAAGGAAGTTATCCGAGCCCCATAGGCCCCTGTCGGCGATGTCGGGCCAGTCGGTGACGCTCAGGATCGGCAGCGTCACCACGCTCTCTGTCGATCGCGCCCTGATAAGCTGCGCAAGTGTCAGGGCGCCGTAGTAGAGGCCGGGGGGCTCGAGCGCGATGATACGGATCTCGCGCCCGGACGCGTGAGTTTCGATGCGGTATGCCTGCTCAGATGAGGGCAGCTCGCGCAGGTTCTCTGCACGCGCGCCGCCGAGCATCAGGCGAACCGTCGCCTGGCGCGGGCGCTCGCTCCGCCCCACCACCCGCCGCAGCTCGGCGACGGCCGACGCGACCACCGAAGAGCCTCCCAACGGCGCCACAATCCGCACGGCTCCGGGAGGGACCTCCAGCGCACCCTCCAGCGCGATCTCCTGCGGCAGGGGGATGACGTGGCGCAGCCACTGCTGTGCTTCGGCAACGCCCAGGTCAGCCGCTGTCACCGGTGCGGCTGCGGCGATCAGAAGTGCAATGCCCATTGCGCGCACGGCGGATCACCTCATTGCCCGGCATGTGCGACGAGGGCGCCATCCTCGATGGCGCCCTCGTCGCGGTTCCCGACCGTCCAGCCGTTGTGTCCGTTGCTTCCGTCTCTGGGGGTCCGTGCCGTCTGCGATTACTGGCCCTCGTCGTAGTCCCTGAGCGGTCGGTACCAGATATTGCGGAAGCGCACAAGGTCGCCGTGATCCTGCAGCTCCAGCGGGCCGACCTCAGGGTGCGGCTCGTACTCGGTGACGACCTTGTGCGCGGTGGGTCCGCGTAGCTCGGTCGCGTGGTGCAGCACGCAGCCGTTGAGCATGACCGTAACGCGGGCGGGCCTGACGCATTTGTCGCCCTCGAACCGCGGCGCCTCCCAGATGATATCGTAGACCTGCCACTCACCGGGCTTCCGGCAGGCGTTGACCAGCGGCGGATACTGGCCGTAGATCGCGCCGGTCGTCCCGTCGGGATAGGTGAGATTATCGTAGCAGTCCAGCACCTGTATCTCGTAGCGCCCCATCAGGAAGACGCCGGAGTTTCCGCGCCCCTGACTCTCGCCGGAGATCTCCTCGGGCGCCCGCCACTCAATGTGCAGGTGACAGTCGCCGAACTCCTCTTTCGTGCGGATCCACCCGGTGCCGGGCACGACCTCCATGTAGCCGTTCTCAACCTTCCAGGCCGGATCCGACCCATCGTGCATGACCCAATTCGACAGGTCAGTGCCGTCGAAGAGCACGATTGCGTCCGAGGGCGGCTTTCCCGGCTCCTCCTCCGTGCTCGGTGTCGCGGGATCGACCACCGGCGGCTGCGGCCGGTTGCCGTCGTGCACATGCCACTCGGTCCCGGGAATGATCGGTGTGTCGTCATAGCCGATGTTGTCAGCCATCGTCAGGGTCCTCCCTGTTGTCAGGCACGTGATGGGGCAATTCCCTGCGTCTCCTGCCAGTTTCGCTCACGGCCGCGGAATACCTCCGTCGTCTTGCAGCCCAGACCGATGGAAGCTATGGAATCGCCGCGGCGTCCAGCAGGCGGGTAGCGCGCAGCAGCTTCACCGATGCCGCGTCCGGCCCATCCTCACCGGGTAGCATGAAGCGTAGCTGCCCCCTCGCCGACTGGCGCTCAATGGCCTCGCCGTCGCTATCGCACAGCGCGACCGAGAGGCCCGTATGATCGCCAGACACCCGCACCTCGAGCAGTCGCCCGCTTCGTCTGACCGACAGGCGCTCGGGGAAACGCGCCACGCAGGCCACGTCGCCGTCGCCGAGCTTCAGCGCGAGCTCCGAGCCCCGGGGATCAAGCTCCTCGGCCCGCAGCAGCTCGATGTAGTGATAGCCCTCCTCGGGCTCCACGCGCAGCAGGGGGCCCTCGACGGTGAAGCCGCGCGCGTTGTAGAGCATGGTCAGCTCCCGCACGTCCGAGGAGAACCGGTTGGCGTAGACGCGCTCGTGCAGTGTGGGCACCAGCGGCTCGCGACGGCCGCTCTCGAAGACGTTCCCAAGCTCATGCAGCAGCCGGTAGTAGGCTGCCGGCTGGCTGCCGCCAAAGCGCGCCATCGCGTTGAAGAGCTGCCAGTCAAGCGAATCGCCCTCATTGCGGTCCAGGTCGAAGACCTTGCACTCCGGGAAGTAGAAGCGGAAGAGGTTGACCGGAACGGGTCTGATCGGGCGGACGTGCGACATGCTCTCGTACACGATGCAGCCATCGAGATACTGCGCCATGTAGTCGTAGCCGGGGAACTCGGTGGTGAGCACCAGCCGCGGATCGACCTCATCCATCTTCGCGTGCACGAGTTTGCAGGCCCGGGCGACGGCCTGTAGCCAGGCGTTATGGCCCGGCTCGGCGAAGATATGCTCGTGCCGGTCGGAGTTGCAGACATAGCCCCGATGGCCGTACTCATCCAGACGCACGCCGCCGACGCCGGTGTCGCGACAGACCCGCGCGACCGTCTCGGCCAGGTACTCAGGCCACCACTCGGTGTCAGAGCACATGTTCCACGAGGCGTAGGAGCCCACGTAGCCCTCGGGGGTCTGGCCGGTCCTGTAGGTGTCGGACCACAGGTCGTTCATGACGCCGTACTGCTCGCCGTACTGCTGGCCGGTCTGCGTGGTGTCGCAGCAGAGGATGCCCTCCATGTAGAACATCGGGAAGTGGCCCGCGTCGTAGTGCTGCTGGACATAGTCGCGCAGCGCCGGCAGGCCACCCCAGTCCTCGTTGTAGTCGTAGTCGCCCCGGTTGAGCGGGTATTCGAGCTTGCCCGTGGCGGGGTTCACGACCCAGTAGGATTTGTAGCGCTCGTAGAAGGCATCACCAAAGGTCTCCCGAATGCGGTCCATCGGCACGTTCCAGGGGCCGACCTCCGACCACTCCCACCACGACATCATCTCGAGACAGTCGCGGTACTCCTCGAAGAAGTCGGTGCGCCAGCCGTCCTCGCCATACAGCGGGCTCTGGCCCCAGCCGGTCGCGATGATATTCCACTGGTCGCCAAGCCTCGAGGGATGTGGGCGCCAGTCCCATACATCGTGCGCCCACCACGCGTACCGATCCATCGCCTCGTGCCAGTCGCCATCGTGGACCTCGATCAGGGCAGCAGGCGGCGAGAAGCTCTCACCGGGGTCGCGGGTGCGGCGCAGGTACTCGAAGGCCATCGCGGTGCCCTGACCGGGCTCGAGCGATGACTGCCAGTACATCTCCGGCTCCATATAACGACCGATGTCGGTGATCGAGTACTCAGGCACCAACTCCAGCCCCTTACGCAACACGGGGCACTTGTAGAGCCCGGTCTCGTCGAGGCTGCGCAACATCACTCCGGCCCCGCCCCTGGGGGAGAAAAGGTCGATCATCTGCCACCACGCGGTGTTCTCGCCGTAGGCGGTGCGTAGCTCGGTGTTGGCAGACGCGACGATGCCACCCCACGCGGGGAAGAGGTAGTAGTCATCGGCCGGGTCATCGGAGAGCACAAGGCCACCGAGGTGTGGGAAGGCGGCCTTGAAGGTCATCGGTGCGCCGCCCACGTTCGTGAGTTCAAGCTCCATCTGGAGCCTGCCCGGCCCGGCCAGCTGCATCGTCAGCCGCGCTGCGATGTCAAGCTCGTCGTGCAGCAGATCGGCAACAAATCCCTGGAGCTCGCCTGTCAGGGCCTCGAGGGACTGCACGACGAAGTCCGAGGCGTCGTAGCGGCTGCCCTCGATCTCCAGCAGAAACAGCCTCGTGCGTTCGGGGACGGCCAGCATCTCGCGATCAAGCCAGCGGTTGTACAGCGAGGTCATCTGCAGGGCCGGGTCGGTCTGCAGCGTGCACTCGAGCAGCGAGTCGCTGAGCGTCACCTCGCCCTCGGCAATCTTGCAGCGCGCCGGGACGCGAAGCGGCTTACCGGCGGGCTGGGCGATCTTCGGCGCCATGTTCACCGGCGGCGTCTGCTGCAGGTAGTTCGTGGCCCAGGTGAAGTCGATGCCCCGCAGGATTGTCTCTGATGCTTCCGGTGCGCCCAGGTAGATCACGTCGGGCTCGGAGGATGCGGGGACATCGACCTCGATGAAGGTGCCCGTGGGCCGAAGGGCGAGATCGATCATCCCTCCCCCCTGCGCCGAGGCGGTGATCCTCGGCGGCCCGCCGACATAATCCACGCGCAGGTGCATCGGCCGGGAGGCGTTGAATGCGTCCGGATCAAGCTCCAGCTTCACGTAATCGTCATCGTGCAGATGCAGCTTTCCATCATCGGGGCGAACGGTCGCGTCGATGTAGCCGACCAGCGGCACCGGATCCTGGCCCGGCCGCCAGGTTGCCGAACTCTCCGGTTCGCGTTCGAGCAGCGCCAGCCGCACCATGTACTCACCGCTGGCATCGATCGCATTCAGCCGATCGGTGCTCCACTGCTCCTCGGGACCCTCGATCATCGCGGAGTGTCCGTGGCTCTCGGTGTTGTCGATGCCCACGTAGATGTAGTCCTCACGCGGCTCGAGGTCGTCGGCGGACTTGCGGAACTCGATGAGATTACGCCCGTGCTCAAGCTCATCAAGCGGCACTGGAAACTCATGCCAGCGCCATCTCAGCTCGTCGTCGCGATCGGCCTTCGCGCCGGGGACCTCTGCGGTCTGGTAGCGCTGAACGTGTCCGTTGACCACGATCTCGAATGACTCATCGAGAGCGTTGTGCTCGACGTCTGGCAGGTTCCACGAGTAGTCCTGCACCGCGAAGTACACAAGCAATCGCGCCTCCCGGGCGCGCTCGAAGACGTTCTCGGGGACGACCGAGAGGTCGAGGACCTTGCGGACACGATAGTCGGGATTCACCTGGTGGGAGGTGCCCATCGAGGGGCCGCCCCACGCCCCGTAGTCGTCGTAAACGACAGTCACGCCCTCCATCGGGTGTTTCACGCGAGGCCACTGCTGGGCGAACGAGGCGCTGGCGACGAGCAGGCTGAGCGTCACGGCGGCGATGCGAACCGACATCGGTGACCAACCCCCAGAAGCTGTGAGCTGCGGGCGAACGCGACAGATTGGGCGAGCGAGGCGCCCCCCCTTCAGGATGCACCT
>JALGTR010000360.1 GCA_029821265.1 Candidatus Zipacnadia bacterium
AGGTGCAGCGCGCCGGGAACGGGCATCGCGAGGTAGCTGCCCTCGTCGGGGATGCCGTTGTCGTAGTACCAGGCGATCGCGTCATCGTCCAGCGGGGCCCGGCCCACACCGGAGAGTACCTGCACCTCCCCCTCATGCCAGATGATCAGCGGGACCTCGCCGCCCATGGCGAAGAGCCCATAGTCGACGACCGCGAGGGCGAGGATCGTCGCCACGGCCGCATCAGCCGCGTTGCCGCCATCCTCGAGGATCGTCATCCCTGCCGCGACGGAGGGCCGTGCGCCCGCCGCGACCGCGCCGCCCGTCCCGCTCGCCTGCCAGCCGATATCTTTCGCTTCCACGCGATCGACCTGCCTTTCACGTAACCTCTCGTTTCTTCGCCTCAATCATTCGACGCAGCGCGAATGGGGCCTTCCTGTATGCGCGCCACGGGCCTCGGTGGGAGGTTCCGGCGGGGTCGATGCCGAACCCGACCAGGTGCCGCATTGTTCGCGCGGACGTCTCTGAGGAGGTCAGAAGGTGAGGACGCCCTGGCTCGTAGCCCTCGCTGTGGCGAGCGTCACGCTCGTCGGCCTACAGGCCACCGCTGTCGCACAGGAGCGTAGAATGTCCCCCGAAAACATCATCATCGAACTGATCGAGAAGATCCCGCCACTCCAGCATCCGCGGCAGGACGCGCTGCCGATCCGCGGCTCGCGGCTGGAGGGCTGGCTGCCGGATGACGACGATGAGGCGCGCCAGGTCCTGCGCGATCTCGATGCTCGAGGGCTCGCAATGTGCAGTCGAATAGCGCCCGGTGACGAGGAGCAGATGGCCGAGGCCATCCGGATGTCGCGGCTCCAGCAGGAGCTCGGGCTCGAGGTGGGCGTGCATGCATCGCGCGCGATGTACGGGTTCTTCAACGGCGACGAGAGCACGGCACACGTCGCGGCGGATGGGAGTCTCTTCTTCGATGACACCTTTGGCAGCCGGAAGATGGGTTGCCCGTTCCGGCTCGACCATCGCAAGGACGACATCAAGCAGCAGTTCCGCAGCTTCCTCGATGCTTACCAGGAGGCGGGGATTGAGATCGACTTTCTGTATCTCGACTGGGAGATCGACGGGCCCATTGAGTGGAACGGGGCGTGGGAGCATTCGAAGCGCTGCACGGTCTGTCGGGAGCACATCCCCGACATCGACAACTTCGACGCGTTCCAGACTGCGCTGCGGGAGATTCGCTGCGATCTGCAGCGGGAGTGCTGCGTGGAGGTCGTGCAGCAGTACTATCCTGAGGCCCTCATCGGGAACTACAGCGTCTATCCTCACAACGGCATCCGCTACTGGTACGACTACTACGAGAAGCTGCCGCCGGGGGCTCCGTTCATTCAGGACCAGCGGGCGAAGTATCGGCCGTGGTATCACGAATTCGGCCCCGCGGGCTACACATTCGCGAACCCGGTGGTCTATACGTGGTACGCGACCTGGTCGTGGTATCCCGAATGGGATAACGATGACTATCGGTGGTTCTACAATCTGCTGAAAGTCGGCACGAACGCGGGGCAGCACACGCCCCAGACCGTCCCGCTGATCACGTGGGTACACTGGCACACTACGGCGCCGCCGGCTGATGCCGAGCCAGTCCCGCAGATGTCCGAGTGGGCCTATCAGGAGCTTCTGTGGCACCTGTACCTGCGCGGCTCTGACGGGCTGATGATGTGGTGTCGCCCGGAGGAGACAACGAAGGAGATCGCGCTGATGCAGGAGGTCCTCGACGGCATGCTGGAGTATCGCGGTTTCATCGGCGATGGCAAGCCAGTCGTGTTCCACGTGCCGAACGACCCGGGAACGGTTGTCTCGGCGCTGCAGCGCGGTGACCGGCTGCTGGTTCGCCGCACCGACTTCACCGACAATCCGGCGCCAGTGGAGCGCAGGATCGCTGGCCGGAGGGTCACGATTCCTCGCGCCGATGGGCAGTGCCAGATCATCGACCTGACGACATGTCCACCGATCGACTGAGGCCGCCCAGTATTCCGTGACGCAGGCAGTCGACGGATGCAACGAGTGGAGGCTCAAGCATGAAGATCTACATCATGA
>JALGTR010000128.1 GCA_029821265.1 Candidatus Zipacnadia bacterium
CGGGCGCCCCGTATGCGTGTCAGGGCCGCGGCAGGGCCCGGTCCTTCAGCCGAACCACACGCCATAGCGGCGATACATGTCATTCACGAGGCTGAGTGACCCCCAGACCACACCGGCGGTGAAGAAGTGGCCGATGACGAGCCCCAGGAAGAAGGGGATCGCGCGCCGGTAGGTGCCCATGCCGCCGATCCGCAGCACGAGGCTCTTGATGACCCAGACGATGAAGAACGGTCCCCAGATCGGTCCCGCGTATGACATCACCATCACGAAGCCAAGCGGGTGAAGGGGGAAGCGCAGGAAGATGCTGCGCAGCACCACGAGGATGATGGTGATGGCAAAGCCGGCGATGCCCGCGCCGGTCTCCTTCCACGCCACCTGCTTGTGGGCCTTGACGAAGCCGGAGAGAGTGTCCCACGCCTGGACGGCAGAGCGGACCCTCGCCCCGCCCTGCGTGGTGCCGCCCTCGAGAATGTTGGCCCCGAAGCCGTAGTAGACGTTCAGGTGGATCACGTACGCTCCGACGAGGCCGATGAGGAGCGCGGCGATCAGCCAGTACACCATGGTGCGCTGCCTGATCCCGGCGTCCTCCGCGATGCGGAAGCCCTCTATCTGGTAGGCGCTCATCGAGGGGAAGTAGCCGCGTGCCAGCCAGAAATGCATGCCCAGGGCGCCGAGGTTCCGCCAGCTCCCGCCGCGCTGAAAGACCGCCGAGCCGCCGACGTTGAAGAGCATCTCCCACGCCTGCGAGATCGGAAAGAGCCACACGAGGGCTGCACCCGCCTCCGCGCGGGCTCGCGCGTAGACGATCGAGAACAGGATGCAGATCCCGAAGTACACAGCGGCGACCCACAGCCAGAGGCCGCTCATGACCCCGAAGACCAGCATCCCGGCGAACCCGAGGACCATCGCGATCACTGCCGTGCGGTAGCTGAAGGGCTCATCGCTGTCGTCAACCCTGGGATTGCCGGTGAGCGCCTTCGAGAAGACGTCGCGCAGGTGGTGTCTGCCAACCCAGAGGAGCACGAGGCCGAAGGCGAGGTAGCCGCCCCATGCCTGCTGGCGCTCAAAGGGGAAGCCGGAGATGTCGTAGCCCATCCCGATCTGCGCCACGTTCGCCAGACGCATCAGCAGCGCGAATACCCAAACTGAGAGCAATATGTCCGCGGGCACGAGGTAGCCGATGCCGAAGTTCTCCGGTCGCCAGTGGATCGCCAAACCGCCCATGCCCGTCCACGGGCGCTCGGTGAACAGCGCACCGATGTTGAAGCTCTTGCCGAGCGCGGGGATGGCCGGGTTCCACGCGTTGAGCATGTTCATGACGTTGTATATCGCCGCAAGCAGAAAGCCCGCCCACATGATGGGATTGCGGATGAACCCGCCCGCGACGCGGTGGCCGGTCTGGTCGGCCATGTCGAGCACCAGGCGCACGATCGGGAAGGTGAGATGCTCCTTCTCGATCCACTGACGGCGAAAGATGAGCATCAATGCGTACATCGTCACGAAGGTCGCGAGCAGAAAGAGCGTCCACGCAGCCAGCGGCGTGACCCACGCCTCCCAGGGCACCGCGCCGGTGTCGCTGCCCTCGTACATCGTGCGGATGACCTGCGGGTCGGGCGACAGCCACTGCGGCAGATCCTGCGTCAGCGTCTCGTACTCGTTCTCGGGACCTGCGAAGTAGTAGGGCACCGTGATCTGGGGCAGGATCTGCCGGACTACGCCGACCGAGGGCATCGATACCGCGATGACGAGGAATGAGTAGACCAGCAGGACCTGGTGCTCAGGCATGCGCATGAACCGGGGCAGGCGGCGGAGGATCGGACTGAGCAGCGTGAGTATGAGCACGGCGCCGACGGCCGGGATGACTGGCACGCTCTCGCCGATCTGCGCGCCCAGCGCGATGAGCCCCGCCTTGCGCATCCAGATGAGGGAGACAACGAAGAACACAAGTGAGAGCACTGCGGCGCGCAGCGAGAGTCCGTGCGCCTCCTGCGCTGCCTTCTCGTCCATCGACTGAAACTGTGGATCGAGGTCTTTTGCCATGGAAAAACGCGCCTCCGCGGAGCCCGGCGCGGGCCCGGTAGTCACTCCGTGCGTACAAAACCGCACCGCCGACGCGCCCTTCGCGCTTCGGCAGACGGACAGTATTATAGCAGGCTCACGTGAATGCGTATAGGGCCCTCTGGCAGGCAGCAGGGTCCGGGGACCAAAGGCAGCCGCAGTGACCGCGCGTTTGCGCTGCCGGGGAGGAATCTCGGGGCGGCCGAACAAAACTACCCGCGCCGGACCGACTTGCTGCGAAGGCATTCAGCATCCTCGACAGGTGTGAGAGCATGAGCGACGGGTACGATCTGCCACTGGTGTGCATCAAGGCCGAGACGCTGGCCGAGGGCTGGGAGAAGGCGGTTATCGCGACGTGGGAGCGCGGCACGTCGATACCCACGCAGTACGACCAGGAGGGTGACCCACCCAGCCGGGATGTCTCGCTGGCGCTGGCGGTCAGGAACGCGTTCGGAGAGCCGCGCATTCACCGGGCGCTCCCTGGCGGCATCTACGACCTGGAGGTGTACCGCCAGGAGGTGGTCTACGGAATCCACGACCACTGGATCGATCCTGAGGCCGGCAAGTGGCAGTACACCTACCACGAGCGCATCGAAGCCTACGAGGTGCCGGACGGCCGGATCATCAACCAGCTTGACTACGTGGTCGATGCCCTGGCCTCCGCGCCGCACACCAGGCGCGCGCAGATCTCCATCTGGAAAGCCTGGGAGGATGCGGGAATCCATGATCCGGCCTGCCTGCAGCGCATGTGGTTCCGCGTGTTCGGCGACCGGCTGCTCATGGCCTGTCACATGCGCAGCAACGACGCGTTCAAGGCGTCGTACATGAACATGTACGCATTCACGGACCTGCAACGGGTCGTCGCCGAGCGCCTCACCGAACGCCTCGGTCGCGAGATCGTGCCGGGTCAGTACAATCACATGGTGGACTCCTTCCACATCTACGGCTCGTACTTCGAGGAGGTGGAGGCGTTCCTCGAGACGGTCGAGGCCCGCTCGTGGGAGGAACGCACGTGGACGATGGCCGAGATGGAGCCGATCATCGAGGACGCACGAGCGCGCATTGAAGAGCACCTCAAGCGCGAGCGTGCGCAGGGGAAGCTGGACGGGTAGACCCTGTCATCGGTGAATCGCCAGACCCAGGCAGGGAGTGGAAGGCGGGGCTGCCGCAGCCATCTCGAGCGGGCGCTGTCGCATCTGCTGTCCGCGCTTTGCGATGATGTCGGACGGGATGACGAACCCCATCCCGCAACTGATTAGGCTACTCACAGACTGCTCTGATGACAGGACTTAGATCAGGAGATGGATGCCCTGAGCACGTCTCACGGCGCGCGTGGCTGCCGTCGATCCGAGCGAGAACGCTGATGGCCGCGGCGCGTACCGTTGTCGTGCTGCTCTTCGTCGCTGCAGGGGGCGCAGCCTTGGCCGAGGGGCAGGGCGAGCATCCCGTGGCGCGCTGGCTCAACGACCACTCCCGCGAGGTGATGGCCGGGACCGCCGCAACGATGCTGCTGGCCGGCGGCGACGAGACCAGTGATGCAGCGGAGCGAGCGTTCGACGCCATGATCTCGGCGGGCGCTGCCAACGAGCTGGTTGCGAGCGTGGTCGACGCCCCGCGGCCGGGCGATCCGGAGGTTGAGAACGCCTTCCCGAGCTCCCACGCCACGGTGGCATTCGCGTTCGCACGGGCGATGTGCGACTGGCGATCGGACGGCGCGCCGGGGTTTTACGCCTTCGCATCCGCGGTAAGCTGGGCGAGCGTCGAGGGCGAGCACGACAGCATCGACCAGGTCCTCGCCGGCGCGGCGCTGGGTTACTGGATAGCGGATAGATCGCTGGCCAATGGAGGATTCCTGATACACGCGCCGGAAAAGGCCCACAGCGGCCTTCACTCGACAGCACGGCCCGGTCCGCCCGCGCCACGGATGCGCTGGACAATCTGGGAGACGCAATGGTGACGCGCAGCTCAGGAGGCGCAAAAAGTTACGACGACGCGTTGACAAGCGGAAACTACGCTGATATACTCGCCACGTATGCCGTAGTTCCTCCGTGGGTCATTTCCAACGCTTTCGCGCGAGTTGCGCCGCGTTTTTTGCTTTCTTTCCTGCCGGAAGAACGTCCTCGACGAGGGCCTTCCATTTCTGGATGCCGGGCAGCGGGGTGCATTTGAATCCGGTTGCGGCGGTCCCACCGTCTGTAGAATCGACGATTGCCACACAGACCCCACTCACTGCATGCCAGCACCATGACGGGATTGGCGCAAAGAATGAGCGGAGACGCCCGTTTAACCCAACTGCCATCACAGCAGGAAAAGGTGCTCGTTCTCGACTTCGGCGCGCAGTACGTTCAGCTCATCGTGCGCCGGATCCGTGAGCACAACGTCTACGCGGAGATCGTTCCCTGCAGCATCTCCGCCGAGAGGCTGCGTGAACTGCAGCCGACCGCCCTCGTGCTCTCGGGCGGACCTTCGAGCGTCTACGATGAGGATGCTCCGGACTACGATCCGGCGATCTTCGACCTTGGCATACCCGTGCTGGGCATCTGCTACGGTTGCCAGTTGATGGCCCATGCGCTGGGCGGCAAGGTCGGGCCCGGTGACCAGCGGGAGTACGGTCGGACTGAGCTTCATGTCCTGCGGCCTGGAAAGCTGCTGGCGGGCGTGCTGGAGCACACCACCTGCTGGATGAGCCACGGCGACCGGGTTGAGGCCGTTCCCGAAGGCTTCGAGGTCCTCGCGCGCACCGAGCACAGCCCCATCGCCGCGATGGCCGACCCTGAGCGCCGGCTCTGCGGCGTACAGTTCCATCCCGAGGTTCAGCACACGCCCGAAGGCCACCTGATCCTGCGCAACTTCCTTTATGAGATCGCCGGTTGCACCGGCACCTGGCGCACTGAAAGCTTCATCCAGCAGGCGGTCGCGGAGATCCGCGAACAGGTCGGCGACGAACGCGTGCTCTGCACCCTCTCCGGCGGCGTCGACTCATCGGTCGTCGCGATGCTGCTTGATCGGGCGATCGGCGACCAGCTCACATGCATGTTCATCGACCACGGCCTTCTGCGCAAGAACGAGGCCGACGAGGTCTGCGCGACCTTCAAGCCGCGGCTCGGCGAGCGCTTCGTCTTCGTTGACGCCTCAGATCACTTCCTCGAGCGCCTCGCCGACGTTGACGATCCAGAGCAGAAGCGGCGGATCATCGGTGAGACATTCATCCGCACCTTCGAGCGCGAATCGGCGAAGCTGGGTGACTTCAAGTTCATCGCCCACGGCACGCTCTATCCGGATGTGATCGAAAGCGGCGGCGATGAGACGGCCACGATCAAGACGCATCACAACGTGGGCGGGCTGCCGAATGATATGACCTTCGTCAAGAATATCGAGCCGCTGCGATCGCTGTTTAAGGACGAGGTTCGGCAGGTCGGCCTCAAGCTCGGGTTGCCTGAGAGCGTCGTGTGGCGGCAGCCATTCCCGGGACCGGGACTTGCCGTGCGCATCGTGGGCTCAGTGACGCGCGAACGGCTCGAGATGGTGCGCGAGGCCGACGCGATTCTTCGCGAGGAGATCGAGGAGGCGGGCATCGACTGGCTGGCGCAGTGGTTTGCCGTGCTCGCGACGATGCGCAGCGTCGGCGTGATGGGCGACGGCCGCACCTACGAACACCCGGTCATCCTGCGTTGCGTCACGACCGATGACTTCATGACGGCCGACTGGGCCGATCTGCCGCACGAGCTGCTGGGCCGGATCTCGAACCGCATAGTCAACGAGGTGCGAGGCGTCAACCGCGTCGTCTATGACATCACTTCGAAGCCGCCCGGAACCATCGAGTGGGAGTAGCATGACCGCGCCGCAATCGCCGCGAGATGACATCGCCGAGGTCGTTCTGTCCGCTGAGGAGATAGCGGAGACGGTCGATGCGCTCGCCGCGCGGCTCACTGAAGATGTCGGCTGCCTGCAGCCGATCATGGTGGGGGTGCTCACCGGCGCCTTCGTATTCCTCGCCGATCTCGTCAGGCGGCTGGACTTCCCTCTGGAGGTTGACTTCGTCGAAGCCTCCAGCTACGGCGAGAGCACGGTGGGCGGCGAGGTCGTGATCCGGATCGACCTCACCAGGGACGTTGAAGGCCGCCACGTCGTGCTGGTAGACGACATTCTCGACACCGGTCGCACGCTCAGTGCGCTCAGGTCGACGCTGAGAAAACGCGGGGCACGAAGTGTGCGGACCTGCTGTCTGCTCGACAAGCCTGATCGGCGGGAGGTAGACTTCGAGGCCGACTACGTAGGGGCGAAGATACCCGACGTGTTCGTCGTTGGCTACGGGCTCGACTACGCTCACGGGCACCGCAATCTCCCATTTATCGGCGTCCTCCGGACGGAGCTGTATCAATCCACGCAAGCGTAGCAGAAGCGTCGCGTCACGAGGTGCGATCCACTGATGCTCGATCTACCCGAACTCAAGAAAAAGACCGTCCAGGAACTCAGGCGACTGGCCGATGAACTCGGCATCGAGAAGACCTCGGGGCTGAAGAAACACGACCTGTGCCTGAAGATCCTGGTCGCACAGAGCGAGAAGAACGGCCACCACTACGCGTACGGCATCCTCGACATCATGCCCGATGGCCGGGGATTCCTGCGCGTTGACGAGCGCAAGCAGAAGCCACTGACGGATATCTATGTGGCGGACACGCAGATCAAGCGCTTCGGCTTGCGCGATGGTGACCTGGTCTCGGGTCCGGTGCGTCCGCCCAAGGAGAACGAGCGTTACTGGTCGCTGCTGCGCGTGCAGACGATCAACGAGCGTGAGCCTGAGGAGGCGCGCCACCGTCCGCACTTCGAGGACCTCGTTCCGATCTACCCCAACGAGCGACTGCGCCTCGAGACGGATAGCCCGGACAACATCACCGGGCGCTTCATGGACCTGATCACTCCGATCGGCCGTGGCCAGCGTGGCCTGATCGTCGCCCCGCCGAAGGCCGGCAAGACCACCATCATCAAGAAGATCGCGAACGCGCTGACCACCAACTACGATGATCTGCGCCTGATCGTGCTGCTCGTCGACGAGCGTCCCGAGGAGGTCACGGATATCGATCGCTCCGTCGATGGGGAGGTCATCTCCTCGACCTTTGATCGCATGCCCGAGGATCACATGAACGTGATGGAGCTCGTGCAGTCACGCTGCAAGCGCCTCGTCGAGCACGGCGAGCATGTGGTTGTGCTGCTCGACAGCATCACCCGACTGGCGCGGGCCTCGAACCTTACGGTGGAGCCGAGCGGTCGCACCCTCTCCGGCGGCCTCGACCCGACCGCGCTGTATCGCCCGAAGCGCTTCTTCGGAGCGGCGCGCAATATCGAGGACGGCGGCTCCCTGACGATCCTCGCCACGATCCTCGTCGAGACCGGCAGCCGCATGGATGACATGATCTTCGAGGAGTTCAAGGCCACCGGTAACATGGACCTGGTGCTTTCGCGACAGCTGGCGGACCGGGGCATCTTCCCGGCGATCAACATTGAGCTGTCGAGCACGCGACACCAGGAGCTGCTTTTCGACGACGACGAGTTGCAGAGCATCTGGCAACTGCGGAAGGCCCTGCACGCGATGGATATGGAGGCCGCCACGGAGACGCTGATCTCCGGCATCAAGAAGACCAAGACAAACGCGGACTTCCTCGCGATGGCGAAGGAGACTTTCCGGGGCAGCTGAGGCACCGGGAGCGCGACAGCAGGCCCCCCGGCCGCGCTGCATTCCGGCGCGGCCGTGTCATTTCGCCAGGCGATTGACAGCCCAGCAAGGACTTCAGGGGGCGGCGGAGAAATACCACAGGAGCAGGAGGAGTGGATCAGGTGGCCGCAATCGGTCATATCCGCGCGTCTCGGGTGGTGGGACGTGGTGAAGATCTTCCGATCCGACGAGGTCGAAGGCGTAGAGGAAGGTCTGGAAATCGGCGACTTTCGCTCAGAGAAAAGGCCGTGGGCGCCACGCTGGCTTGGAGCGGCGAAGTATCTCGTCGCGCCTGTTATCATCCTCGTGATGGTGATACTGTTTCTGCCCACCCTCCTGCGCGCGCGGGAGCCGGCCTACGAGGCCCGTTGTCTCGCCAAGCTCAAGCAGATCGCGGTCGCGGTTGAGATGTACACCATGGACCACGAAGGGCCGCCGCCGCGGTTCACGTGGGTCGATGCCCTCCGGCCGGCGTACACGACCGATCCTGAGAATCCGGCCGAGCCTGGCAGCGGGGCTGACCCGCTCAAGTGCGTCTCGGACGAGACGGACGCAACCGTGTCGTATCTGTATCTCGACCGCAGAATACTGCCCGGCAACAGGGCGCGCTATGATGACAGCTTCACGCCGATGGCGGTCGATGAGCGCAATCACCGGCACACGACGCTGGTGTTCTGGGACGGACACGCCGAGCGAATGGACAAGACCGATTGGGCCCAGGCCCGCGGCGCCATCTGGGGGATCCGAAAGGATATTACGCATCCAGAAACATTCAGCTATGAACTCCGCCCGACGTCTGAGGGCAATACAGTCCCGCGAACCGTGCAGTAGCGGGCTTTTTGCAAGCCGACCGACTACACCTGACGCTCTGCAGCACGTTGGAGGCCGCTGGAAGTGAGCGAACATCCCAGGCGCATCGTCGTACTCGGTTCCACCGGCTCCATCGGTGAGCAGACACTCGAGATGGTCAGGGCGCACCCCGATCGCCTGATGGTGACGGGGCTGGCGGCCGGCCGCAACAGCCAAAGGCTCGCGGAACAGGCCGCGGAGTTTGGCGTTGATCTGGTGGCACTTGCGGACGAGACGTCCGCTGAGCGCTTCGACGAGACCGTTACGAAGCCACTGGTAGGCCCCGATGGCATCTGCGAGCTGGTCGAGTCCGCCGAGGCGGACCTCGTGGTTTGCGCAATCTCCGGGGTCGCGGGGCTGCGGCCTCTGATGGTGGCTCTCGAGGCGGGGATCGACTGCGCGCTGGCGAACAAGGAGCCTCTGGTGTCGGCCGGGCGCATCGTAACCGAGACTGCGCGCAAGTCCGGCGCCCGGCTGCTGCCGATCGACAGTGAGATCTCGGCGATCTTCCAGTGCCTGCGGGGCGAGGACCCCTCTGAAGTCGAGAAGATCCTGCTCACCGCATCAGGAGGACCGTTCTCGGGGCTGTCGGCCGAGGAGCTGCAGGAGGTCACCGCAGACCGGGCGCTTGACCACCCCACGTGGCAGATGGGTCGGAAGGTAACCATCGACTCGGCGACTCTGGCGAACAAAGGCTTCGAGGTCTTCGAGGTCCACTGGATGTTCGGAGTGGACGTCAGGAACATCGAGGTGGTGGTGCATCATCAGAGCATCATCCACTCGATGGTTCAGTTCCAGGACGGTTCGGTCATCGCGCAGATGGGGCTCCCCGACATGCGCGTGGCGATCCAGTTCGCCATGCTCTATCCTGAGCGGGTCAGCAACGACCTTCCGCGCATGGACCTCGCGGAGATCGGCAAGCTGACCTTCGCGCGCCCGGACACCGAGCGGTTCCCATGTCTGCGCCTCGCGTTTTCGGCGGCGCGCGCCGGCCGCAGCTATCCGGCGGTCCTCAACGCAGCGGACGAAGTCGCCGTCGAGGCGTTCCTCGCCGACGAGATACCGTTCATGCGCATTCCGGAGCTTATCGAGCGGGCGCTCGAAGAGCACCAGGCCTTCGAGACGCACACGCTCGCGGATGTCGAACAGGCGGACGCGTGGGCCCGGGAGTACGTCCGCGGTTTGCTCTGAACCGCAGGGGCCCAAACGTTCGTCAGACAAACAGTTGACACGCCGTCGGCGGACGGAGTTCCGCTGCGGCGCCGATCTCAGCGGAGACCAACGCATGCTCGAGACGATTCTATCGAATATCAACGCCGCAATCGCCATCGCGCTTGTTCTGGGCGCCTGTATCTTCTTCCACGAGCTGGGGCACTTCGCGGTCGCGAAGCTCGTTGGGATGAAGGTGGACGAGTTCGCCCTCGGCTTCGGCTGGCGACTGCTCGGCTTTCGGCGCGGAGAGACCACCTACCGGATCAACGCCATCCCGCTCGGCGGCTACGTGCGCATCGCCGGGATGGAACCGGGCGCGGAGCCGCATCCCCGAGGCTTCCACTCATTCGAGCGCTGGAAGGGCGCCGGCGTCCTCATCGCCGGTTCGGTTATGAATGTGGTCCTCGCGGCGATCGCATTCGTCATCGTTGGCGTCGTCGTCGGGGTCGTGGTCTTCCCCAACGACGAGATCCGCATCGCGAAGGTGTTCGCCGATCAACCGGCCGAGCAGGCCGGGCTGCAGGCTGGGGACCAGATCGTCGCGCTCGATGGTATGACGCGCAGTATTCTCGTGGCCGAGGTACAGGAGGGCGGCCTCGCAGATCGCGTGGGGATCAGGCGGTACGATCGCATCATAGAGGTCGGCGACACCGAGGTGGAGACGACGGTCGATCTCCTGCAGGCGCTCGTTGATGCGGCCCGGCAGCAGGATGCCCCGAGGGCTGAGGGGACATCGCCTCGCGGCAGCGTGCAGCTTGAGATCGTACGCTTCGCGGAGGACGGGACGCCGCTTGAGACCGAGGAGGTTGAGCTGCCTCTGCCGGAGGACCTCCCCGAGCAGGTGCGGCCCCAGACCGCAGGGGCGACGCTCGAACGGCTACTTGGGGTGCGCTTCGTACCGATCGGCCAGAGCGAGCTGCTGGCCTGGGTCTCCGATCATCCGAATGAGCCGGTTGTGCTGACCGTTCGGCGGGGCGGGCAGATCCTGGACATCACGGTGGTTCCGCGGGAGGAGTATGTCCGGGAGCCGGTGGAAGATGAGGAAGGCCGGATCAACACGGTCATGAGAAGGGTCGGGCGTATCGGGGTGGTCATGCACGCTGAGACGAGGAGCATCCCCGTCGGACAGGCGATCGTTGACGGCGTCCAGGACTCGATCTATCTTGTGGCAGTGGTGCTCAAGGGCCTCTACATGACGGTGACCGGTGAGCTTGCACCGCAGGCGTCAGGTCCGGTGGGCATCGCGGCGATGACCGCGGAGAGAGCCCGCGCCGGCTGGTCAGAGGTAGTCCAGTGGACCGGGATGATCAGCGTCCAGCTGGCGGTGATCAATATGCTGCCGTTCCCGCCATTCGACGGCTTCCGGGTAGTGCTGCTGGGGATCGAGGCCGTGATCCGGCGCCGCGTTGACGAGAGGATCGAGATCGGCGTGACCATGGCCGGAATCGCGATCATCCTCGGGCTCTTCATCGTGATAACGATGAGCGACATCGCGAACCTTGTGAGGTTCCGAACGCCTTGAG
>JALGTR010000129.1 GCA_029821265.1 Candidatus Zipacnadia bacterium
GCCCAATCCCCGCCATGGTCATGCCCCGGGGCGCGCGGGCCACACCATTTGCGCCTGGTCGGGCCTCCGCGATCGGTGGCCTGGCCCCGCCGCATGTGCACGTTAACGTGCGTTGTATTGCACCGACAGGTTCGGCCCCGGCGACTGCTCAGACCCGGCGGAGCTCCGCGTTTTGAGGAGATGTTATCGATGGCTCAAGCCGCAGTTGCACAACCTGTCCACGATCGCGCCCTATATACCGACGAAATGCTGAGGCTGCAGACTGAGGTGCACACCGCGCTCCTGCGAAACACGGAGTACTCCACGCTGGAGCGGCTGACGACGGAGGGACTGCACGAGCTTGCGCTTCGGTTCACTGAGGAGACCGCTGCTCGCCAGGGCGTCACATTGCCCCGGCGCCTGATCTTCGAGCTCGCCCGCGCCGTCGTCAGCGAGATCCGCGGTTACGGTCCGCTGGACCCGCTGCTGGCCGATGACACGATCACTGAGATCATGGTGAACGGGACGCGCGAGGTGATGATCGAGCGGGACGGCAAGTTATTTGAGGCGCCGGTCCGTTTCGCTGATCGTGAGCACATCATGCGGATCGTGGACAAGATCATCGCGCCCCTCGGTCGGCGCCTCGACGAGGCGGTGCCGATGGTCGACGCACGACTGCCTGACGGCTCCCGTGTGAACGCGATCATCCATCCGCTCGCCGTCGACGGTCCTTACGTGACGATCCGCAAGTTCTCGGCGGAGCCACTCACTGATCAGGACCTCGTGCGTTTCGGGACGATGACCCCGAAGATCCGGGACTTCCTGCGCCTGTGCGTCGAGGGCAAGCTCAATATCATCATCTCAGGTGGAACGGGCTCAGGGAAGACCACCACGCTTAACGTGCTCTCTGGCTTCATCCCGGACGGGGAACGCATCATCACCATCGAGGACGCGGCGGAGCTGCAGCTGCAGCAAAGACACGTGCTGTCACTGGAGAGTCGCCCCGCGAACCTCGAGGGGACCGGCGAGATCACGATCCGCGACCTTGTGCGCAACTCCCTGCGCATGCGACCAGATCACATCATCGTCGGCGAGGTCCGGGGCGGCGAGGCCCTCGACATGTTGCAGGCGATGAACACCGGTCACGAGGGATCGCTCTCGACGGCGCACACCAACAGCCCTCGCGATTGCCTCGCCCGCCTGGAGACGATGGTTCTGATGGCCGGGACCGAGCTGCCATCGCGCGCGATCCGCCAGCAGATCTCAGCGGCAATTGACCTGATCGTCCATCAGGATCGGATGCGCGACGGCTCGCGCAGGATCACACACGTTACCGAGGTCCAGCGCATGGAGAGCGATGAGATCGTGACGCAGGATCTGTTCATCCTGCGGCGTCTGGGCTCCGAAGAAGATGGCACCGAGGTCGTCGAGCATGTTCCCACGGGCGTTCAACCGCTCTTCGTGGACAAGCTCGCGGCCGAGGGCGTGAAGCTCCCGTCGGACATGTTCCTGATCGATGAAGAGGCCCGGCCGCGTCGGGTGTTCTGGTAGTGTCTGAGGTCCGCTCGCCCGACCGGCAGGGCCACAGCGGCAGTCCCATCTCTGCCCGGATGGAGGAGGAAGCATCGTGAACCCACTCGTGATGGCGGTGTTCGGAGGCACGATCACATTCACGCTTCTGGCCATTGTGTTCTTCGTTGTGAGGCGATCATCGCGAACCAGTACGAGGCTTTTTGAGAGCCTTGGGGGGGAGATCGGCACATCGGTACCCTCGGGCGGCGTTGCGACAGACAACTACCCGCGGCCCGATCCATTCCCTGGCCTGTCCGAGGCGCTTGAGGAAACCCGATGGTGGCAGGATCTGCAGTTGCTCGTGCTGCGAGCCGGCCTGCTGTTGAGGCCCTCCGAAGCCCTTGCCATTGCGGCAGTGACGGCCGCTGTCGGCATCGCAATCGGCTGGTTCCTCACCCACGAACTGCTGGTGGCGCTTATCGCGGGAACGCTTGCGCTCGGCGGCCTCTACGTCTACCTGACGCATCTGGTCGCCCGGCGCCAGGCGGCCCTGAGCACTCAGCTGCCCAACGCGCTTGACATGCTCAGTTCGGGCCTGCGCTCAGGGCACTCGCTCAACCGCAGCCTGCGCATCGTCGCCACTCAGAGCAGACCGCCGCTGGCCGATGAAGCCCACCACGTGCTGCAGGATATCGCTGTCGGGGTGTCCACTTCCGACGCGTTCGACCTGCTGGTGACGCGGACGAACTGCTACGATCTCGAGCTTGTCGTGGCGGCGATCCAGACACATCTGAAGCTCGGCGGCAACCTCGCGGAGGTGCTCGACAATATCTCGGGGGTCATCCGCGAGCGAGTCAGGCTTCAGCGCGAGATCGATGCGGCGACCAGCGAGGGGCGACTTTCGGCCAGCATCCTCGTCGCTCTGCCTTTCGTCATGGCCATTCTGGTGTCAATTATCAACCCCGGCTACCTGGAGCCGCTGATCGTTGACCAGGCCGGGCGCATCCTGCTCATTGGAGCGGGAGTTCTGATGGTCATCGGGATCATCGTGCTCAAGAACATGGTCGAGATCGACTTCTGAGCTCGTGCAGGGGAGATTCGCCGGACAGGAGGGCCTATCGTGACGACCATTATCTACGTGATCACCGCCCTGGTCTTTGCGGATGTGCTGCTTGTCACATACACGATGATGGCTGAGACCCACAGCGTACGCGTCATCCGCCGGCGGCGGAGCCTGCGAACCGACCGCAGACGATCCGCCATCGCGGAGATGCTCGCAATTCCCTTCACGGAGCGGCTCGCCAGGCCGGCGGCTGAGCGTGTGGTCTCCGCGATCGGTGACAGGACGCCCGCCAACGTGCTGGCCGCGACAGACGTTCAGCTTGAGCGGGCGGGGCGTCCGTTCGGCCTCAGCGCCGAGGGCTACATCACCATGCGGGCCATGGTCGCTGTCGCCGGGATCGGGACGGCCTGGTGGCTGTGGGCGGGCCCGATGGCCGATTCGGCCTACCGCCTCCCCATCGCGGCGTTCGTGGTCATCGTCGCTCTGCTGCTTCCAGTTGCGATGATCCACAAGGCGACCGAAGCCAGGCACGCGGCCATCCGCAAGTCGCTGCCGGACGTGATCGACCTTCTCGTCGTATCCGTCGAGGCCGGCTCCGGACTTGACGGTGCCCTCGCTGAGGTGATCGAGCGGAAGGAGGGGCCGCTCGTGGAGGAGTTCGATCGCCTTCTGGGCGAGATCCGCGTCGGTAAGAGCCGCCGGAAGGCATGGGAGGACATGGCTGAGCGCGTCGGTGAGGACAACCTCAGCGCACTCGTGGCCTCTCTCGTCCAGGCCGAGGAGGTCGGAGTGAGTATCGGCAAGGCCCTGCGGGCGCAGGCAGAGACGGTCCGCGTCGGCCGCAGCCTGCAGGTGCGAGAGATGGCTGCCACACTACCGGTCAAGATGCTCTTCCCGCTCGTGCTCTTCATCTTCCCCGCACTGCTCGTCGTCGTCCTGGGGCCCGGTCTGATGGCGATCACGAACGTCCTCGGCTTCCTCACCGGGGACTGACGCCCGACAGTTGCGTGCCGACGATGTCAGTAGCCTGAGCGTTGTCTTACGCGCCGCGTCCGGTCAGACGGGCGCGGCGCGGCTGTCCTGGCATCCACCGCATCATCGTCATGCGCCATCGCACTGCGCCTCGCGCTCCGCGCGACGTGTCGTGCGCTCGGCAGGCCGGTGGCAGGTCTCCGGAAGGGCAAGTCTCTGGCGCGGAAGCATTCATCGCAGGGCGGCCGGGGGATGCGGCAAGCCCGGGGAGACCTGCGCCGCCAGCGAGGGGGATGATGATCGAAGCGATCACCGGACGTAGTCGTTGATGCAATCGCTCACGTCGGGGGCAGAGCATATCCGCCGGCCGAAGTCGCGCTCCCACCGGTGCAGAATCTCGCGCGGCCGGTTCGGCAGGATATCGCCCGGCAGATCGTCAGATCCTCAGACCGGCGAGCGGGAAGTGCTGCTGGCAGCCGTAGACGTCACGGTCGCCGGGAGCGCCGGAACTGGGGCCCGGACGCGGAAGGCTGATCTTGATGGTGCGAACACGCCCGAACGGCACGATCCGAACGCGGCCAGCGTCCACCCCATAGAGCTCGGCGACGCGCCCGGGGGTCAGAGCCCCAGATCCTGCCACCCGCCGGAAGGTCGCCTCATCCGGCAGGACGACGTCGATCGTGAGCGTGAATGGCCCGGCGTTCTTGCTGCGAATCGTCTTTGCGAGGTCGTACAGGCGCATCAGCCGACCTCCTCGAAGGTGACAGTGAAGAGCGCGTTGGGGTCGGCGACCTCCATGAGGTGGTAGACCGCGAACTCATACACCGGCCCCCCGCTGAGGTCGCTCGGGGAGAACGGGAATGCGAGGTTCCCTGCAGTGCTCTTCCTGCCCTCGAAGTCCTGGTGAAGAGCGGTCGAACGCGCGAGCGCCAGCGCGCGGTCGGCCAGCTCCTGTGAGGGGGCGATCGCGTCGATCACAAGGCCAACCTCCCGCGGGAGCGCAGCCGGCCGCCCCTCCGCCGACCCGGTTACCGCGTCAACGCCAAAGCGGAGAAAGCGAAGAGTCAGATCGTCGCCGTCGAGGGCCTCAGACAACGCCTCCGTGACGGTGGCGAGGACGGATTCTTCGATCTCGTCGAGGTGTTCGATTACCAGCGGATCGCGCACGCCCGCCACCGTGATGGCGCGATACCCGCGCAGCCTGGCTCCCTCGAGCTTCACGGTTGGCTGCTCTGCCGGGATGAGTCGGGAGCCGATCACGCGCACGGCTCGCTCGCCGACCTGCTCGAACTCGCAGGCTGACAGATCCACGGTGCCCTCTGGCTCATGGAAACAGTTCGGATCGGGCTGCTCGTAGAGCGAGTGAGCGGCGACCGACTCAGGCGTGCATCGACGCCGGGGATTCGCGGGGATTACCTCGAACGCGTCTTCGGCTATCGTGCCCACCAGCACATCGTTCGCGCCCGCCGGCCTCGCCGAGAGGGTTCCACACTCCATGATCTTGCCCATGTGCAGCGCAAGGCCGGGATCGAAGCCGCGCCGCATCGGCTCGGCGGCGAAGATCGCCGCGTCGCAGCAGCGACCGGCGAGGATGACGTCGGCGCCACCATCGAGCGCGGCGACGAGCGGCTCGGTGCCCATCTGTCCGACGATCCGTGTGCAGTCACGAACATCCTCCGGAGTCAGCCGATGTGCATTGCCGCACGGCGCAACGCGTCCATCGCGCAGTGCCTCGAGAACCGTCTCGGGCGCGACGTCGGCAGCGATGACGGCCATCCGGAAGCGCAGATCGTTGCGGTGCGCGATCTCGCATACGAGACCGACGGTCGCCTCCAGATGCGGGCGCGCCCCCGAGCCACCGGCGGTGCCGATGATGAGCGGAATGCCACTGGCCACGGCCGCACGCAGTGCTGGCTCAAGATCACGGGCGACCTGAGCACGGCTCACGAAGCTCTTACCGGCGCCGAGGTAGTACGGGCCGGGATCGGTCGAGCCGGCATCCACCCCGATGAAGTCCGGCTTCATCGCCCGGGCGTGCTCAAGGCTCGAGGCTGGATATCCGTAACCGAGCAGTCCGTTCAGAGAGACGCCGCGCACGCGATCTGCCTGCAGGCTCACGGATTCACCTCAGTGTACGCGAAGTCGGCGGGCACGCCGAGGCTCTCGTAGACGTCGGCCAGTTGCTGCCCGATCCCCTCGTCAAGCGCTTCGAAGTAATTGTTGCCGCATGCGTCGATGTCGACGAAGAACGGGCCGAAGCGCTCGACCTCAAAGATCCACGTCGCCTCCGTCTTGCCCAGCTCATCAAGGAAGTGAACGTCAACGACGCGCCTGACCTGATCGCGCAGGAGATTGCCGCAGATGCCGATCTTCGTCAGGTGCACCCCGCCAACGTCGCGTAGAGCAGCAGCCGTACCCCGCCCCATGGTGGTCTTGCCGATGAGCGCGCGCAGACCCAGCTTCCTGACGACCGCTCCGCCGTAGCGCTCGAACCGAATGCTGGAGGTTGGCTCGATGCTCACCACCTGCCAGCCGTCAGGAGCCTGCTGCATGACGGGGCCGACGTGGAAGAAGCAGTTCATCTCGCTGAAGTCGATCGGCGGGACGAGCTCCTGCTCGATGGCGCGGATGTGGAAGAGGCTCCGGCCGGTGAAGACGCGGCCGGTGACGGTGACGACGTCGCCGAGCCGGAGCCCGCGTGCGTCGTCCTCGGTCAGAGGCAGCTGCAGGTGTCGGATGGTATCGCTCACGGCAGCTCTCCTGTGTACTGAATATCGCCGTCGCTGGAGATGATCGCTCGCCAGCGGCGGCCGACGAGACACTGGGCGTTGACGGCCACCGGCAGCGCCGCGGTGTGCGTCAGAGCCGTCTCGACGTGCACTGCCATGACCGAGCTGACGCCCCGCGCGCCCATGGGGCCGAGGCCGAGACGGCGGGCCGCGGCGAAGAGCTTCTGCTCGATGGCGGCGACGGCTGGGTCAGGGTGGTGCCGGCCGACCGGTCGCAAGACGGCGGCGTCCTTCGCGAGCTTCATGCAAAGATCCGCGGTCCCGCCGATACCGATGCCCACGATCGCGGGCGGACAGATCTTCCCGGCATAGCAGCCGTCGCGGATGCAGTCGATGGCGAACTTGACGATCCCGGCCTCGCCGTCGGAGGGATACATCATACGGTAGAAGGTCCCGAATATCTCGCTACCGCCGCCCTTGGGCGCGGCGATGATCTCCAGACCACTGCCGTCGCCCTCGAAGCGCAGGTCCACCTTCGGCATGCCCGGCCCGACGTTACCGCCGGGGTTCCTGCGGCTGAGAGGATCAACCATGGTCGGTCGCAGGAGGGCATCGGCGGTCGCCCGCGCGGTCGCCTCCGCGGCCGCACGGTAGAGTGCGTCGAAGCCGCCCTCCACGCGGGTGTCGCCGCCCGCCGTGACGTAGAAAAGCGGGAAGCCGGTGTCGGCGCAGACCAGGCCCTTGCCCTCGGCGGCTGCGCGGGCGTTCTCGAGGCTGACCTCGAGGTGGCGGCGGGCAAGGGGATCACTCTCCTCCTCCAGCGCTCTGCTCAGCGCCGCCTCGACGTCGGGGGGAAGGGTGGTCGCGGCGAGGCGCATGGCCTCGTACATGGCTTCAGCGATCGTTGCGCGGGGGATCATGCGCCTGCACCACTCATCATGCGGCTCCTTCTCTCGGAATCGGCAGTCACTACGACAACGGGCAGTCGACCGGGCTGTAGACGGTCATGACGACACCGTCGTCCTCGCCGCGCAGCATCAGCAGGCACGGCTTAGCGACGGGGAGGGGCAGTCCGTCGGGAAGCGACAGGTCGCCGGGTTCGTAGAATGCGATCGCATGCCCTTCCCGGAGGCATCCCGGGCGGCCGAGACTCGGGTACTCCGGAGCACCGATTCTTCGCGACGGCCGCGGTTTCCTTCGTGGCCTGGAAAGTGGTCGCAAGAGCCTGCCGGCAAGGTTTTCGCACGACTGTCAGATGACCGTTGCGCGCCCGCGTTCAGCGCCCCCCCGATCGCCCCGATGACATCGGTGAGTATCCACCCGATGCACGGGAGATCAGGGGTCAAAATGCATTCAGATGATGGTCGATCGCGGCATCGGCGCGTTGCGTTTGCGGCGTGCGTGATGCTGTTGGCTGGAAGCTGGATTGTCGGATGTGGTGGCGGGAGCGGTACAACCGACGGAACTGCGGGAACTGCGCCGACCGGGCCATCCGGTCCTCCGCGCCCGACGACACCCACGGTCGCAGCGGCTGACGAGTGGGTCGAGATGATCGACGAGGCGGGGCTGACGGAGTACGCCGACCTCGGGCGGGAATTGCTGGCGCAGGGCAAGGTGCGCATCGTCTCGCCGCCGGAGCTGTCTGAGCCGTTCAACGCTTTCGCGTGGCTCAACACGCGCGAGATCTGGATCAACACGCCGATGTTCGAGCGCTACCCCGACGTACTGGACCAGGCGACGATCTTCCTGCACGAGCTGATCCACATCCACTCCGGCGAGTGCACGCACCTTGGTCCATGGTGGTCGGCGCAGAGCGAGTTTCGCGCCTACTTCCGGGATCTCGAGAGCAACACGACCGAACTGCGCCTGACGGATGCGTCCGTCGGCGTGGCGGAAGCGAGGTAGAAGCGAGGCAATGACGCCTCTCAGCGCGGCCGCCGGGCGACCATCCCGGCGGCCGCGTTCGCGACTGTGAGGTCACCTCCCGACGAAGTCCTCCTCCCGCAGGTTGACGCGCAGGGGACTTTGCATCGTCGTGATCCAGAGCTCTCCGGGCGCGTGCTCGAAGACGTGCGGGTAGGACAGCCGCCCGCCGGGATCGCTGGCGAAGACACACGGCTCGGTCCAGTTCTCCCCGTCGTCCTCCGAGAAGCTGATGGCGATCTCATTGCGGCTGCCGAACCCCTCAGTGGGAGGAGGATTCCAGACCAGCGCGAGTCGACCGCTCTGCAGCCTCACAAGCTTCCCCGGAGCGGTGGTGGCCTCGATCGGGGAAGGCTCCAGATCGGTCCACGTCAGCCCCTGGTCGGGCGAGAATGACTGGTAGAAGCGCCCCTCCTGCGTCCGCATGAGCATCCACAGGCGCCCATCCTCAAGCTCCACGAGCGTCCCTTCGATGGCCCCCGCGTGATCGCCCTGCCCGCCGATGTCGAGGTAGCGCGTGCGTTGCCACGTCTCGCCATCGTCGCGGGAGACATAGGGCATCGTCGCGTGACGGCCCTCGTCGTAGAGCAGCTCCTGGCCCGGCACCACGATGTTGCCGTTCCGCGTCTGGATCATATCCTGAATGCATCCACACCAGCCATCGTAGATCATCTGCGGCTCGGTCCACGTCCTGCCGTCATCGAGGCTGCGAACGCAATAGGTGGGCAGGAACATGTCGGGCTTTGGGACGTTCCTCTCGCGGTCCCACGAGTAGTTGATGACCGCGTCGTTGGTGTAGATGAGGATGATCACCCCGCTGCGGGTCCTCAGAAGCGCGCGCTCGGGGCGGATGATCATATTGTCGTCGGGCGCGAAGATCTCCCGTTGCTGCCAGGTCTGCCCCTCGTCATAGCTGACGAGCGCATGGCGGGCGTCGCTGCCCCGGGCGACCCCGAGTATCCCACCGTCTGCGAGCCGCACGAAGGGGCCGAAGGGTAGGCCATCGACCCACTCGACGCGCGGATCGAGCGTGATCTCGCTCGCGCCCGGAGGCGTGTAAGGCTGCAGGTTGCCGCGGGCCGAGAACTGCGAGATCTGCATCGTGCTGCGAACCGGCGTGAAGCCGACGGGGCCGAGGGCCTCGGTCGTCACCTGCTGCTCCCACGCGACCTGGCCGTCGATCAGCACCGTAAGACGCTCTCCCTCGCGGATGACGTCGAACTCGAACGGGACGCGATCGCGGATGTAGTCCGCCGGGTCCCCGATGGGCGTTCCCCTCGCGTTGTCGAACAGCGGTCCGGTGATGAACATGGAGCCGTGTCCTCCCTCGAAGCCGAAGTAGCTGTTCGCGCCAATCGTGAACGCGGCGGCGCTGTTGTCGAGGTTCTCGATGGCGAGGCGCGCATGCACATGGAAATCGCCCGGACCGATCGTGGCCCGGCCGAGGATCCGCTGGTTGATATCGTCGGTGCCGCCCGAGACGACGATGCCATCGCCCTCGATCCACCGGGCGCCAATGGTCTCCGTCGCAAGCGGGGTGCCGTCCTCGATGAACACCATCGCATCAGGATACGATGCCGCGACCTGCGCCAATGCGCAGGCCGAGATCGACAGCGCGCACAGGATGGCAGTTGCGGTCACCGGCAGGCTGGCAAGCGGGCGCATCGAATCTCTCTCCTTCTTTTTACTCCGAGGCTGATCGCGGGGCCATTGGCACCGTCAGGTGGAAGCTGCTTCCCTCACCGAGTTCGCTCTCGACCCAGATACGTCCACCGTGCGCCTCGACGGCCAGGCGGGCGAAGGCCAGCCCAAGGCCGATCGAGGCGGGCGCGCCCGCGGTCTCCCCGGCTGCGTGGAAGAAGCGGTCGAAGATCCGATCCCGGATCTCCTCAGCGATGCCCTCGCCGGTATCGGAGACCGTGAGCTGTACCATGCCCTCCTCCTCGGCCTCTCGGGCGCTGAGCTCCACACGGCCCTCCGGTCCGGTGTGGCGGATCGCGTTCTGCAGCAGGTTCATGAGGACGCGCTCGAGGATATCGCGATCCGCCATGACCGTCAGCGGCCGGTCGGGTTCGTGAACGCTCAGCCGCAGGCCCTTCTCGTCGGCAAGATAGCGCACGCGGGAGGCCGCCTCATGGAGGGTCTCGGAGACGTCCACCGGTTCCATCTGCATCGGCAGCTGGCCGGCCTCCATCCGGTTGATATCCAGCAGGTCCTCAGTCATCATCTCCAGCCTGCGGGCGTCCTGAACGGCGTTACGGACCATCTCCTCAACCATCGAGCCCGGCGGAACGTCCTGCAGGGCCGTCTGCAGTGAGCCGATGATCGCAGTCACCGGTGTGCGCATATCGTGGGCGATCATGTCGACGAGGTTATCGCGCAGATCCTGCAGCCTCTGCAGCTCCCGGTAAGTGCGCTGCAGCTCGCGGTGGCGCTGCACCTCGGCCTCCATGGCCGGGAACCACCGGCGCAACATGAAAAGAAGGATGATCACGGCGGCTCCGAGGTTGGCGAGCTTGGGGATGATCACGTATTCGGGCCGGGTCAGGAGCTCGAAGATGCTGTAGGGGATCAGGCCGGTGCGGGCAGTGTACCACACGCCGAAGTATCCGCTTTCGACGAGGGTGCGAAACCCGTCGATGAAGATCACCACCACGAGCGTGGCCACGAGCGGACTGAGCTGCCGCAGCCTGCGGTACTCGATGATGTAGAAGATGAGGATCGCGGACCAGCACACCACCAGCGCCCAGTAGGTGGACGCGGTAAGGTATGCCAGGAAGCTGGTGTCGGGCATCAACAACACTCCTCGTGGATCGGGGCACGGGCGTCGCGAATGCTTTCCCTGAGGGCACCGCATCGACCTCCAGCGAGGTCAGTCGCTGCCCAGCCGGCGGAGGATGTCCCAGTAGGCGCCGCGCTCACCGTCGGCGATAGCCTCGACGAGGCGCTGGTTGTCGTCCGTGCGACCCCACCGGCCATGGGAGTCTCCGGCGGCCATCCGCTCCTGCATATGGCGCGGCATGCCGGTGCCGGCGTAGACCCGGACGCCGAGGGAGATGTCGATGCACGACGGCTCACTCTGACGGGCCATCTCGATGCTCTGGCGAGCGGTCTGGGGTGTCTCACCGGGGGCGCCGATCAGCAGCTCAAGCA
>JALGTR010000130.1 GCA_029821265.1 Candidatus Zipacnadia bacterium
CGGGCGGCGCTTTTTCCATTTCTGCCCGTACCAGCCTCAGACACTACTGTCTCGCGAGGCCCTCCTGAGGCAGAACATCGGTCGTCAGATCGCGGTCGATGATCGCCTGCCCATTTTCGCTGACGGTGATATGCCCGCCGAGGTCGCCCTCGGTCGCGAAGGTCACCTCCACCGTGCGGCCGTCGATGGTCAGGCGCGCCCCAACCTGTCCGTCTGCCTCAATCCGCTCGACCGGGGCCATCTGCTCCAGCGACTGGTCTCCGACCTCAATCACGTGCAGAAAGAGCTGCTCGGCTGATGGCTGAGTTGAGGCGACTTCGACGCGACCCCAGCCCATCATCTCAGTAAACTCCACCCCGGGGGGAAGCTCCCAGTTACGCCCGCCGGCCATGAAGCGCTGGCCCTCGCCGCCGATGGCGGTAAGCTGTGCGTTGGCGGGCAGCAGGGTGCGGCAGAAGAGCCGCCCCTCGCCCTGGTCCGCCCTGATCGTCGTGCCCTCGACCAGCGGCTCGGTCGCCGGATGCAACAGCCAGCGCTTCGTGTACTCAGGCTGCGTGGAGCGCACCCGGTCGAAGATCACGAAGTGGTTCGGGTAGATGAAGACCATCTGGCGCGTGCACAGCTCACATTTCTCCGGCCGGTAGGCCTCGGTGCCGTCCCCGGCGACATACGTGAAGATATCGTTGGTCTCGAACGCGACGAGTTCCGAGGCATCGGACCGGTACTGCCCGCCCTCCTGCACGTAGACCGTGCCGTTCCAGTAGTCGGAGACCGGCTCGTCGGGCATATCGATGAGCACGCAGTTGTGGGCGACCGTCTGCGCGTAATAATTCTGCAGGTGGTCGCCCTCGTCCTCATTCGCGCGCGTACCGGAGTCGACGATCGGGAATCCGCGGTGGTAGATCCAGAAGTTGAGGTTATCGTAGTGGCGGTGCTGGCGCAGAATCCCTCCGGCGTTGAAGAGCGCGTAGGTGTCCTCCGGGCCGGAGCCGGAGCGCATGAAGACCTGCCCCATGCCCTCGAAGTGCCTCGCGTGGGGCAGCTGGCCGGGATCCATCGGCGGAGGCGCGTCCTTCATGCGCGTGAGAAGGAAGGGGTGCACGCCCCAGCGGATGGTGTCGAGGCCTCCAGTGAACATCTCCTCGCGCATGTAGCGCATCAGCGCGACCCAGTCGGGCCGCACGTGGGAGTAAAAGTGCATCATCTGCATGATGTGCTGGGGCATGAGGTACGCGGGCATCTTGTTGGTCGTGTGCCCGGCGTCCCCGTACCCGAACTCATGGCCGCCAGGCAGGTAGTTCCACATCACATAATTCGCGAGTAGGGCGACGTAGGGCCAGTCGCCGGCGATGTTCTCGCCTGTCGCAGACTCCCACGTGTGCAGGAAGTTGAACTCAGCCCAGGGGTAGGCGCCCAATGCGTAGCCGAGTGTGGCCGATGCCGAGCCACCGTCGTCGCCGGCCGCCCGGCTGCGGTGCTCGAGAAGCTGGATGTAGAGGTCGTGCCCGCGGACCAGGTAGTCCAGCGCCCGTTCGTCGTCGATGCCCTCATCGTGCATCGCCAGACCGGCGTACCACATCAGGCTTGGCGTTCCGTAGAAGCCGGTGGTGATGCCGCTGCGGTTGACGGGGATGATGTCGCCGGCGCCGAGATTCGGCACACCTCCGGGCAGCACGTCCGTAACATGGTCGAGCATCGACAATCCCCACTGTTGCCGCCAGTCCTCGGGGCTATCCTCGAAGATCCAGTCGAACGCGGCGAGGATCATGATGCGGCTGGTGGAGTACCAGTCGACCGCGTCGCCTCGGCCGACCACCTCGTGGTAGTGCTCGAGGCTGCGGTCGAGCATCTCACGCGTCTTCTCGAGATAGGCCTCATCGCCGGTAAACTTCCACACGAAGGCGCAGAGCATCGCGTGTGCGCCCCAGTCGTCAACCGGGATCGGATTCTCGACCCGATCCACGACGCCCTTGACCCGCTCGTAATGGTCCGCAAACGGCCCCTCGGCCATCGCGCGGACCTCCGGCCAGGTATCGTCGTTCAGAAACACGCGCGGATGGTCGTCGCGGATGCGATCGACCCAGTCCGGGCGCTCCTGCGCGAACGTCTGGCTTGACAGCAGCAGGCAGAGCGCAATCATGAGTGTCGCCATCGTGGCCATCTCCCCTCTCACCAGCGATACATCCACAGATGTGTCCCTGAGCCGAAATAGATGCCGTCATCGGTCAGCGCGAAGCCACAGCTTATGCCCTCGCTGAAGGTCGCCACCTCGGTGATCTCGTGCGTCGCGGGATCCACAGAGTAGATGCACGAGCCGGTCAGGCCGTACACCATCCCGTTCGAGTGCGTCCCGATGGCAGCGGTGTGCACCCAGCCGCGCGGGACCTCCCCGGTCGCAAGGACCTCGCCGGTTGCCGGATCGAGCGCGCAGACCCGGTTGCCCTTCACAGACGCGAAGAGCTTCCCACCTGCAAGCGTGAGGCCCGTGACGCCCTCGGAGCCGGGGACAGGCGCGGTCTGCCAGACGATCTCTTTGCGCGACGGATCCCACGCGTAGACCACGGCCTCATCGGCGGTGGGCGTAGATCCGCCGCCTCCTACGATGCTCGTCCCACCAAAGATCAGGCCGCTCGCGGGATCGTACGTCAGCGCGAGAATCGACTGGTCGGGGACGATATCTCGGTGATTCTCGACGAGTTCCCAGCGCTCGACATCGAAGACGCCCATCGCCCCGCCGAGTTCGCCGTAGTCGGGGATGGAACCGATGTACACGCGCCCTTCGGGGCCCTCGGTCATCGCCTGTGGGCGGAAATGCCCGTCGCCGAGCCGTCCGTATCCACGCGGATTACTGCCCGGATCTGTGCCGAACCTCCACGGTTTGCGCGAGTCGTAGACGGACAGGTAGGCGCCCGGGTAGGAGCCCAGCACCATGAGGTCGCCGATCGGGAGGATGGAGTAGATCTCCGCCCCGCCCTGCGTCGGATTGCCAAGCTGCACGTTCTCACCGGTCAGCGGATCGTGGCGGAACATCTGCAGCGGTATGATTGACGAGCCGTAGATCGCATCGTCCGAGCCCTCACCGACCATGAAGAGCCGGCTGCCGGGCGCCTCGTAGTCGAACTCATGGCGCGTCGTCTCGCCGGTCGCGCGATTCACGAGCGTGTAGTACCCCTCATCACTGCACACGCCCAGCACGCGGCCATCCTCGAGCGGGCGTTTGTGCCACTGACCGAGGTCCTCGGCAGCAATGGGAATGCTCCGCCCGCCGACGAGCATATGCCACCCATCGTTGTCCCAGTAGTACACGTTGCCCTCCTGCCCGAGGTACATCTTCCCCCACGACGGGTGGCCCTCGGGCAGCATCGGGCCCTGCTTCTGCTCAGCGCTGCGGACGGAGTGGTACTCCCCTGTGTCGGGGTCCAACGCGATCATATCCCACTCGGCGGTGCCGACGGCCGTGTATACCCAGCCCTCCCGGCCCACCAGGATCGGGCGGCTGTACTGTCCGGTCTCGGTAAAAGGACCGAAGCACCGGATCGCGCCGGTCTCGATGTTGTAGGCGAGCACGAGGGCGTTTCCGTAGGTGCAGCCATAGATCGTGTCCTCGTCGGCGGCGATCTTCCAGACGATCTCCTCGCTGAGCGACCAGTCCGCGAGGTGATGCAGGCCCTCCTCTGGCTTCGCAGGATCGAAGACCCAGAGCGAGACCGGGCAGCCGCTGCCGTAGACCGCGAAGTAGATGCGGTCATCAGGCCCCACGATCGAGTGCCAGGCGCCTCTGCCCTCGGCGCCGTCGAAGCGGTTCACCTCGCCGGTATCGGGGTCGATCTGCAGCAGAAAGAACGTCTGCCCGGCCGACATCATGTTGACGTAGACCTTCGTGTTGCGTCCCTGCGCATCCGGGCCGACCATCGCGTTCATCACCTGCGCGTGGCGGACCGGAACGCCGAGGTCCACGAACTCTCCGGCGCAGGCCACTGAGGCTGTGAGCAGCGCGCACAGCAGCGCAATCAGGCGCGGCGTGGTGGTGTTACTCTGCAAGTGTGGCGATGCCTCCTTGATCGACGTCCCAGGTGTGAGCGCCGGTGCCCCGCCACATCTGCCAGAGTGGCTGAGCGGACTTGCGCACGCTAAGGTTGAGCGCAAAGCGCGTCCCGGCCTGCGCGGGCAGTCCAAGCGACGCCAGCGGGATCCGCCACTCTGCGCTCCAGCGCCTCGGGCCCTCGACATGCGCAGCGTACTCAACGCCCGACGCAGCGCGCTCGACGTCCTCAGGGTCGGCGCCCGCCTCGGGGCTGCTCTCGAAATGCCCCGATGGGTAGCCGCGGAGGATCAGGATCGGCGCCTCGCGGCTGTCCACCGTGCGGCGCACGGCGATCTCCACGGCGTCGTCGCTGCCCCAACTGTTGCCCATCCGCAGCGGCTTCTCGTCCGAGACATCATTGCGGATTGCCACGAGTAGCGTCTCGTTCCGCGGATCCCACCGCAGCCAGGCGAGGCTCTGCGGAGCGGTCTTCTCGCCGTGGACCCCCTGCGCGATGAGCATCGCATCACGTGGGCGCGCTCCTCCCCACTCCGCGCCGCCGATGCGCCCGTCGATGGTGATCTCGGCGGCGGTGGGCTTGATGGCGAAGGTGGGCCTGGGGCCGCGCCGACGCTCGGCCCGCTCGCGCGCCGCCGGAGCCTGGCGCGCGAACCAGTCGTCGATCACGCGCGGCATGACTTCATCGCGCACCGGCCAGGTCGGACGCGCTTCATGCCGATAAAGCCCAATCCGATCGGTCGGGATGGCCTCGAAGCCGATCTCCTCGTGAGGAGAGATCTGCTGGAAGTCAAGCGAAGGCCCCTCAGGGTCGAAGAAAGCACTCGATTCCACCACGAGGTTGTCGCGGATGGTCTGGTACGGTTCCGCGCGGCCCTCGATGTCCCGCCAGTCGAAGGGCCCGGCGATGATGTTGCGGGCGACCAGGTTGCCCTTCGGCGCTGCGGGCTCATCCTGCAGGATGTTCACCAGCTCCGGATACCGCTCGCGCCACAGCTCGTTCTGGTAGGGCATCTCATTGAGACGATCGGTCATCGTCGTGGGCACGCTCCCCGCCGCCCATCCCATCGCCCGGGCGTCGATGTGTATCGCGCGCGGGCAATCGACGAAGACGTTGCCGACGATTGCATTGTCGCGTCCGCCGCCGATGAACGCCGCGCGCGTGACGCGGTAGAAGATGTTGCCGGAGATCTCGGTGCCGCAGTACATGTCGTCGAGGTAGACGCCAACCGCACCCCGGCCCTCCCGGCCGACCACGTGGTGCATGTAGTTGTTGCGGATGACGGTCCCGCGCATCGTCCAGTTGCGGCCGGAGTAGATCGCGCCGGCATCGTTGGATTCGTAGCAGACGCTGTGGATCTCGTTGAACTCCATCAGATGCTCGTTGCCGCTGAAGGAGATGGCCTGGTGCGGTGCGGTGTGGATCAGGTTATGCCTGATGCGGTTCCCGACACCACTGATGCTCACGCCCGGGACGTACATACGCCGCCACTGACCGAAGTCGTGGATGTGGCAGTTCTCGACCTCGAGGCCGGCCGGCGTCAGGGTGGCGCGGTCGCCGCCAGAGATCGCGAAGCCGCCGTGACCGAGGTTGTATGCGTCGCAATGCGCGACACGGTGCCCGGTGCCCGCCAGCCGCGCGGCGAATGCGCCTATGGCGCGGAAGGTGCATCCAACAATCTCGCAGCCCTCGCCGCCGCTAATGACGACGCCGTGACCACGCGCGGCCTCAAAGGTCAGGCCCTCGAAGCGCACATACGAGACGTCGCTGGCGCGGACGAGCTCCGGCGCGACGGAGACCGTGACGGGCCGGTCATCGATATCGTCGGGGGGCCAGAAGTAGAGTACGCCCGCCTCGCGGTCGAGGTACCACTCGCCCGGCTGGTCGATCTCTGCGAGCGCGTTGTAGGCGTAGAACCACTGACCCTTGCGGTAGCCGTAGTGGTGGTAGGGCTTCTCGAGGCTGATCGTACGGTCCTCGATGTCGATCCTGGCGACCGCCTGGCGCTCATCGGACCAGTCCCAGAACCAGTAGCCGTGCAGCCACAGGTCGTCCTCACCAAGCCAGCGCTCGAGGCGCTCGTTGTCCCAGACGAACTTGCCGACCGCGTCACCCTTCGTGCCCCGGACGTCGCGCGGCTGGATGTTCAGGATATCCGTGATCCGCGTGAAGCCCTCGTTCGGCCAGCGGGCGAGTGTCATCCGCTCGTCGCCAAAGAAGACCTCCAGACCGCCGCCGGCAGGTGAGCCGTACTCCTCGACGCCCAGCGATTTGAGGTCCGCCTGCAGGACATGGTCCCACGCCTCGCGCGGGAGACGTCCGAGCACCGCGGTGTCCTCGACCGGCTCAAACGCCCGCGGCGGGACGCGCACGCCACCGCTGATGATCGCCTGGCTCCGTGGCATGGCCCGGTAGACGATCGGCGCCCCGTCGGCGCCAGAATCGTCCGCCGAAAGCTCCAGTGGCTGCGCAAGCTCGTAGCGCCCGCCGCGCAGCCAGATGGTCGCCCCGCCCGCAGGCAGGCCCTGCGCCTGCTTCAACGCGCGGACAGCGTCTCGGGCTCTCTCAAGCGTGGCGAACGGCCGCCCCCGGGTGCCGTCGGCATCGTCGCTGCCTCCGGGGGCAACGTAGAAGGCCGCTTCGACATCATCCTGCGCGGCGCATGGAGCCATCAGCGCACCCCCGATCGTCAGAATCGCAACGCAGACTGCGAGCAACGTCTGGCGATAGTGCATGATGCGTCCCCCTTGCGGCGCGACGAATGTCAACCATCGATGTCGCGCATGGTGATCTCCGGCTCGAGAACCTCTGCGAGACTGACCGATGAGTAGCACAAATAGCGCCACTCGGCGTGCACGGGAGGATCCTCGCGCATCGCTCGCTGCAGACGAGAGGGCGAATGATCGCCGACCGTGTGGTAAAGCCCGCGCATGACCGCCGCCAGCGCCTCGGGCGAGGGTTGGATGGCGTGGTGGTAGTAGCTGACCGCGCCGAGGGTGACGCCGCCGCGACCGGCGGAGGCCATCCACCAGCCGTCCGGCTCGGCGACCCGCGGGATCAGCGTCTCGGCCATGCGCTGCTCGAAGCCCGCCCGGATCTCCGGGTCATCGATGAAGTAGTGCGCCCATTGCGCGGCCTCGGCGAAGACGCTGCGAGCCACAAGCTCGTCCTCGAGGAACCACCGGGCGTCGCGGTGGGCGACGGTGATGTCTCGCGGCTCATCGGTCACGTCGGCCCAGGCGGCAGTCGCCGCGAGCGTGCAGCCGCAGACGAAACCAAATGGCAGATCCGAGCGCACCGCCTCGTCCAGCACCTCGTCGCCGCCTGCAGTGGTGTACTTCGTGTTGAACACCCAGCCGACCGAGATGCGGCCGTCAGGCTGCCGGAAGCTCTCCCGGTAGTCGAAGTAGGCGCGCAGCGATCGCAGGTAATCGTCGCGACGGTCGTCGGGGACATACTTCAGCAGGCGGACCATGCCGATCGCGATCTCCCCGCCGTCCGCCACGTAACAGGCCTCCTCACCGCTCGAGCGCACGCCGTAGCCCATTCGGTAGCCCCCGTCCTCGCGCTGGATCGCGATCTCATGGTCGCCCCAACGTATGGCGGCGTCGAGGTAGCGCCGATCGCCGGTCATCTCGTACAACGCCAGGAGCCCGCGCGCGGCGCGCTCGTCGACGTAGCCGTAGTTCGAGAACGTTCCGTCCTCTGCCTGTCGCTCGACGAAGAAGTCGCACAGCGCGCGCATCGTGCCCATCGTATCGACCGTCAGCGTGCAAATGTCACGAGGCCCCGCCGCGCTGTGCAGCGATACGGCCGCCCGGAAGCTGCGGTAGTCGAACTCGTCAGCGCCAACCGTCGCGGAGAGCGTGATCCGCTCGCCGGCCGGGAGCGTCACCTCCTGGCGCTCCGTCCAGTTCGCGACCTCCTCACCAATATCCGTGATGCCGAAGTACACCCGCGCTGAGATCCCTTCGACCGGGGCGGCGATCTGAGCCGTCAACGTCATCGCTGCCTCGCCATCCACGACACCGAAGGTCGGCTCGAAGCTGACGATCGCGGGCCGCTGTAGCAGGTAATCCGCGGTCTCGGCGACCGCCGACATGATCACCGGCGAGTCGAGCGCCCCTGCCTCCAGCGCAAAGAACGCGCACGCGCCGTTCGGAAGGTCGCCGCCATGCAGGTGGATTACCCCGGCAACTGTCCCGCCGCCGGCAGTCAGCAGCGGTATCAGGCGCGCGGTGTTCTCCCGGGCCATCGCAACGTTGTCGAAGGCCGGTCCGGAATCGGTGGGCAGATCGATCGTCCAGCCGCGCCAGTCGCCGTGGCAGACGCGTTGCGGCATGATCGTCGCCGCGCCGGTGGAGTGGAGCGCGTCGGCCTCAATGGCTCGCGCGTCGTCGAAGAGGGCCACGAGGGCGCTGCGGGGGTCCGGGGGCATGACCACGAGATTGCCGTACGCGCGCGCGGTCATCACATCGCGCGGTCGGTAGCGTGGCACGGCCTCGAGCGACGGTGGTTCGAACTGCCATAGCTCGAGATCGTCGATCTGCACCTCGTGCGCGCCCCCGCCGACCATGCCCGACGTGAAGCCGATGCTCATCCTCGCGAGACGCTCCGGATGCAGGTGGTCCCCCTCGCCGCCGCGGTCCTCGGTGGCGTAGGAGAGAAAGTGCGGGATGAAGAGGCGATACTCGCGCCAGCTCTCAGACAGGGGCACAACCATCTTCCAGCGGGACTGGTCGGACTCGTTCAGCTCCAGACCAAGCAGCGTCGTGTTTGCATCGCCCTTCGCGCGGAAGCGAAGCACGGTGTATGTCTCGTCCGGCGCGCTGACAGGAAGCTCGACGTACTCCCACAGCGCGAGGTCCTCGGTCGCGATGCGCAGCGCCCTGCCACCATCGGCCTCGACGACGGAGGCGTCGAGTCGCTCCCCCTCCTCGTCGCCACGGAAGTCGAGGCGGTCGGGGACGCCGGCCTCGAAGTCGGCGATAACCCGCACGTCGGCCGGCGGCTGCTCGGGGATGGTCGCAAGCTGCCAATCGCCGCCCCCGTCGCGCGAGAGGGGCCGCGAGAAGGGCACACCGCCGAGGGTCATCACGCGCCCGCCCGCCCGCAGATAGTCCTCGAGCACGGCCGCGCCCGCATCGGGGTAGACGCCGACAGTGGGGATGACCAGCAGATCATAGCGATCGGGGGTGAGGTTCTGCGGATCGAGCAGATCGTCGGTGGAGATGACCGCGACATCGTGGCCGCGGTCGCTGAGCAGGGCAGTAACGTCCGCCGGCTCGGTGGCGAGTCCATCACCGAAAGCCGGCGGCTGCCAGACGGCGACGGACGCGGCGAGAGAGGGGATCGCGAATGTGATGATGGCGCTGCAGACGGCAACCAGGCACAGTGGAGACATGGTCTGCTCCCTCAATACGATGCTGACAGCTCGGAAGCAGACTTCCCGTCGAGAAGAGGCGTTACCTCCCCGCGCGCCGGCGGCTACTCCTCCGGGGGCGCGACCGGAGCCGGATCGAGCCCCGGCACGGCGCTGACGCTGATCCGCTCTTTCGTGTGCTTCTCCGCCTCGCGCAGGATCTTCTCGCCCATCTCGTGCGCGCGATCGTTGTCGCTGGCCACCCACTGGGTGTACTCGTAGAAGTCCTGGGGATCGACGCGATGCTTCGTCAGCAGCGTGGCGGTGTAATCCTGCAGGATCTCCTTCGCGTCCTCACGATCCCGCAGAGCGCTTGCGGCGATCGCCAGCTGCGCGGAGAGCCTCACGTAGAGCTCCTCATCGAGCTCGACGTACTCCTCGATACCCTCCTGCTCCTGGCGATTCTGCGTCTCGTGGATAACCTTCCCATCTTCATCGCTCGGACGCTCGAGTTCGGGGATCTGCTGAGTCGAGGATGGGGTCTCCAGCCGGGCATCCGCGCTCTCGTCCGCAGGGGCGGCTTCCTGATCAGCGAGCGGTGAGTCGTCGTCATTCGTCTGAGCGGGGGCCTCCGCGTCCTGGTCGGCAACGATGTCCTCCAGCGGTCGGCGAGGCTCTCCGGCGACAGGACCTGGCTCCGTGGCCGCCGCATCCGACCGGGGGCCGCCGAAATACCAGGTAAAGGCGCCGCCGGTCAGCAGACCGGCGATGATGACGATGACTGCAGTGCGGACGTTGACGCCCCCCGGCTTGCCTTCGCTCATGCTTCCTCCCGGCGCAGAGACTGCCTCTTCGATTATGAGTATAGGTGCGTGCTCCACATTCGTCAACGATCGGCGGCGGCCGGAGTGTTCAGTGAGGGCGGCGGAGGGCTGTTGACCGGCATCCGGGACCGAAACGTATGTTTGCCCGCCGTTGAGGGCTGTGCTATAATTCGCCGGCACGTGCCACACAAAATGACAGCCCAGAGCGGACGGAGCCGGCCCGTGTACGAGCTGACGATCGAGCGCGATTTCTCAGCCGCGCACCAGATGCGCGGCTATCCGGGCGCATGCGCGCGCATGCACGGACATAACTACTGTGTGAAGCTGACGATCGAGGGCGATCAGCTTGACGATACGGGCATCCTCATGGACTTCGCGGAGTTGAAGCGAATCGTGGATGCGATCCTCGAGGAGCTTGACCATCGCTGCCTGAATGATCTGCCACCATTCAATGAGGTGAACCCCAGCAGCGAGAATCTGGCGCGCTACATCTATCGGCGCGCCGCCGACCGGATCACCGGGCACGTGCGGCTCGTCCGCGTGGAGGTCGCCGAATCGCCCACAAGCTCAGTCACCTATCGCGAGGAGTAGCCGATGTCAGCGGTCGTGCTGCTCTCAGGCGGACTCGACTCGCTCGTCGCGGCGTGGGCGTCGCGTCGGGACCATCCGCCGTCTCTTGCGATAACCTTCGACTACGGCCAGAGCGCGGCCCGACGCGAGCTTGAGGCCGCGCTGTGCATCGCCGCCGAACTCGGCTGTGACCACCAGCTCGTCAAGCTCCCGTGGCTGGCGAGGCTCGCGCCAGCGCATATTGCTGAGCCCAACAGCGATCTCTCAGAGGCCACCGACCAGAGCGTATGGGTGCCCGCCCGCAACGCGATCTTCGTGAGCATTGCGGCGGCGTACGCCGAGTCGCTTGACTGTGAGGCCATCGTTTGCGGCTTCAATGCCGAGGAGGCGGCGACCTTTCCGGACAACACGCCGGAGTTTATGGCACGCTGCAACGCGGTGCTGGAGCTTGCGACCACCAACGCGCCGAAGATCGTCTCGCCCACCGTCGATCT
>JALGTR010000361.1 GCA_029821265.1 Candidatus Zipacnadia bacterium
AAGCAGTTCACGATACCGGCGCTGGCCGACGCCAGCCGACAGTTCGTTCTGTTCGCGTCAATCGGTGGCCTTATCGGCTTCGGCCTCTATCCTTCCGGGGAGCCGAGGGGCCTGCACGCGGCCGCAATCGGAGTGCTGCTTGGCGGCGCGGCACGGCTGGTGGTGCAGATTCCGGCTCTGTTACGCCGAATGAAGGGCTTCTATCCCTCGGTGGATCTCTCGAATCGGGACCTGCGCCGGATGCTGGTGCTGATACCGCCGGTGATCGTCGGCCTGATATTCTCTCTTGCGCGGACCTACTTCGACAGTCGCTTCAGCACCGATGCGGGCGAGGGGGTGCGGGCTGCGCTGGGGTTTGGGCGCAAGCTCGCGGACCTGCCCACGCTCATCCTGCCGCTGGCGGTCAGCCTTGTCGTGTACCCATACGTCTCCGAGTGGGCCTCCCGCAAGGACCGGCAGCGGCTGGCGGATTCGCTGGTGTCGATGACGCGCGCGATGGCGTACCTCTTCGTGCCGCTGGCCGTGGCGATGATCATGCTTGCGCAGCCGATCGTCTCCACGGCATTCGAGCGCGGTGAGTTCACCGCCGACGACACGATCATGGTAAGTCGCGCCCTGGTGCCCTACTCGGCCGGCCTGCCCTTCTATGCCGTCGAGGCCTCGATCAACAAGTGGTACTTCGCGCTCTCGGACACTGCGACCCCAAACTACATCGGCGCCGCAATGGCGGTCCTGCACATCCTGATCGCGGGCGCGGGCGTGCATCTGCTCAATCGCAACGTCGGCGTCATTGCGGCCGCGTTGTCGATTAGCAAGGGCCTTAAGGTGATCATCCTGTATCTGCTGCTGCGGGGCCGCATCGGGACGATCGATCGCAAGAGCGTCGGCAGCTTCGTTGTCCGGCTGCTCGTGGCCACCGGAGCGATGGCCGCCGTGGTGCTGGCGGTGGCAAACGCGCTGTCATCGCTCATGGTGGGAGGCGAGACGCTGCGGGGGCTCCTCTTCCTCGCGGCATGCGGTGGGGCGGGCGTGGTGACCTACGTGGCGGCTTCCGTGGTGCTGAAGATCGAGGAGCTGTCGATGGTCGTCGGCTACGCGAGGGAGAAGCTCGCCGCGCGCCTCGGAGGACGGTAGGGGATGACGCAGAGCACAGCGCCGATCTCCGTCTGCCACATCCTCGAGGCCACCGCAGGCGGAACGCGGCAGTATCTGATGGACGTCTGCCTCGGGCTTCCGGCGGAGGAGTTCCGTCAGACCGCGGTCGTGTCCACCCTCCGCGACGAGACATTCAAGAGCGACATCGGCCGACTTCGAGCGGCGGGGGTCGAGGTCGTCACCGTCCAGATGGTGCGTGAGGTCTCGTGGCGGGAGGATCTGCGTGCGCTCGGCGACCTCCAGGACTTCCTCGGCGCCGCGGCGTTCGACATCATCCACGCACACAGCTCGAAGGCGGGAATGCTCGGTCGGATCGCCGCATGGAGGACGCGCAATCCCGCCGCCCGCATCTACTCGCCGCACGCCTTCGCCTTCACGATGGACGTCAGCATCTCGCGGCGAAAGGCGTATCTGCTGGCCGAGCGGATGGCCGGGAAGCTGACTGATCTGCTCATCTGCACGTGCGACAGCGAGCGGGAGATCGCCGTGCGCAACCGCATTGTGCCACCCGGTCGGGCTGCGGTCGTACGCACCGGCGTGGACCTCAGACGCTTCCACCCGCACCCTGAGGCGCATCGCATACGCCCGGAGCTTGGGATCCCCGACCGGCATCGACTCGTCGGGGCCGTGGGGGCACTGGTTGAGCAGAAGGGTCATGATCTTCTGGTGGATGCGGCGGCGCTGGTGCTGCGCGACATGCCACACACCACCTTCGTGATTGCGGGCGAGGGACCGCTTCGGCAGCAGCTCGAGGCGCGGTCGGCGGAGTTGGGCCTCGGGCGGCGGATGCGGTTCCTCGGTCACCGCGAGGACATCCCGCAGCTGCTCGGTGCGCTGGATCTGTTCGTGATGCCCTCCCGATGGGAGGGGATGCCCTACGCGCTGGTG
>JALGTR010000131.1 GCA_029821265.1 Candidatus Zipacnadia bacterium
AACTGCGCCGCCCGGATCCGCGCGGCGTGCCGCAGCGCCCACTCGCGGGCGCTCGCTATATACTCCTCGATCCGCTCCGGCTTCGGACTGCGGCGCATGTAGACCGGCCGGCGAACTTTGTAGTACCCCCACTCCCTGCAGACCGCACCCTCGTCCCCGATCACATTCGCCCGCGCGGCCATCGCGTAGACCGGAAGCTGGAAGTCCAGGCCCTCGTCAATGCGTCGCGGAGAGGGCCCCTGCGAGCTCTTGTAATCGTACACCGCGAAGCCGTCGTCCATGCGATCCATCCGGTCGAGGCGCCCCCGCAGCATCACCCGCTCCTCGCCCTCGCCGATGATGACCGGTGCTGCGCGCCCGAAGCCGAAGGAGACCTCTCGCGCGTCCGCCGTGTGTCCGTCCACCTGCAGATGCTCGACCTCGAAGGCGAGCCACAGATGCATATCGCGCTTCATATCCTCGCGCGCGACGGCGAAGACGTCCCGGTTCGCCACAAGGCCAAGTGCCACGGCCTCGCGGAACAGCTCGTCGACGATCGCGTCCATCAGCTCACACGCCCGAGGCAGGTCCTCCTCTGCCAGCCATCCGCGCCCGCTCTCCTCGCGCCAGCGCCCGAAGAACAGGCTCAGCGTCCGGTGCCGCAGCTCGCCGAGCAGCATCACATCCGCGTCGTCGCTCGGCTCGGTCAGCTCCGAGACGCCCAGCACCCGCTCGGCGAAGAACGCGAACGGGCAGTTCCCGTATTGCGCGAGCCGCCCCGCGCTGAAGTACGCCTCTGCCCCGAACCGCTCCGCGACATCGGCGCGCGCCGCTGCGTCGCTCAGCCGCCCGTCGTACTCATCGGGCGGCAGCGCCGACTCGCGGCGATCCTCGACCTCGATCCCCCGCAGCAGGCCCGTAAGCAGCGCCTGCCGGTGCGCTGCCAGCGCCCGCAGCGCGCTCTGCGCCCGGGCCTCGTCGCGCTCCGTGATGATCGGGTCGCGGCCCAGCAGCTCGAACAGCGCCCGTTGCGTCAGCTCGTCGACGCTCGCGGCATCGTCGAACTCCGGCACGGTCTGCGCCAGACCATAGCTATGAAGCGGCACCTCGTCCGCGAAGCAGCGCTCCATCTCATCCACGTACCAGGAGCGCAGGACCTCGCGACCCTCGGCATCGACATCCGGGTAGCTTAGCGTCAGGTGCTCGCGCGCCGAGACGCACACCGAGTAGAAGAGGAAGGCGTCCTCCCACGCACCGCGCGAGCGCGGCTCGAGCGGGATACCCGCCTCCGTCAGCGCCTCACGATCGTCGTCGCTGAAGAGCGCATCCTCGCGCGGCGCCCGCGGGAACTGCCGCTCGGTCATCCCGAGCACGAAGACGTGGTCGAAGTCAAGCTGCCGAGCCGCATCGACGTCCATCGCCAGCACGCCCGGCTCCGGTCCCGGCGGCTCGAAGGTCACGCCGCCAGCCAGCCGCTGAACCTCGCGGTAGAACTCGGCCAGCGAGACCTCGCCATCGATCCTCAGGCGGTGCTCGGCCGTCCGCAGCTGCCGCAGACCCTCGCGCAGACCCTCGAACGCGTTGATGTTCGCCGCCGCCGCGGCCGGATCAGCGTCCTGTCCGATGGCCTCGCGGATTCCGAAGCGTTCGATCAGGTCGGCCGTCGCCTCCGTCATCTGCGCCAGCGAGCCTCTTGCCGGGAGCGCCTCGAACGCATCGAAGACCGCCGACAGCGCCCGCTCAACGCGTTCGATCAGAGCGATCTCGGCCTGAAGCTGCTCCACCGGCCCGGCGAACCGGCGCTCATCGTCATCACGCAGCCCACGCTCTCTGGCCCTGATGTCGTCCCGAATGCGTGCGTCGAGGGCCCGCAGACGTTCGCGCCAGTCAGCTCGCCCCCGGCCGCCGATGATGTTCGCCTCCCGCACGATCCGCTCGATCTCATCGGGGTCAAGCTCCGGATCGGGGAGGGCCGAGCGATCGAAGAAGTTGGATTTGAGCAGCCGCATGACGTCGCCTGCCACGTACCCTCCGGCGGGAATGCGCAGGATCCCCAGCACGGCCTGCACCGGTGGTCGCGCAGCCACGGGCATACTCGCCCGCACCCTCAGCGGAACGCCCACCTCCCGGCAAACCTCGGCGAGGGCCCGCGCGTAGGCACCGATATCCCGCGCGAGGATCGCAATCCGTTCCGGATCCGCGCCAGCGCGCAGCAGTCGCTTCACCCGCACCGCGATCTGCCGCGCCTCCATCCTCCGCCCGCTGGCCTCGATGACCTCCGCCACGCCGGCGGCGTCCGGCTGCGCTCCATCACCCTCCTCGGCGAACAGCCCCTCGCCCATCTGCGCCAGCGGCCCCGCTGCCTCCGATGGCTCCTGCCAGCGCAGCGGCATCTCGCCGAGGACCTCGCGGATGCGCCCGAGCGTCCGCCGCGGCCACGAGAACAGCTCCGGCCGCCGCGATTCGTCCTCCTCGAGGCAGAGCGTTATCACCAGCCGTTCCCCGCCACCCGCAAGCTCGTCGAGCACCTGAAGCTGCGTGGTCGTGAAGTCGTCGAAGCCGTCCGCGATGACCAGCCGCAACTCCTCGAAGGGCCTTCGGTCACCGCCGCGCAGCACGTCACGCGCACGCCAGAATCGCCCCGGATCATCGTACAGACCGAGATCGCGCAGGCGCTCCTGATATCTCGCGTAGACCCGCGCGATCTCCACGTTCTTGCCGCCATCGCGTCCGCCGTCTGCCAGCCGTTGCGCGAACTCCTCCGGGCGAATCGCGAGGCGCTTGATCTCCTCGATCGCCCCCACGAGGCTGTCGATCAGGCCGGGCAGGTCGCGTAGCGGAGCCAACGTCGGCAGCTCGCCGGCCTCGCACAGCTCCTCGACAACCGAGCGCATCAGCAGGCTCTGCTGTAGCGCGGGAAGCTGGGTCACCTCTGCGTGGTTGGCGCGCAGGATCAGGTCGGCGAGATCGGGGAAGGTCAGCACGCGGGGGTCGAGCAGACCGCCGAGGCAGTCATCCTCCACGAGGCGGCGACGGATACGGTCGCAGGCCAGGCGGTTGGGGAGCAGCAGCAGCGCACTGTCCTCGCCATGGTCGCGGACCATGCTGACGTACTCCGCCAGCACCGCGTCGGTCTTTCCCGACCCGGCCGGCCCGCACAGGAGCTCGCGCGACATCTCCTGCTCCCCCATACCCGGAAGCCGCAGCTCGACCTCAGTCCACCTCCACGCGAGTCACCCGCAGCTCGTGCGAGCCGTCCTCGCGCGTCCACTCATAGTAGTAGAACACTTCGTCATCGCCCACAGGGACGGCCTCTACGTAGCGAATACACCCGTACGGCGAGCTGACGAACTCGGAGGCCCGCGTTACGCGCTCCCAGTTGCGCAGGTCATACGACACGCACAGGCCGGTTTTCTCCTCGTAGTTCTCCTCCACCGATGCGCTGCCGTCGTAGAAGCCGATGAAGAGCGGCGCGCGATAGATGATCGAGCCGAGCCGCGTGCAGTAGCTGTCCCACCCCTCGTCCGGCGGCGAGAGGATGTCGCCCTGCCAGTGCCAGTTGAGGCCACAGCCGCTTGTCGCCAGACCCGTATGCGACTTCACGATGCCTGTGTTGTAGATGTCCGCGGTCCCGTGCTTCTCCTCCTCGCTCGCATCCGGAGCCGTCGCCGGCGCGTATGACACGATCATGTAGTACATCGGCCCGATGCGATACACCGCAGGGTCCTTGACGCCCTCGGCCCCGATGTCATCGGCGGTGATCATCTTCTTCCGCGCGTCCGGGTCGAAGGCGTCCGGCGCCTCGGCCTGCATGACATCGATCCGCCACCTGTTCGTCCGCGGATCGACGTAGGAGATGTACAGCCGCCATCCGCCGTCGGGTGCGCGGAACAGGGAGGACCTCTCGACCGACGGGCTGTCGATATCCTCCTTGCCCAGCGACCAGATGTCCTCGAAGTTCACGCCGTCCTCGCTCATCGCGATCCGGCAGCCGACTCCGCGGCCCAGCTCACGCGGCTTGCGCAGCCGATAGTACAGGTAGAACCTCTCGCTCTCCTCGTCGTAGACGCAGCTCGGCGCGCCGGCCCACCAGCCTTTCCCCGAGCCCAGCGGCTCGCGCACGGTCTCACCGTCCTCCGGACCGAAGAAGGGGATCTGCGCCATCTGCTTCATCCCGGGGGTCTGCCAGTCGGCGATTCTCATCACGATTCCTCCAAAAAGCGCCCATCCACGCGTGCGCAGCGGGCGCGGGTCGATATCGATTCGTGCATGAAATGTTTTTCTGCGCTCGATCCTCCTGCACCTCCCGACGCCGCGGGGAAGGAAAGGCCACACCCGCGGAGGAAAAAGCCTGTGTTGAGCGATCAGATTTCGGGGTGTGATGCAACGGTGCGTGCAAGTGAGATCGGTGCGTTCATGGCGCAGCTCGTTCCCGACCGCCCCCTCGGCGCGGACGAGGGCTTTCGCTGGGGAGACCCGGAGGCTGAGGTCACCGGCGTGATGGTCGCCTTCATGCCCACCGTCGAGGTCATCGAGGCCTGTGCCGCCGAGGGCTGCGAGCTTTTGATCGCGCATGAGCTGCTGCAGATGCCCTATCCGTGGCACGGAGGCGCCCTCGAGGAGCATCTCACCTGGCCGGTCAACCGCCGCCGTATCGGCCTGCTTGCCCGCCACGGCATCACGCTCTTTCGCGCCCACGGAACGCTCGACACGTTCTGCGTCCTCGATCGCTTCGCGCAGGTCCTTGGCCTTGGCGAGGTCGTGGCGGGCGAGGGATACACCCGCGTGTGGCAGATCGAGCCCACGACAGTGCGCGACCTCGCGCGGCAGGTCAAAGACCGCGTCGGTATGAACGCCATCCGCGTCAGCGGCGACCTCGACCAGACGGTGAGCCGTGTCGGGCTGCCGTGGGGCGGCGTCGGCCTGAGCCTCAACGCCGGCACCATCAACTCCGTCATTGAGCAGGGCGCCGACGTCCTCATAGCCGGCGAGTCCGACGAGTACGCCATGCGCATGGTCCGCGACTGCCGCGTCCCGCTCATCGAGACCGGACACGCCGTCAGCGAGGAGCCGGGTCTGGAGTACTTCGCGGGCTATCTCGCCGAACAGTTCCCCGACCTGCGGGTGGTCTTTCACCGCAGCGCGCCGGCCTGGGAAGTGCTCTGACGGATTTTTCGCGCTCATGAAGGACAGGGCGCGCCGCAACGGGAATAAGAGATATCTACGCGGAGGATGTTGTCGGGGAGGGGGTGGCACGCGCCTGAGCGCGGTGGGATCGCCAGCGCTCCGGGGGCGTGCGCTGTTGTCGAGGAGCGACCGACGGGCGACACAGCAGACGAGGAGCTGAAGTCATTGGGCGAGCAGACCCGCCAGCAGATCACGTGGATCATCATCATCGCACTCGTCCTCTCAGTCGTGGTGGTGGCCCTGCACCGCCGCGCCGAGGTCGACAACCTCCTGGCCACGATCGCCACCGGCTCGCCCGACGCGCGTGTCGGCGCTGTCGAGAGGCTCGTGGAGAAGCAACAGCTCATGGAGGCGCTGGAGGACCAGCCGCGGTGGGTCCAGGATCGAGCCGTCTCAGCGGCCATCCTCGTCGGCACTGAGCAGACGATGTTCCAGCTCATCGGCGCCAAGAGCGTCGTGGATGCCCCCGTGCAGGTGGAGATCGACGACTACCTCACCGGCGTCGGCAGGACCTCCATCGGCCCGCTCGTGGCGGCCATCCAGGACAAGGACGCAGCGATCCGCGGCGGCGCCAGCGCACCGCTCAAGACCATCGGTGAGCCCGCAGTGTACTCACTGATGCAGCTCATCGACGTCTACGACGACGCCGTCCGCGGCCTCGTCGCCAGCACCCTCGGGGGGATCGGTGAGCCCGCCATCGAGCCGCTCCTGACGGTCATGCGGCAGGAAGAGCCCGGTCCCGACCAGGGTCCCGCCGCCTTCCGCCGCTCCAAGAGCGCTGCCGAAGCAGCATTCAAGGCCATGGGCGAGATCGCCATTGATCCGATGATCGAGGAGCTGCTGCCCAGCGACAACCCAGACATCCGGCTCGCCGCCACGGGGATCCTCGGAGCGGTCGCCGCCGGAAAGGCAGAGGACGTCGCCAGCCGCGCCGTCGCCCCGCTCATCGAGCGCCTGACGGAGGACGAGGCATGGGCCGTCCGCCGCCGCGCGGCCTCCGCGCTGGCCGGACTGGGCGACATCGCGATGGACTACGGCGCCGTTCCGCACCTGATCGGCCGTCTCGATGATCCGCGAGTGGAGGTGCGGGCCGCCGCCGTGACCGCCCTCGGCACCCTCGCTGTCGCGGAGGCCGCGCAACCGCTCGCCGACCTGCTCATGACTGAGCGAGTGGGCGTGACCGCAGAGATCGCAGATGCGCTGGCGAAGATCGGGCCGCCCGCGATCGAACCGCTGACGCCTGCGCTCGATCATCCGGAGATCGAGGTGCGGCTGGTCGCGGCCGAGACACTGGCCACGATCGGAACGTCCCGGGCCGTCGTGCCGCTCGCAAATGCGCTGGACGACCCCGAGCCGAAGGTGCGCACCGTCGCCGCTGATGCGCTCCGCAACCTCGCCGACGAGCGCGTTCTGCCCCAGCTTGCCATGGCGCTGCGTGACAGCGAATCATCCGTATACTACGCGGCCCGCGACGCGCTCGCCCGCCTGGGCGCGCCCGCCGTGCCTACACTTATTGAGGCGCTGGCCAGCGATAACCCACGCGTCGCATATGTTGCCCAGCAGGCCCTGGCAAAGATCGGCGAGCCGGCGATCGGGCCGCTGCTTAACCGAATGCGTACCGACCCCGGTCAGGCCGCGCACTGGGCCGCAATCGCGCTCGGCTCCATCGGTGAGGCGGCCGTCGATCCGGCAATCCAGCTTCTCGAGAACACCGCGGCTCCGGCCCCGGTCCGGGCGGCCGCTGCCGAGGCGCTCGGCGTCACCGGCTCAAACTCTGCGACAGACGCCCTTGCCAGGGCGGCGACGGAACGAGGGGCTCAGCCGCCTGAGGTCCGCCGCGCCGCCGTCAAGGCCATGGGCGAGATCGGCGACGAACGCGCCACCGACGCGCTTGTGACGGCGCTGAGCGATCCGGCCAGCGAGGTCCGGCATATGGCACTCGCTGTGCTCCGCAACTGGCGGCGCGGCGAGGTCGATGAGAAGCTGCAGAACCTGCTCCAGGCCGCGGACCAGACCGCCGCTCGCCTTGCCGCCATCATCCTCGCGAGGCACTCCCCTGCCGCCGGCGGCGAGCTGATCCGGTCGATCGGCGCCACCGAGGGCCCGCAGGTCGGGGAGAGCGACCGGGTCCGCGACCTTCTTGAGGGGCTTGTCGCCGATGCGTCCGCCCCCGATGACCTCCGGCGCGAGGCGATCGAGGCGCTCGAGTACGTAGGCACCGAGGATTCACTCGACGCCCTTGAACCGCTGCTTGAGGCCGGCAACCGCTTCGCCGATTCGGCGGCCAGGACCGTCGGTCGGATCGGCCAGCGCATGGCCGAGGCGGCCACCCCCGTGGCTTCCGGAGTCGAGGTCGAGGCCGGGCCTGCAGCCCGGATGCTGCTGCGAGTCTTTGACACCGCCGAGAACCGCCAGCTCAAGCTCATCGCCGGCTCCGGCCTCGCGATCATGGGGGCTCAGCCCGTGGCGCCCCTGCTCGAGCGCATGGAGCGGGCCGACTCCGAGGAGCGAGCATGGATCGCCGCGATCCTCGGCGCGATCGGCAAGCCCGCCACCGACCTCGTGCTGGACACTCGCGGCAAGGCCGACGACCCGGTCTACCGCAACTGGCTGGCCGCCTCCCTCGTGCTGATCGGCGACGCCCGGGCCCTCGACCTCATCGATCAGCTCCCCGACGAGGAGCAGCCCGATCCCGAGCGGATCCGGGCGGCCCGGGCGATCTTCGGTGAACTGCAGCGGCTGCTGTAAATGCAACATGACGCGCATAGGTCGAGCGAACGAGAGCTGATGAATGTGAACAGACGGACCGTGACACTGATCGTGGTCGTCCTGGCAGTGGTCGTGGGCGTCTACGCCATCACCCGCTGGCAGCGCGCCCGCGAGACCCGGCAGTTGCTCGAGGACCTGCGTTCGCCCAACCACGCCGTGGCCAACCGGGCGCTGACCGGCCTGCGGGATCGCACGGAGGCCGTCAGCGACACACTCATTGAGTACCTCGACTCCGCGGACGACAACACCCGCTGGCGGGCGGCGATGCTGCTCGGCACCGTCAAGACCCGCGCGTCGCGTGATGCCCTCATCGACGCCCTCGACGATGAATCGCCCGACGTGCGGCTCAACGCCGCGCTCTCTCTCGGCCACGGGAAGGCACGGGGAGCCGCCGAACGCATCGCAATGCTCGCCCAGAACCCGGCCGAGCCCCTCGAAGTGCGCATGGCTGCGGTCGAGGCGCTGCAGATGCTCGCCTCGGCGACACACGTGGCCGAGATCTCGAGCATCGCCGCCGACCGCCCGCCCGTCCCCGAGCCGGTCGAGGAGGGCGCTGAGGAGGCCGAAGACGCCGCCGAGGCCGAGCCGGTGGAGGATGAGACCGAGGAGCTTCGCCAGCGCGCGGTCGACGCGCTCGCCAGGCTCGGCGCCGCCGCACCCGTACGGGCCCAGGGCACCACGACCCGGTCTGTCGCGATGAAGGCCGTCGAGACGCTACGGGACAGCGTTGACCCCACCCTCGAGCCCAGCGCTCAGGTCCGCCAGGCCGCCGCATACGCGCTCGGGGACCTCGCGAGGCTCGTGACTGAGGAGGAGGTTCGCACCATCGCCACCAACGCGCTGATCGACGCCTGCAGCGACGAGGTCGGCAACGTGCGTATCGCCGCCGTGCATTCGCTGCGACTGATCTCACCTCCGCTGGAGCTTGTCAGCCGCGTGAATGAGACACTCAAGGACGCGCTCAATGACGATCACTACTGGGTCCGCGAGGCCGCTCGAGAGGCGGTCGCGGGCGGTTAGGACGGCTCGACGCCGGGTTGAGATGCAACCGACACCGGTCCGGAGGCAACCGATGAGATACCTGATAGTGCTGGCGAGTGTGCTCGCCGCGGCGATCATCCTCAGCATCAGCGGCTGCGCGGTCGACCCCATGGAGCGACTCAACGAGCAGATCGAATCCGAGGACATCGAGGTCCGGCAGCAGGCCGTGCTCAGGCTGGCCAATCTCGATGACCCCCGCGCCATCGTCTCGCTCAACGAGGTTTTCGAGGATGATGACGAGCTGCGCGATATCGCAGCGGTCGCGCTCGTGAAGAAGGGTCGCGAAGAGGTCACCGATCAGAAGCCCGACCCGATCATCGAGGGGATCGCCGCGCTGGCCAACAACGCGCACCTCTCGCAGCATGTGCGCGCAAGAGCCGCGTGGATCCTCGGTGAGATCGGCGATCGGGAGGCCATACCCGCCCTGAAGACCGCCGCCGCGGCCAAGCTCAGCAACGGAGACCCAGCTCCGATCGTGCAGGAGCAGGCCAACCAGGCCCTCGAGAAGCTCGGCTACAAGGAGCAGGGCCGTCCCTTCGAGATGGCCATGGGTACGCTCGCCCACCAGCAGCTCTCAGTCATCCCGGAGCCGGAGCCGATCGAGACCGGAGAGGAAGCCGCCTGAGGAGCCACGAGCGCAGAGGAGAATCGCGAGGCGCCGGCGCTACCACGCGCCGGCGTTCTCAATTTCCCACGCCCCACTGCCTGCGCCGGGAGCATCCGCGTATCTCAACGCGGGCACACGATTGCGAGTCCCGCCACTCCCGCAAGCGTCGCGACCTGCAGCCACCCCAGCGCCAGCTGCAGCCCATCGCCTGTCACGGCTATCCCCCACAGTACCATGCACACGACGCTTCCGCCGACGGCAAGCGCGAGTGCCGCCTGCGCGAGGCGCGAGACGCCCGCCCGCGAGATGACCCCGGCGGACGTTATGCCGGCCGCGCACGGCAGTCCGACCAGTAGGGCGAAGATCTCCGAAGCCAGGGTCTCCACCGGCGGTCGCGACGCCGTGGCCGCCATGGCCACGGCCGTGAGCGCCAGCAACAGGCCTCCCGCCACAAGCAGCCCCATCACCACGCGCACGCCGATCATCTCGAGGCCCCCCGTCCTCTCATCGCCCGCCCCCGGCGCCTGCCGGCCGCGCAGCAGTCCGCTGCTATGCGCGATCATGCCCAGCGCGAACGCGATGCCGAGTGAGACCGGTACCAGCAGCAGGTGTTGCAGGCCACCGGGAAAGCGGATCGCCATCGCATGCAGGAGCAGCCAGGCGCCCAGGAGGGCGCTGACGGGCTGATATGTGCGCAGAATCGTCCGCACGAGATCACGGTGATCGGACACGCCCGGCACTGCGAACATGACTGCCGTTAGGCCGCCCTGGCCGACGAAGCCGAGCGCGGCGACCTCGATGATCGGCCGCTCAAGCATCCACAGCGCCCCGGGCGTGCCGAGCAGTGTTCGCGCGGCTATCCATGCAAACACCGCCACGCCCGTCACCACGGCCCACAAAGCGCTGACACCCAACAGCGGGCGGGTGACGATGCCGACCCCAACGCCACCGGAAAGCGGGTAGGCCGACAGCGCGAAAAGGACCGTGGCCGCCGCGACCACAAGTCCCGGGAGCAGGGCCATCTGCTCGCCGACAACGCCTGCGGCCAGCAGCCAGTTCACCAGCAGCAACAGCGGACCGGCAGCCGCGCCGAGCCCTACCGCGGCCACGACCCGGCTGCGCAGGCGACGCAGCGGGCCCATATCCGCCTCGCACAGCCCCCAGACCGCCCCCAGAAGCATCGGAAGACAGCCGCCGACGGCCACGATCATCCCCTGCAGATGCGCGGGGCCGGTTGCGAGAGCCGGGTGAACGCCGAAGCCCTCTTCGCGGAGCAGCGAGACGGTTGTGGGAATCAGTCCGAGGGCCATGCCCGCGAACCCGAGAGCGAGAGCGATCCTCCAGAGAGGGTCGCGACGGTCCTCTGCGGCGAACTGCATGGTCTGCCCCCGTCTAATCTCCAGCTTTCTCGACTGAAGTTCTCGATTCCGCGCGCACCGTGTCTTCTCCTGCCACCCCCGGCAGTCAGAGCCTGCCCCTGCCCGCGGCCGCTTGACACCCCGGCAGGCGAGCGATAGACTGAGCCACAGACCACTGATGCCGCCGACGGTGGCGGGCCCTTTAACCCCGCAGGTGAACGTCCCGGCGGCGATGCACGTCAATGCAGGGAGAGAGACGAGTGAAGATCCGACC
>JALGTR010000132.1 GCA_029821265.1 Candidatus Zipacnadia bacterium
AATCGCGCCAGAGGCAGACCCCGCGTGCGCTCTCCTGCCCGTCTCAGCTACGGACGTCGATGAGGCAGTTCGGCGCCGCAACCGCTGATGCGCACACGATGAGGGCGGCTGCTATCGTGGTCAGTCCGCTCTTCATTGCGGATCGCCCGTGTGGACGCGTCTCGGTTGCGCTGGGACGCGGTGACCTTGACCCGACCGCGCGCTGCTGGCCCGCCTGCTCCGTCTTTCGGCGGACAGGCACTCGCGCGCTTACTGCTCTGCCTGCCCGTCAAGGCTGAGCAGAGCCCGAAGGATCTGATGCCGGACTTGATCCGCCACACCGCGATCACGGTCGAACCGCCAGTCGAACTGCTCCGGGTGATCACCGACCACGCGCGCGGGGCCTTCCTCGAGCAGCCGCCGGGCCGCCTCGATCTGTCGGTCGCGCGCGCCCGTCGCCTCAAGCTCCTCTATGCGCTGCTCCAGCATCACCAGATACTCGAAGTCCTGCTGGCTCTCGCGGATCGCCTCCATCGGCTTGGCCGTCGTGGCGCTGCTGGGGTCGATATAAAGCGGCGAGTACGACCCGGCGCCGTCGGAGGTGTAGTCGTTCCAGCTCGAAGCGCCGCCGACGTCCGCGAATGCCCAGAAGCACGATCCTCGTGCGCCGATCTCGTACGCGTGCCACGCCTGCGCGAGGTAATAGGCGCAGGGGTCGAAGGTGCGCGCGGGATCGCTGCAGGAGTAGAACCACAGCTCAGTGCCGCCCTGACGGTGCTGCTCGAGCGTCTCGCGCCATTCATCGTCGCCGGCGATGTACTGGATACGCATCGGGCACAGGATATCCGCCAGTTCGAACATCTCCAGCATCGGCTCGCGGTCATCGATATCGAACGGATCCTCCCAGATGACGATCTCGGGGGCCGCCTCGGTGATCGGCCTCGCCCATGCCGTGATCCGCTCGTAATCCTCAACACTGTTCGGTTCATCAACAAGCAGCACGCCGAGCTGTCCCGGCTCAAGCCCCAGCTGCGCCGCGTGATCGGCCCAGAAGCGCGCCCACTGTCCGACCTGGCGGTTGAAGCGCTCTGTCCCCACCTGCGCGCCGGCGAATGTATCTCCCACGGCCGCGAAGACGAGGTAGATGTTGCAGTTCGGCCACTTCGCGACCCACGCATCGAAGCGCGTCGTGTCCGGTTCGGCCACCATGCTGCCTTCAGCGTCGAAGCGCCCCGGTGGCAGGGAGGCCGACGTCGCCCACGGCGCGTTGACCCCGCGCTCCCGCAGGTGCGCGATCACCTGATCAACGTTCTCCGGCGTCAGGCCGTAGCTGTTGGCGTCCGTGTAGCTCCAGCCTCCGACGTTGAGCGTCTTGCGATCCGGCATGGTCAGAGGGTGGACGGTCACGCGCAGCGGAACGCTCTGACGCCCGGCCGGGACCGAGTGCAGCTCAACCGCGCCCTCCCACGTTCCCGGGCCGAGGTCCCCCGAGTCGATCTCGAACCACACCTGCGTGGTCATGCCCGCCGGCGCCTCGATGATCCACCACTCGCCAGAGCGTCGGGCAACGGGCAGCGGGGCCGCGACGCTGGGGATGAAGCGCGACCCGACATGTTTCACCTCGCGCACGGTTATCCAGTCCGGGCTCGTGCCGCCCGGCAGACCGGTGATCCGGAGCCGAATGCGCGTGTCGCGGGGGCCGGCGGAGGTGATGTTCAGCACGTCGGCCCGCGTCTCGTTCCGCATCATCTCCACGCGCAGTTCCGCCGGCGCCTCGTCCCCCCGCGGCTCGTCGCCGGGGCCAAGCGGGTCCCAGCGGTGCTTCTGCCACAGGCGGATGCGATCTTTGCCCTGCGCGCGCCAGACCTCAGCCTGCAGCTCGAAGATGCGACGCTCAACCTCAGACAGCGGCAGTACGGCGCGGAAACCCTCCAGCTCGATCGGCGGCATCTCATCGATCGCGGCCTCAAGGGCATCGGCGCGGGCCTCCAGTTGCGTCCGCTCACTGGCCGGCGTCGCCGCGATGTCAGTACGGACGACAGCCAGTTCCCGCCGGTGCAACTCGCGAATCGGCTCGTTGAGCATGTAGAGTTCGATGTCCGGGATCACCGCCGACCGATACTCGCGGTCGAGCAGGTGGTCGGGCCCGCGATAGACTTCGATCTCGTCAACGAAGATGTAGGACCCCTCGGGGAAGACGGCAAGCTTCACGTACCTCCCGTGGCTGTCGAGGCCATCCGCCCAGATGACCTCCGTCGCATACTCGCCGATCGGTGGCAACGGCTCCCGGGCAATATGTCGCTGCACGAGATCCCCGACCCGGTACCAGTTGTCGCCATCCTCACTCACGAATACTACGATCCGCTCCGGCCACTGCACATCCGCGACTCCCGCGGCAGTGCTGTACGCTGCGCCACGGATGGGGTAGTCCCGGCCGAGGTCGATGGTGATGAACTTGACGCCGCTACTCTTCCAGCCGACAGTGCTCTCCTGCGTCCAGAAATAGCCCTCGGTGTACTCGCCGTCGGTAAGCTGCTGCGCGTCGCCGGGATCGGTGCAAAGCCCATAGCTGCCCGGCGGGATCTCGTAGGGCCTCCCCAGCGCGAGATTCTCGCCGAGATCAGGGCCGGGCCGCCCGGCGTCGCCGGCGACCATGGAGACAGCCCCCGACGCGAACTCCGCCGTGCCTTCGGGCGTGTCGCCCCCATCGATATGGCCGACATCAGCGTACAGCTCCAGACCAAGATTGGCCGTGCGCGCCTCGAACTCAACTGCGGCCTCCTGCCATGCATCGCCGGCATCGACCGTTACGCGCGCAATCTCCTCACCGCTCTCGCGATCGACAATGCGCGCGGTGGGCCGCAGCGCGTCGCTCCGCGCGACGACGCGCAAGGAGTACGTAGCCTTCGGTCGCGCGTAGTCCAGCCACTGACGCGCCGGCTCGACGGCGCCCCCGGCGACCCGGACCCGCAGAACTGCGCCGCCCTCAGGCCCGGCTTCGGGAACGCGGACCCAGCCCGTCTCGGGCAGCAGCCAGCCCTCTGCACGTTCGGGCTGGCCCTGGGGGGCGATCTCGAAGTCGGCGTTCGCGACGAGGCCCTCTGTCCACGCGCATGAGACCACCAGCAGGGCCAGCGAAACGAAGATTGCGCGGCGCATTGCCATTCCTCCCGTAGACCGGTCGCTGCCCGGTGGAGCCGTCGATTTCGGCCGCGACGTGACACGACCGCAGGGGCTGGCCCGGATCAGTCTGCGACCTCTTTGATCCACGCAGCTATCTGCTCGGGCAGGTCATCACGATTCTCGCGCGTGACCTCGATAACCGTTACGTCCCCGCGCGACCGGACCTCGTCGAGGAATCGATCGCGGCGGTCCTGGATAGTCCCGAGGAGCGGTTTGGGGCTATCGAGCGCTGCGCGGACGGCAGGTTCGAACTCCGGACAGAGCATCTCCATCCGACCGATCTCGTCGCAGACGATCAGCCTCGAGTGCTGCCGCGCCCGATTCAGGGCGGCCACGGCCACATCGCGTATGTCCTCGATATTCACCCCGTACCGGCTCACGCGCGGCTCGCCCTCGATGTCGACGTGCGCCAGCGTGCCGCGCTCACCCCCCAGCGTGGTGATGCCAAAGCCCACCCGCCGGCTGTCCTGCCGCAGCTCCTGCGTGAAGAAGCCACCCGCATTCGTGTCGCTGGTCTCAAGCGCCCGCTGTATGACGGTGCTCTTCCCCACTCCGGGCCTGCCTGTGAGCAGCACGTTTTCCTGCATCGTCAGTCATCCTCGCTACGCCTCGGCGACCTCCATCGCAACGGTCGCCCATTCAGTGAGGCGCCACGGCTCGTAGCGCACTGTGCTGATGTCCTTGAGGATGAACTCAAGCGGGCAGCCGTATCGCTCGCAGATCTCCCGCGTCGCCTCGAGGTCCGCGCGCACCGCGTCGGCATCGAAGCGATCGGTCGCCAGCGATGCCGGCGTGGGCTTGCGCGAGAACACGTAGTCACCGCCGATCTCTCGCGCGCCCAGCTCCTGGTCCGTCCACGCGCTCATCGACACCTTGCGGACGTTCGGAATCATCCGCACCTCATCCATCTTGCGCGAGAGCGGGTCGCAGCAGCCGTAGTAAACAAGTCCGAATCGCTCGCAGATTCGTGCGACGTAGTCCACTTCGAACTCCCTGAACATCTGCGGAGAGACGGTCGAGAACATCTGCGCCAGGCCCATCGTCCAGATGTCCTTGCAGCGCGGGCGGGCCGGATCATAGCCCGGCGCGGGAAGCTCATCGACCCAGGCGCCCGTGCAGTGTATCAGGCTCTGCGGCTCACACAGCAGGCCCTGAGCCTCGAGCTGGTCGAGCATCGAGAGGTAGCCATCCGTCATCTTTCCGACCAGCCGGTGCATAAACTCCGGCCGGTCCACCAGCATCCACAGCGCAGCCTCCACGCCCATCCACGTGCTGATCGGGTCCCACAGTGAGACGGAGGGGCTCACCCCCCACTCTCGCACCTCGAGGATGCCGTCGAATATCTCGTGCGCCACGGCGAGGCGGCGTTGAGTCTCCTCCACGTCGTGACTGATCTGTGGCGTCTGAAGCTTCTCCAGATCCGCCTCCGTCTCGAACTGATTCTTGTAGCGATGCCCGACCACCGAGTTCGTCGGATCAGTTACCGCGATCTCCTCCTGCGGACGCACCCCGAAACCGGTGTTCCGGACTGCCTTCGGCACACGGATGAAGGGCTCCACAACCATGTCCACCCGGAAGTGGTCCCACTGGTACAGCGTGCGGCGCAGGTAGTTCTCGTAGCCGCGGCACTCCGCGTCCTCGCAGCGCAGAGTCAACTCGCCGTTGCGGTCCATCTCGTTCCAGCACACCTGGTCGATCATGACCATGGGGCGAACCGGATCGAGGGCGTTGAGGGAGCGCCACAGCTGCCGCTTCTGCTCCTGAACCGGGAGAGCGGCGATCTCTGCCACGCGAGTTGCGAGCTCGCGAAGAATGTCGAGGTCATGTGCGGTTGGCATATGAATGTGATCCTCGCCGGAGACTGTCGCTGATGTACGCCTGCGGGGCACGCGATCGCCACAATTCCGCGCCTCGCCTCCCCGTCCCGTCGCAGGCCAGTTTCCACGGCCAGAGCTCCACGCCCTGCGCACGCTCCCGGTGGAGCAGGCCAGACGGGCCTGAAAGGCAGCAATGCGCTGTTCCACGGCCGGTGCCCGACTGCAGCGCCCCCCTACTGGTCGTGGTCCTCGAGCGGCACCACCTGCAGCAGATCCAGCCAGACGGTGCCCGGCGTCGCCAGCTCCACCGCCAGCCCGGCGCGGCTGGCGTCGGCGTCGGGCGTGACTGTGAATTCGTACCGTGCCCAGCGGTCGGTCACCTCGAAGGTCTTGGAGCCGAAGCTGCCGAGCGTCACCGTGAGCCGGGTGTCGGCCGTACGGGCCTTCGCCCAGATCGAGATGCGGTAGCCGCGGCCCTTTTCGACCGCGAATGGATACGGGCGGAATGACACGTTGCCGTCCTCGTCAGGCCTGATCAGCCGCGCCGAGTGCTCTCCATGGACCGAGAGGCGCGGATCAACGAAGAAGGTCGCGCCCGGCCCCACACTCGCGTAGCAGCCGGCCGGCGTTCCCGTGCTCGGGTTGTCCTCCCAGCTCGGGTTGACCACCATATTGTCGGGATCGATGACCGGGTCCCCGGCCATCGTCGCAGGTCCCTCGATCTCGATCCGATAGGCGCGCGTCCCGAATGCGTCGATGAACTCCTCGATGACGCCCTCCCGCACCGCGACCGTGCGGTTCTCGAAAAGCACCTTCGCATCGCCGGAGAACTCCACGTCGGCGAGCGCAATGCGAACCTCCTGTGGCTCGTTCACGGTGTTCACGGCCAGAACGGTGATGGCACGACCGTGGCGGAACGCTGCGACATGCACGCTCCCGGGGTATGCGGCCACCTCCGGCCGTGGCTCGTCGGATGCGAGCGCGGGCGTCAGCTCGGAGGTCTCAAGGGCAAGCTGACCGCACTCGCTCCACATGATCGGTGACTTCGGAAAGCTGATGCGGGGCGATCGGATGAAGTATTGGATGCCGCGTGCGCCGTGGATGAGCGCCAGATAGGTCATCACCCGCTGCTCTGCAGCCGTCGGCTCGCGGCGCCACCACTCGTTGCCCCCGAACGCCTGCGGGACAATCCACAGCGGCTTGCGCCAGCCGAAGGCGTCCGAGAGGGCGTCGGCCATGGTGCTGACGTAGGTCACGGAGTTGTTCGGTATCGGGTAGGGATCACCCATCACGATGTCCGTGCAGTCGTCGAAGAGCCTCGCGTGCTCCGCCCCCCGGTAGAAGACGATCGTCACCGGATGGTGCGGGTCAAGCTCCTTGACGAGGGCATAAACGCGCTCGAGATGCTCGACCCGGTCGGCGGATGGCTCATCGGCGATATACCATGTCAGCAGCGCGGGGTGATCGCGGAACATCTCGACCTCCTCGCGAAGCTGCGCCCACTGCTGCTCGGTCATCTCGCGACGATTCGCCCACATCAGGTGATAGTTCACGCGCATGCCGATCTGCGCGCAGCGATCGAGGTAGGCGCGAATCTGCGCGAGTTCCTCCGCGTCGTGCGGGCCGCGATGGTAGGGCGAGAAGAGCGTGAAGCCGCGCACCACCTCCTCGTCCATCACGCCCTCGGTGAGCGGGAAGTAGGTGTAGAAGCCGAACGGGATGAACGGAAGCCCATCAGCGATGAGGCTGCCGGTGGCGTGGTCAATCTTCACCTCGTTCGGCTTCGGCGGGGCCTTACGTATCTGCGTCGCCGCGGTCGCCAGCACGTCTCCCCGGCGCACAAGCTGGCATCTCACGTCCGAGAGGCCCTCCGGCAGCGCGTCGAGGCCAAGTGGAATCCGCGGCGAATGGTGGCTGAACGTGTGGGTCGTCGGCTCTGCATCCCCCGCTCGGACGATCACCTCGAGCTCTTCGGCCGGGAGATCCTCGGCGATCCGGAGCATGATCTCCCCGACCTCCTCGTCGGTGTACAGCGACTGGCGGGGCATGGCCTGGATGAACGGGTCGGCCCGCACGTGAAGTGGCCCGAGCCGAAGCAGCTCCTTGCCGCTGTCGGCATCGGCGATGATGATCTCGCATGTCCGTTGGCCCATCCCTGAGACAGGGGTCCACGCGCGTGCAAGCGTGGGCTCAGCGGAGATGGCGACGGTCACCGGCGGGCCGGATTCGTCGCCCGCCGTGGTCTGCGCCTGCACCGAGATACGTCGGGGCCCGCGGTCGCTCCGCGCGATCCCGAGTGCGAAGGCCGCGCGGCCGTCACGAACGCGCTCCGGCGCCTGCAGGGCGGTCAGCGCGATGCCGGTATCCGCCGCCGGCCCGGGGACGATTGCGACGTCGATGACGGCCCGGTAGATCTCCCCACGCCGCATCTGCTGCGCCCACCACATCGCCCCGCTGTCGGGTCGACAGAGCAGGTTAAGACCGCGCTCGCAGCGGACGGTCAGCGTTCCGTAGTCGGTGGCGAATGCCTGCTCGGTTGCGCCGGCCCAGGGGTCGGTTCGGCCGCTCTCCGGCAGCTCCAGTGCCCCCTCCCGCTGCTGCCCGGCGATCGACGCGTGGTACCGCGCGCCGTCCAGCCACGCCGCCCCCACGTTGAAGAGCACCTGCAGCTCGGCCTCAGCCGGCTCGAGGACCTCATACGCGTACTCGATCCGCAGCGTGTCGTCGGTACGCGCGATGATCCGCTTTTCGAAGTGGAAGTGCTCGGTGCGGTCCGTGACGGTCAGGATCGTGGCATCGCCGGACCCCTTGCTGATCCGGCCGATCGGCTCACCGAGGCTGTTCCGGTAGAAGACCTGCTCCCACGCCCGGTGAACGACCAGCTCCGAGCCGGTGGTGCTAAGCAGGGGAATGCCCCGATACATGATATCCGCGCCACTGCCGGACCGCCACGCCACGAAGAAGTCGCCGGAGACGAAGCTGGCCTGCGCGGCGTCCGCGCCGGCTGCAGAGGGGGCGCTGCAGATACCGGCGAGCATGGCCGCCAACGGTAGGGCGAGCTGCAACGGGCTGAGACCGCCGTGCATGGCTGTTCCCTCCATCGCGTGTCCGGACGGCAACCGCCGCCATGAGGTCAGTTCTGTGAGCCTCGACCGAGTCCTCCCGACCCCGTGCCGGCGTCACCGGCGGAATCTCTACGGTCGCTGCGTGAACCTGAGCACCGCAAGGTCCTGCGCCTTCAGCCGAACCGTCCACAGGCCGAGAGCCGCCCGCTGGAGAGGCTGCGGGCCGTCGGCCAGCACCTCCTCGGCGTCGCCAGCCGGCATCGCGGCGGGGTCGATCTGCAGGTCGGCCTCGCACGGCGCGTCGCTGTCGTTAAAAAGCGTGAGGTAGACCGCACCGTCCTCGTCCGGGCCGAAACGCTCGACGTAGACGTGGTCGGGAGTGGCCCGGGCGTGTGTAACCGGCTCCCAGCCCGCCCGGCTGAGCGTCGCGCAGACGGGGATGTACTTCTGGAAAAGCGGCCGGTCGCGGTTGTAGAGGTTCGGCCGCTGCCAGTAGGGGTCATCGGCCGCGTTGTGGCTGAAGAAGCTCGGAAAGTGCCCCCAGGCAATCGAGCGCTTGAAGTACAGCTCGACCCACTCTGGCCTGAACTCATCGTAGACCGTGTTCATCAGGAACAGGTAAGGCCGCTGATAGCAGATCGCGCGCCTGTAGGCCAGCTCCGGCACGCTCATGGGCTGATACGTCTCGCCGGGCGACCAGTTCGTCTCAGTCCCCATGACATCGAGCCACGCCGCCAGCCACGGGAAGCGGCTGGGCGTGGAGTTCGCGAACAGAAGTTCGCCGCGCTCGTGCAGCGGCTCGGCCATCGCCCGCGCGAACTCGGTTGCGTTGAAGATCGTGAGCTGACAGACGCGCCCACTCGAGTCGAACGTCAGCGGGGTCTGCGCGTACCGCCAGTGCTCACGCCGATAGTTCGCCTGTGAGGCCGCCATCTCCCCGGAATCGATGTAGACTCCGTCAAGGTCCGCGGCACCGGTCGGCTCGAATCCGGGGTTCGTGAGGAGGTTCTCGCCGCCTGCCTCGCCAAGGAAGAGCTCATCGAACAGGACGCTGCCGGTCGTCTCGCCGCGCAGCATGGCGTAGATGGTCGCACCTGCGACGGGCTTCTCCACCTCGATCACACGACGGGCCTGCTGCCAGCCATCGACGGTCGGGTCGAAGGGCGCTGTCTGCCCCCAGAGATTGCTGCCATCCGCGTAGGTGATATCCACGTAAAGCTGCCACTGCGCGGCGCCAGGGGCGCTCAGGTCCTCGAGCCTCCCCCAGCCCGACACCACGAGGTCCCTGGCCTGCTGCTGGTTGAGCTCCACATGCTGGCTCGCGCCGTACCGACCGGGGCTGTCGGCGGCCACGCGGATCGCGCTGGAGCCGCCGCGACCGGCCTCGCGGGCGACGGCAAAACCGCCCGCGTAGCCTCGCCAGCCGACTGTCTGTGCGCCACGATCGAATGCGCGCCACATCGCCGCGCTGACATGCTCGCCCTGCGACAGCCGCTCATCATCGGCGTAGAGATTCGGCGACGGGTTGAGCGTGAACAGCGCGCCATCGCACCATGGGCGGTCGAGGGTCTGCACCACCAGCGTCCCCTCGCTGTCGGTCACGACGGAGTTGACCGCGGCGCGAGCCTGCGCGTCGCCCGCCTGCGCGGCCGCCTGCAGCAGCCGGACAGCGTTCTCGTAGGTCCGGGGCTCCTCCGGCGCCATGCGCATCCAGTAGCTCACCGGCTCGCAGTAGACGAAGCTCGCGATGTCCGCGCGATCGTCGAAGGCCACGTTGTTGTCGCCCTCGTGGAACGCGAAGCCAAAGTCCTCCCAGCCCTCGACCGTCGAGACGTCAGTGAAGGGCATCCAGATGCCCTCCCGGCGGTTGCGCTTTGTGAAGCAATGCGGGTAGATCGTGTAGTATCGCCGCAGAGCATCGCGAAAGCCCCACTGTGGATCGACCGGGTAGATCGACGCGCTGAATCCGGCCTCAGAGCCGGTCTCCTCCGCCAGTCCGAGGTGCCAGGCGCAGTACAGCTCGCTACTCGCCGCGTCGTATGCGATCTCGGCGATACGCGGCTGATCCATCGGAACTCCAAGCGCTACCCCGCTGTCCCCGGTCGTCACGCAGCCGAGGGGATAGCGCGAGGCGTGCCCGTTCGGGCCGGCCTCGACGCGCACCGCGTTGAGGTAGGTCAGTGGCGCGTCGATCTCGCGCGTGACGGTCATGTCGTCGTGCCATTGGCCGTCGGTCGCATCGACCGGCAGCGCGAGATAGACGCTGACGGCGCGATCCTCGCCTGTCAGGTCGCGAACGGTGCCGGAGACATCAATGTGATCGCCGCGCGAGACCACGCGCGCATCAACCGCAAGCTGCAGCTCATCGTCCTCGCCGTGCAGCAGGACCGCCTCGCCCGCGACTTCGATCGGCCCGCGCGGCTGCCGAAAGTCTGAGCCTGCAGCCGCGTCCCGCAGGAAGATCCCGCTCGCAACGCCGCCCTCGCCAACGAAGGCGCCGGTCCCGCGGTCGATCACGAGACTCAACTCGCCGGCGCGCAGCGAGACCGCGTCGGTCGCCGCCACCCTCGGCCTCGCGGAGAGCACCGGGACGCCGTTGAAGGTCACCACGTCGTCGGCGAGATCCAGAGTGGTCAGGGAGTAGTCGTCGAACCAGACGGTTCCTGTGGTGTTACGGAAGAGCCCGAAGATCCGGAGGGATGCAATCGGCTTTGTGGGCGCTATAGGAAGGGTGCGCCGCTGCCAGTCGTGGGTACCGGCGTCGAAGGCAACCGCATTGCCCCACGAGTGCGAGCCGTCGACGAACGTGATGTCCACCCACAGCGAATAGCCCCTGCCACCGGCGCCCGCGACATTCTCGGCGCGGCTCCAGCCACTGGCCACGATGGGCATGGGCTGCTCTTGGTCGAGCTGCACCTCGAAGTACACGCCACGCTCAACGGACGGGTCATCGGTCGAGCACCGAACCGAGCGCTCACCTGAGCGCGCAACGGTCTCATCGATCTCGTAGCCGCCCTCCCACGCCTCAGCACCGACCAGCCGGCCGTCTGCAACCCTCTCGAAGCCGCCGTTCGCGAGTATCTCCTGACCCTGAGCTGCGGCGTCCGCGTCGAGTGTCCGCTTGAGGATCGCGGCGT
>JALGTR010000133.1 GCA_029821265.1 Candidatus Zipacnadia bacterium
GGCCGTCGGCAGCAGAGCGATGACTGCGGCGATGAGGATGCTGCGCGAGCGCACGATGGTGCCTCCACTGTGGTGTGGCGGGACGGATGACTATTCTGCGGAGGCGGGTCGCGGCCCTTGCTCAGGTACACGGAAAGGGCTCCCCGAGGTATGGGGAGCCCTGATGATCGGCTTCGTTGCGCGGCGCTCAGAAGTAGCGGTTGTAGCTCACGTTGATGGCGAGGTCCTCAACATCCATGAAGCCGAAGTCCACATTGAAGCTCGGCGCCGGACTGAAGCGCGCCCCGAGGTTGAAATCGTCCTCGACAAACTCGCCCATGACCTGGACGTCCGGGCCGAAGAGCAGCTGGGCGCCCGCGAAGAAGTCGTCCCACAGCCCGGCGGCGAAGCCGGCGTGCAGGTTCACAAAACGGACTTCGCGGCCCTCGATCTGGCCGACCACGCGGCCCTGCTCCCAGCTTCCGACCACGTAGACGGTTGTCTCGATCTCATCACTGAGGTCGAAGATGCCGGCGGCGATCCTCGGGCCGCCATCCTCCTCGGCCAGGGCCCGCTTGATGTGCAGGAACGTCTCATCCCGGCGTCCCCGTACAGACTGCGGCGCCACTGAGGTGTTGATGTTGTCCTCGTCGGTTCGGAAGAGCAGCACACCGACCGCCGTCTCGTCGCCGAGGCCGAAGTTGGCGTAGTAGCTGAAATCGTCCCAGTCCTCGACCTCGCTGCTGTTCAGACCGAGGTTGTACGCCCCGTCATCCAGAGCGTCCGCCGTCGGCGTGGCAAGCAACCCCGTGAAGCCGTTCAGCGACGGCTCTGCGGCCGCCAGGCCACATAGTATCATGCTGCTCACAACTACTGCTGCGATCATATGCCGTGTCCTCACCTGTAATCAGCCCTTTCGCTGAGGCCCGCGCACAGCGCCGCCCCACAGTTGTGCGACCATCAGGCCGCCTCCAGTCGCTCCCACGTCATGATATACTTCACTTCCCACCGCTCGATTCCTCCCTCGTGGCGTGATCCCCGCGGTACGGGGATTCGCGGATTGTCCTACCCGGACGCGGAGGTGCGGGGTAGCAGAGGGGTGATACTCCCCCTCTGCTCATCTTTACCCACAGAATCCGGTCGCACGTGCGCCCGGAAAGATCTTGACTTGGCGACAGTGGCCTGCTATAGTACAAGTCCGCGGAGGGAATGAGATAATGATCAAAGTTGACTACGAGAAGCTGCGCCAGGTCGATACCGAGCCGCTGATCGAGTTCGAGGAGCAGATCCTCGAGAAGATGAAGCGGGAGATCGAGGCGAAGAAGCGCGGCGACGACAAGAAGGGCAAGAAGGGGCGGCGCCGCTAAGAGCGCGTGTCCGAAGCAGATGTCGGTGGCGGGGTAGCTCAGTCGGTCAGAGCGCACGGTTCATACCCGTGTCGTCGGGGGTTCGAATCCCTCCCCCGCTACCAGAGTCCTTCGCCGCGTCCGATGCGCCGGCGGCTCGGACAAACGTGTCGATCTGAGCGACGGGCTCGAGGCCCGTCGCTTTGTCGTACGCGCGCGCCGGGCAGGAATTGGGGCGCGGGTTGGTCAAATGATGACGCTGACGACAGGTTCGGGGGCTCAAGATCGGTGCCCCGCCGTCGAATAGTGTACACTCCCCGGCGGCGTCGCCGCGGTGAACGGAGCGAAACGCAATGCCATTCGACGACGATGATGTGCGCTGGCTGCTTGAACAACTCGAGGAGCGCGACCTCGAGGAGATCGACGTCCGGCAGGGCGATCTTCGCATTCGCGTCAAGGCGCGCACCGTAGCGGTCCCCCGGGCGGCTGCCGCCCAACGACTGCAGGCCCCGGCTGCTCAGACGACGGGGCCTGAGGCCCCGGCCGCTCCCGCCGGTGTGCCTGTCCCGGCTCCCATGGCGGGCATCTTCTACAACCGGCCATCACCGGACGCGGATCCGTTCGTGGAGGAGGGCGACCGGGTGGAGGCCGGAGATGTCGTAGGCCTCATCGAGGTCATGAAGCTCTTCAACGAGATCACCGCTCCGGTCGGCGGGATCGTCACGAGACTTCTCGTTGAGAACGAGGAGCGGGTTGAGGCCGATCAGCCTCTGATGTACATCTCCCCCGCAGCGAAGAAAGAGTAGGCGATTGGGATGCCACGAGACGAGGTACGCGTCGGCATACTGGGACTGGGTGTGGTGGGTGGCGGGACCTACCGTGTGCTGACACAGAATGCCGATTCGATCACTCAGCGCGTTGGCGTGCCGGTGCGTGTCACGCGCATTGCCGACATTGACTGGGACCGCGAGCGCGACTTCGAGGTGCCCGAGGCGATCCGTACCACGGACGCGGCGGATGTCTACGCGGGTCAGGACGTGGACATCGTCGTCGAGACCATCGGCGGCACCGATCCAGCCGGGGAGTTCGTGCTGGCCGCGATCGAGAACGGCAAGAGCGTTGTCACGTCCAACAAGGAGCTGATGGCCAAGCGAGGCGCCGAGATCCTCGACGCAGCGGCCGCGAATGGCGTGGACGTGGAGTTCGAGGGTGCGGTCGGGGGCACGATCCCCATCATCCGGGCGCTCAAGGAGAGCCTCGAGGCGAACGATATCATCGAGGTCACCGGGATCCTGAACGGGACCACAAACTACATCCTCACGCGAATGACCGAGGAGGGGTCATCGTTTGAGGAGGTGCTGGCCGACGCGCAGCGCCTCGGCTACGCGGAGGCGGATCCGACCAATGACGTCGAGGGGATCGACGCGAAGTATAAGATCGCCATCCTCTCTGCGATCGCGTTCGGCGCCCGGGTGAACTACGACGACATCTACTGCGAGGGCATCACGAAGATCGCGCCTGCCGATATCGACTACGCCACCGAGATGGGCTACGCGATCAAGCTGCTGGCGACCGCGCGACGGGTGGGCGATGAGCTTGATGTGCGGGTGCACCCGGGGCTGGTCCCCAAGGACCATCCACTCGCGCAGGTCAGCGGGGTCTTCAATGCGGTGTGGGTGGTCGGCGACGCCTGCGATGAGGTCATGCTCTACGGCCGGGGAGCCGGCGACATGCCAACCGGAAGCGCCGTCGCAGGCGACGTGCTCGACTGCGCGCGCAATCTGCTCCATGGCTGCCGCAGCCGCGTACCATGCACCTGCGCCGGGCAGGCCGAGATCAAGGCGATAGAGGACGTCGAGGCGAAGAGCTACGTGCGTATGGTCGTCAGGGACCGTCCCGGTGTGCTGGGGAGCATCGCCACGATCTTCGGCCAGGAGGGCGTGAGCATCGAATCGGTAGTGCAGCGCGGATCGATGGACGCGTCCGCCGAGATCGTCTGGATCATGCACGAAGGCGCGGAGCGGAACCTCCGCTCGGCTCTCGGCGCGATCGGCCAGCTCGGAATCGTTCACGAGATCTGCAGCGTCATCCGGGTGGTGGGCTGATGGGGCTGGCATGGCCGGGCGTAATCGAGCACTACGCGGAGTTTCTGCCCGTGAGCGACGCCACGCCGCGGATCACGCTGCTTGAGGGCAACACGCCGCTGATTCGCAGCGAGTATCTGGCAAAGCGGCTGGGCGACGGTGTGGAGCTGTACTTCAAGTATGAGGGGGTCAATCCGACCTGCTCATTCAAGGATCGCGGGATGACGATGGCGCTCTCAAAGGCGGTCGAGGAGGGCGCGCAGGTCACGATCTGCGCCTCAACGGGCAACACCTCCGCCGCCGCGGCGGCGTATTCGACGCGGGCAGGTATCCAGTCCGTCGTCCTCCTGCCGGACGGCTACGTGGCACTGGGCAAGCTGGCCCAGGCGCTCGCCTACGGGGCGCGGACGATCGCCATCGACGGTGACTTCGACGACTGCCTTAAGCTGGTCAGGCAGATCTCGGAGAACTACCCCGTGGCGCTGGTGAATTCGCTCAACCCGTATCGGCTTCAGGGACAGAAGACGGCTGCATTCGAGATCTGCGACTGGCTTGGCCGGGCGCCCGATTACCATGCGCTGCCGGTCGGTAACGCGGGCAATATCACGTCCTACTGGATGGGCTACAGCGAGTATCACGAGCGTGGGATTACCGACAGCAGGCCAGGCATGCTCGGCTTCCAGGCGGCAGGTGCCTGCCCGATCGTAACCGGTGAGGTGTGCGAGAAGCCCGAGACCGTCGCGACGGCGATACGCATCGGCAATCCCGCCCGCTGGCAGGAGGCCTCGGCGGCTCTGAGAGAGAGCGAGGGGCGCATCGAGGCCGTGACAGACGAGGAGATTCTGACCGCCTATCGAGAGCTGTCTGAGGAGGAGGGCATCTTCTGCGAGCCGGCCTCCGCGGCATCCTACGCAGGCCTGAAGAAGCTGGCCGCCGAAGGGTTCTTCGAAAACAGGGAGTGCATCGTGACGGCGACGCTGACCGGTCACGGTCTCAAGGACCCCGACATGGCGGTCGAGATGGCCGAGGTGCCTGAGAAGGCGCCCAACGATCTCGACGCGGTCGTGGAGATGCTCGGTCTGGCGTAAGATTGTCGGGTCCCCGGCGGCTCGCCGGGCCGCGGCTCGACTGGCGCACGGATCCGCCAGCGCGAACCGGAACATCAGAGGGAGGTCTCGACGCATGGGAGAGGGGCCAGCCAGGGTGGTCATGAGCACCGATCTGCCGGGAGCGATCTCACGCAGAGAGGGCAAGGTGCGTGACATCTACGAGTACGAGGACGGGCTGCTTCTGGTCGCGACCGACCGGATCTCCGCCTTCGACGTGGTCATGCCCACCGGCATTCCGGACAAGGGCAGGGTCCTCACACAGGTATCGGCATTCTGGTTTGACAAGACGAAGCATATCGTGCCGAACCACCTGATCTCTACGGACGTCGCCGATTTCCCCGCGGCGGTCCAGCCCTACGCGGAGATACTCGAAGGCCGGGCGATGTGGTGCCAGAAGGCAGAGGTCATCCCGGTGGAGTGCGTGGTGCGGGGCTACCTCTCCGGTAGCGCCTGGCGCGCCTACAAGGCGGGCGAGACCTACTGCGGCTACAGCTTCCCCGAGGGGATGCGGGAGGCCGAGCAGCTCCCCGAGCCGATCTTCACGCCCTCGACGAAGGCCGAGGACGGCCACGATATGCCCATCACGCGCGAGCAGTGTGTTGAGCTTTGCTGTGATGAGCACACGATGGCGATGGAGTCGCTCTCCATCGAGTTGTACAAGTATGGTGCCGAGCACGCCGAGAAGAACGGGCTGATACTCGCGGACACCAAGTTCGAGTTCGGCCTCGTTGACGGTGAGCTGATCGTCATCGACGAGATGCTCACGCCCGACTCGTCCCGTTACTGGGACGCAGAGCAGTGGCGCCCGGGCCACCAGCCGGAGGGATTCGACAAGCAGTACCTGCGCGACTGGCTGGACGAGCTGGATGATTGGGACAAGACGCCGCCCGGTCCGGAGCTGCCCGGCCACGTGGTCTCGCGGACGCGCGAGCTTTATGTGGAGCTGATGCGGCGACTGACGGGCCGCACGCCCTGAGGTGGCGCGATGTGACTGAAGAGGCGGCCGATCCGCTACACAGCCTGATCGAGCAGGCCTGCGAACGTTACGGGCTGCTCGAGGGCGCCAGCAGCATCCTCGTGGCGGTGTCTGGAGGCCAGGACTCCGTGGCGTTGCTGCACGCTCTGGTGAGCATGCAGGTGGCGCGGGAGGTCGCAGCTTTGCATGTGCACCATGGCCTCCGGGAGGGCGAGGCCGACGCTGACGAGGCGCTGGTCAGGCGTCTGTGCGAAGAGCTCTCCGTGCGCTGTCATGTTGTGCGCCGGTGCATTGCCGAAGAGGCAGAAGCGAGCGGGCGCAATATCGAACAAGCGGGCCGCTTTGCGCGTTATGAGGAATGTGAGCGGACGGCGTACGAGCACGGCTACCAGCGGATCGCGACGGCTCACACTGGAACTGATCGGGCGGAGACGCTGCTTTTGAACCTCTTCCGCGGCGCGGGCCTTCGGGGGCTGCGATCGATCCCTCCGATGCGCGGAAGGATCATTCGGCCGCTGATCCTCGTTGCGCGCAGGCAGACCGCCGACTACTGCCGCAGGCACGGGCTCGAGTTCCGTATCGATCGAAGCAACCTCGACCCTGACTACGCCAGGCGCAACGCCGTGCGGCACGAGATAATGCCAGCGATCGAGCAGCGGTTCCCCGGGGCGGAGAGCGCATTGCTGCGGGCCTGCGAGGCAATCGAGGAGGAGCTGGCGTGGACCGAGCCTGTGCTGCGTCACTGGCTGGAGGAGGCCACCGTGGCGAAGTCGGCGAAGCGCCTTGAGATGGACGCAGGTCGCCTCAGCACGCTGGAGACCGGGGCCCTGAATCGCCTGATGCGGCTTGCGCTCGAGCGGGTGCGCGGCAATCTTGAGGGCATCTCGCGCGAGCAGATCGAACGTGCAGGGAAGCTCGTGGGCGCCGAGACCGGCGCGAAGGTGGAACTTGCGGGCGCGCTGAGGGTGCGTAAGGAGTACGGGCGGGTCATCATCGAGCCTGACGTCGCGGTCGCGGATCTGCCCGCCGAGTGTGTGACACTTCCGGTGCCGGGGGAGGCCTGTCTGCAGAGGCGGGGCGTGCGGGTCGTTGCTGAGCCGGGAGAGGCTCCGCAGGACTTCGCGGCTGACGATCGGTGCACCGTGTGGATAGACGAAAATGCGGCTGCGGAGGGACTTGTTCTGAGGTCGATCGAACCGGGTGACCGGTTTGAGCCGCTCGGCATGATGGGAAGTACGAAGCTGTCGGACTTCTTCATAAACGAGAGGATTCCGAGGCGACGGCGGGCGCAGATTCCCGTGGTCGCCGGCCCTGACGGCCGCATTCTCTGGGTGGTCGGGCAGCGACTGGCCGAGCCCGCACGTGTGAGAGATCGCCGGCGGGCGGTGCGTCTTTCGGCCATCTTCGATGAACGGGCGTGGACAGGGGTCAAGGAGGACGCTTGATGCGACGCAATGTGATAGTGACAATCCTGGTGCTTATGGCCGTGGGATATGTCTTCTACATGATCCCACGCCTTGCGACCGAACAGGACCAGGTTAAGGAATACGAGTACTACAGCCAGTTCGAAGAGGACTTCATCGCCGGCCACATCGACACGGTGACGGTCGTCAACGGCCAGCGGCTGGAGGGTGAGTTCGCCGAGGATGCGCCGGGGGGCTTCGATACCTATACGGTCGTCTATCAGGGCGACGACCCGCTCGAGAAGCTCATGGCGATGAAGAAGGAGCATGGGCTGAAGGCGCAGGTGGGCGCGAAGGATATGCCGCTGACCGACAAGATCCTGACCCTCGCCGGAACCTACATCCTGCCCTTCGTGCTGATCATCCTCTTCTGGATGTTCATGGTCCGTCAGATGAACTCGTCGCGCGGACAGGCGCTGAACTTCGGGCGCAGCCAGGCGCGCATGGTCGGGGACCACTGGGAGCGCGTGACCTTTGACGATGTGGCCGGCATGCACGAGGTTAAGGAGGAGCTTGAGGAGGTTGTGGCGTTCCTCAAGCAGCCAGAGCGGTTCCGCAAGCTCGGCGCGAAGATCCCGCGCGGGGTGCTCCTCGTCGGCCCTCCGGGCTGCGGCAAGACGCTGCTGGCCCGCGCGGTTGCCGGGGAGGCGGGCGTGGCGTTCTTCTACATGTCCGGCTCTGACTTCGTCGAGATGTTCGTCGGCGTCGGCGCCTCCCGTGTGCGTGACCTGTTCGAGCAGGCGAAGGCGCACCTGCCGGCGATCATATTCATCGACGAGCTTGACGCGGTGGGCCGCCTGCGCGGCGCCGGACTGGGCGGCGGGCACGACGAGCGCGAGCAGACGCTCAACGCCCTGCTCGTTGAGATGGACGGATTCGACCCGAACGATGATGTCATCCTCCTCGCGGCGACGAACCGTCCGGACATTCTCGACCCGGCGCTTCTTCGGCCCGGACGCTTCGACCGGCAGATCGTCGTTCCGATGCCGGACGTGAAGGAGCGCAAGGAGATCCTCGACATCTACGTGCAGGACAAGCGCGTGGCGGACGATGTCGATCTGCAGCTCCTGGCGCGCCGCAGCGTCGGGTTCTCGGGGGCCGACATCGAGAACATGGTCAACGAGGCCGCGCTGCTTGCCGGCCGCAAGGACAAGGACGTTATCGAGCGTGAGGACTTCGACGAGGCAATCGAGCGCATCATCGCCGGCCCCGAGCGCAAGAGCCGCGTGATCAACGACGAGGAGCGCAGAATCCTGGCCTATCACGAGGCCGGACACGCCCTTGTGGGCTACAAGCTGCCCAGCTTCGATCCGGTCTACAAGGTCACGATTCTCCCGCGCGGCATGTCGCTGGGCTATACGATCTCGCTGCCCGAGGACGACCGCTACATCACCTCGCGCACCGAGATGGAGAATCGCATGACGCAGGCGCTGGGGGGGCGCGCGGCCGAGGAGCTCGTCATAGGCGAGATACATACCGGCGCCCGGCAGGACCTCGAGGTGGTCTCGAAGATCGCCCGCGCGATGGTGACCGAGTACGGTATGAGCGATGATCTCGGACCGATCACCTACGGGCGGAAGACGGGGCCGGTCTTCCTCGGCAAGGACATCGCTGAGGAGCGGAACTACTCTGAGGAGATCGCCAGGAAGATCGACCTGGCCGTTCGCGAGATCGTGGATCGCGCGTACGATCGCGCGGTCTCCATCCTTACCGAGCATCGGGAGCAGCTCGATCTGCTGGTCGAGAAGCTGCTGGAGCACGAGTCCCTCGAGCGTGAGGACGTTGAGGCGCTGATCGAGCACGGCGTCATGGCCGACGAGCTCGAGGAGACCGAGGAGGAGGCCGACGAGGCGGAGGAGACCGAGCAGCCTGCGCCGGAGGCCGAGAAGTCCCGACGTGAGCGCCCCGACGCCATTCCTCCGGGTGTCCCTGAGCCGGAGACGCCCTGAGTGACCGGCAGCGGGGCCGGCAACAGGTCTGACGTCACACCGCGGGGGCGGCAGATGACCAACGAAGCGACATTCAGGGAGCGGCCCGAGCGGCCGCTCCCCCTGTACCTGGGGCTGGGGGCGAACGTGGGCCGCCGCGCCGAGTCGATCGCCGCGGCGCTGGAGCTTCTGGACGAGGTCGAGGGACTGTCGCTTCGCGACACGTCATCGGTCTACGAAACATTGCCCGTGGGGGTCACGGACCAGCCGATCTTCCTCAACATGGTCGCCCACTTCTCCTGCGCGATCTCGCCGGCTGAGCTGCTCGAGGCCATCGGCAGGGTCGAGGAGCAGATGGGGCGCGTCCGGGCGGTCCGCTGGGGGCCCAGGACGATCGACATCGACGTGCTGCTGCTGGGCGACCTGCAGATCGACGAGCCCTCCCTCACGATCCCCCACCCGGAGATGACCTCACGCCAGTTCGTGCTCGTGCCCCTCGCCGAGATCGCTCCTGACGTTGTGCTGCCCGGAGGCCTGACCGCCGCGGAGATGGCGGACCCAACCGATGAAGGCGTGCGCAGTATCGGGTCGCTCGGCGATGTCCTGGCCCGCGGGGCACGGACGCGTGAGCAGCGGCCCGGGGGCGGCCTCTGATGTTCGGAGCCGCGCAGGCGCGTGTCCGGGCGCAGGCGTTCTCCGAACTGGCGGCGATGATCCGGGCAGGCGTCACGATCGGCGAGGCAACGAGCGTGGTGGCCGAGGAGATGCGGCCGGGCAGGCTGCGCGACGCGCTCTCCCAGGTCGGGCAGGAGGCCTTCAGAGGCCGCTCCGTCGCCGAGGCGATGCGCGCGCATTCGGAGGTCTTCTCACCCCTGACCATCGCTATGGTCGAGGTCGGGGAGCGTGGCGGACGTCTCGAGGAATCTCTGAGGGAGATCGCCGACTACTACCACCGGGATTTCGAGCTTCGCCACCTCCTGACACGGGAGCTGGCCTACCCGATCGTGCTGCTGGCGGCGATCATCCTGATCCCGGTCATCGGCGACTTCGTGCGCATCTGGCTCACCGGCACCCTGCAGGCCGCGCTCGTTGCTGCGCTCTCCCGCCTCGCGCTCGTGGTGCTTCTGTTGGGGGTGCCTGCAGGGCTGATCCTGCTGGTGATCTCGCGCATGTCGCGGTCGAGGCAGGGGCGGCTGGCGCTCGACAGGCTTAAGATCGGCCTTCCGATCGTCGGTCCGGCGGCGCGAAAGCTGGCGGTCGCCCGCTTCCACAGGGCGTTGGCCGCTTTGACCTCCGCCGGCGTGATGATGGGCACCGCGGTGCGGCTTGCCGGCGAGGCGGCGGGCAACGAGGCGGTGCGCCGCGATCTCGCCAGGAACGCAGGGCAAATCGACGCGGGCAAATCGCTCTCGGACGCACTGGCCGACAGCTCCCTGCTTCCAGCCAGCGCAAAGGCCATGCTGCGCACCGGCGAGCGAACCGGCGATGTGGACGCGATGGCCGAGAAGGTGGCCGACTATCTCGAGAGCGAGGCCGAGACGGCCATCCACCAGGCGGCGGTCAGCATCATGCCGGTCACGGTCGTGATCGCGGGGATCATCGTTGCGATAATGGTCATCAGCTTCTACACTGGATACATCGGCGAACTGCTACAGTAGCGACGCGGAGGCACGATGTCGGACGAGCGCTACGATCCGTGGCGGACGCTGGGAGTGCCGGTCGGGGCCGGGCCGGACGAGATCCGCAGGGCGTGGCGGCGGCTGGCTCGTCGCATGCATCCGGATGTGCGCGAGGATGGCGAGCGGGCGCACGAGGATTTCATCCGCCTCCGCCAGGCCTACGAGACGCTCATGGACGACGAGATGCGCCGGGTGCTCGAGCACCAGGCGATCACCGTCGAGGACGAGCCGCTGATCATCATCGAGGACTTCGAGGTCACGCTCGGGGACGCCTACGAGCTGCTCGAGCGCGGCTACGTTGAGGAGGCCCGTGAGCTCTACCTTGAACTGTCGCAGAGTCGGCCTGGCGATCCGCGGCTTCTCGAACTGCTTGACGCCATCCACCGGGCCGAGAGTCGGGGCCGGCCGGGAACGGAGGCCCGAGAGCCGCGGCAGCCACCGCCCGGACCGAGGACGTGGGAGCAGTACCGCGATCTCTGGCAGCCGGAGCCGACGCAGGTACGCTGGTGGCTTGTTGCCCTCGGCGTTG
>JALGTR010000134.1 GCA_029821265.1 Candidatus Zipacnadia bacterium
CCAACGCGCAGACGCCGTGGGAGGAGCTGTTTCGGCTGCCGATCCCGGAGGAGCTGCCGCCGCACCCGAGGGTGTTCTGCACGCAGGCGGACATCGACCGCATTCGCGCGGACTACGAGGCCGGCGACTTCTACACGCGCGTATGCGTTGACGAGATCGTCTGGCGGGCGGAGGGCTACGTCAGTGCGCCGCTGGAGGCCGAGGGGAGGCCCGGCGGAGCGCATTTCCAGCAGGCGGCGACGCTGGCGCAGGCGTGGGCGCTGCACGGCGACGAGGAGTACGGGCGTCGGGCGCTGGAGATCCTGCTGTGGGCCGCCGACGTCGCGCCGACGCTGGAGCCGACCCGGGCCGCAGGGCTCTTCACCTCCAGCACCCTGAGCGAGGGACCGCTGGCGCGGCACGCGTCGATGGCATACGACCTCATCGCCACAGCGCCGTTCGTGAGTGATGCGCAGCGCCGGCGGATCGAGAACGACCTGTTGAGGGAGATCGGGTGGACGTCCGGGCACGGGTGCCGGCACCCGAACTCGAGCAACTGGCGCAGTTGGGGGATGGCGATCTGTGCGGCGACCGGCTTCGCGACGGGGGACTTCGAGCTTATCGACGAGGCGATCAACGGTGCGTGGGATCCCGAGCGCGAGTGCTACCTGTATGGCATCGTGCAGCAGATCGCTCACACGATCTTTGCGGACGGGATCCACTGGGAGCGCTCGATCGGGTACACCAACTACACGGCGTCGGCGCTGATGCAGGTGCTGGTACCCGCCGAGAACTGCGGTATCGACATCTGGAACGCGGAGATCCCCGGGATTCTCGAACCCTTCGTCGGCGGCGCAAATCACAACGAGTTCGGTCCACCCGGGCCGCGCTCGGTGAAGTACATGCTTGACGCCCCGTTCTACTTCGCCTTCCAGGACGGCAGCCTGGCCCGGATCAATGACTCGGGCACGCGGCGGCTGAGCTATCATCCGATCTACGAGCTGGCGTGGAAGCACTACCGAGATCCCAAGTACGCCTGGCTCATCAGCCGCGAGCGCGCCACGGACGATAACGCGCCACCCTTCTGGAGCCTCTGGCAGCCAGCCGGTGAGTCGGAGGCCAGTGTGACAGACGACGCCTTCGCGGGCCAGACCGCATGGCGCCTGAGGACTGCTGAGGGCGCGCGGGTGGCGTTTGTGCAGAGCGTGCAGGTCCCGGCAGCGCGCGCGGTTGTGGTCACCGGCCACGTAAAGGCCCTGGAGATGGATGGCAGCGCGAGCGCGCACATCCGCATCAACTGGGGCGACGAAGTCGCATTCACCGATCGCGTGCGCGAGGTGGGCGACTGGACGGAAGTGCGGGCGGAGATCGAGCCCCTCGACGGCGCCGAGGCGGGGCAGATGCGCAGCCTGCGCCTGCACGTGTTCCTCGAGAACGGGGCCGGTGAGGTTATCTGGGACGACGTGCGCGTGACGCTTGTGGGGGGCGAGCAGAACCTCGCGCGGAATGGGGACTTCGAGGCCGTTGGCTCTGCCGACGGTCGGCCCACGGATTTCTGGAGCCTCGTGCACTCACCGGCGGATGTCCCGGCCGGCGAGTACTCCCTCGCTGAGGACGCCACGATCGGGCTCGTCGGTCGCCATGTCAATGGCTGCACGAACTTTCCCGTCGGCGGCTTCACGATCCTGCGCGGCGATCCCGTGGATATTGATGCCCCGGCCGTCAACGTCACGTGGGGGCCATACGGCTCCGGGCATGATCACCCGGACCGCCTCGCGATCGTGGTCTACGGGCAGGGCGACATTCTCTGCCCCGACGCCGGCTCGTGGGGCTACGACAATCCGATGCACCTGACGTGGGCGAACCAGACGATCGCCCACAACACTCTGACGGTCGATGAGGTCGCGCAGCAACCGCAGGGAACGTCGAACAGCATCTGGGCGAACGGTCCGGTGACCGGAGAGCAGCGCCTGTTCCACGCCGGAGAGATGCTGAAGGCGACGCGCACGATCTGCGATCAGGCCTACGAGGGCGTGCTGATGGATCGCACCACATGCATCGTCGGGGACTATATCGTCGATATCTTCCGCGCGACCTCCGATGCCCCGCACACCTATGATCTCGCACTGCACGGGCCAGGCGAGCTTTCGACCGGGCTGGCGCTTGAGGCCGCTCCGGAGGGCTGGCTGAGCGCACGCGGCTACGAGCACCTGACTGACGTCCGGCGCGGCGCCTGCGCGGGCCTGATGGCGGGCACATTCGAGCGCGATGGGCGCCGGTTGACGATCCTCCATGTGCCGCTGCAGCCCGCAACCGCCATCGTGGCGGGCGATCCTGTGCGCTCAGCGGCCGACGCAACGACGGCTTTCATCTCCCGCGCACATGGCGAGGACGCCGCGTGGGTGACAGTCCTGGAGCCGCACGCCGGCGAGGCGACGGTTCAGTCGCTGACCGCCGAGCGGGTGGCCGGAGGCCTCCGAATTACCGTCACACACGCCGACGGCCAGGACGTGCTGACGGCGCCCGACGATCTCGCCGGCGCGCTCACGCTTGTTCGCCTGGATGCGGCAGGCACGCAGATCGCCCGCGAGGAGGCCCCGGCGTTGTAGGCAGCGATCGCAAGTCCTGCACGGGAGCGCACCACCTGTCGGTCGCACCGTCACCGGGCAGTCTGCGGCGATGATCGAGCACGCACAGAACGCGGAACGATAGACGAAAGGGAGTGGGGGATCGACCATGTTCCGAGCTGCTGTCGTGACGCTGATGGTCGTGGTTCTCGCCGGATGCTGCGCGGCGGAGAATACCTATCCGGATCCCAGCTTCGAATCGACAGGCGAGCCCGGGGTCGCCAGGACGGGCGATCGCTCGATGCACCTTGCCGTGGGCGAGGAGACCCACTGGAAGGCGGTCGGCGGCGCGATCGAGGTCGAACCGTTCGCGCGCTATCGTGTCTCTCTTTGGGTGCGCAGCAGGCCCGGTCAGGGCTCATTGTACGCCCCCTACTGCTACGAGTGGAACTCGTACGAGTGGGCGTTCGTGTCGTCGAAGGAGGCCCCCGCTGCCGACGAGTGGACGCAGGTTGAGACCACGTTCGTCTCGCCGCACGAGACAATGACCGTCCACCCCCTGGCCGCTTTGGACGCGGCGAACTGCGAGGCGTGGGCCGACGACATCGTGGTTGAGAAGATCGCCGAGCCCGAGGAGGTGATGGCGCAGTACGAGGCGGATCCGGAGCGCAGCGCTGACCAGGAGGAGATCCTCGCCCGCTGGTATGTCTCCCGGGGCCAGCTCGACCGCGCCACGGCGTTGATGGAGACAACGAGCGACCTCACGCGGGCGGACATTGCGACGGTTATTGCCAGGGCGATCGACCAGCCGTCGAGGCGGGCGCCGTACCTCGTCGAGATCATCGCGTATGGCGGGCCGACCTATCACGAGGGCGAGGCAACCTTCCGATCCCTCACCGAGGGTCTGTCCGAGCGTGAGATCGTTGATATCTGTGTTCGCGGCGTCATGCGGAATCCGGACTCCGCGCGCGCCGGCCAGGCGTTCCGGATGATCTTCGCGGGCGCGATTGGCCTCGAGGACGGGCTTCTGACCGTTGCGGCCGCGGAACGAAAGCTGAGTGACGCGCGCGAGGCCGTCTCGAAGGCGCTGGCGGCGCTTCCCGAGGGACCGGCGCGTCAGGAGGTGGCCCGGACCATGGATGAGATCCAGGGACTGGAGGACGATCTGCAGGCTCGGCGCGAGAGTCTCGGAACGTGCGTGGTGCGCCTTGGCGGTGAGGCGATCACAGGCGATACGCACGTGATTGTCATCCCCGACGAGGCGAGCGAGCAGGAGCACTTCGCCGCCCGGGACCTTCGCTATCACCTGGAGCTTGTGACGGGCGAGGAGCTGCCGATCCGCTACGAGCGGTACGCGGCGGGAAGGATACCGATCTGCGTCGGGCGCTGCGCGGCGACCGAGGCGCTGGGGCTGGACATCGACGGCCTCGGCGTGGAGGGCATCCACATCCGCAGCGACGGCCCCGCGCTTCACCTCGCCGGCAACAAGCGAGGGGCGCTCTATGCGACGTACGTCTTCCTCGAGGAGCACCTCGGCTGCCGGTGGTTCACGCCCGAGTGCGCGACATGGCCGACCGAGGGGACGATCGATCTCGCGGCCATCGATCAGCGCTATATTCCGCCTCTTGAGTACCGCGCGACGGATTACCCGCGCTGCCGGCCCTGGCAGTTCGCGCTGCGTAATCGCATGAACGGCCAGCACCACACGCTCAGCGAAGAGCAGGGCGGGAAGATCAACTACCGTGGCTTCGTGCACACTTTCAACCACCTTGTGCCGCCGAGTCAGTACTTCGCGGAGCACCCGGAGTATTACTCGGAGATCGACGGCGTGCGCGTGGGCCCGGAGAGGACGCAGCTGTGTCTGACGAATCCCGACGTGCTGGACATCGCGACAGCGACGGTTCGGCGCTGGATCGAGGCATCGCCGGACGCTGAGATCATCTCCGTCTCGCAGAACGACTGGCACAACTACTGCCGCTGCGAGCGCTGCGAGGCGCTGGCTGAGCGGGAGGGCAGCCAGGCCGGGCCGCTCCTGCACTTCGTCAACGCCATCGCCGAGCGCATCGAGGACGATTACCCGAACGTGGCGATCGACACGCTCGCCTACCAGTACACCCGTAAGCCGCCGCTTCACGTGAAGCCCCGCGACAACGTGATCGTGCGGCTTTGCTCGATCGAATGCTGCTTCCTGCATCCTCTCGAGACCGATCCGTACAACGAGAGCTTCGTCGAGGACATCCGGGGCTGGAACGAGATCTGCGACCGGCTGTACATCTGGGATTACATCATCAACTACCGCCACAGCATCTGTCCGTTCCCGAACCTGAGGGTGCTCAAGCCCAATATCCAGTTCTTCATCAACAACGGGGTGAAGGGCATCTACGAGGAGGCCTGCTACTACACGCCGGGCTCGGAGCTGCAGGAGCTGCGCGGCTACATCGTGGCCAAGACCCTCTGGGACCCCGACTACGATACGCAGACCGCCATCCGCGAGTTCTGCGACGCGTACTACGAGGATGCCAGCCCGTACATTCAGGAGTACCTCGACCTGATCCACGACTACGCGCTGGCGCAGGATGATCTGCACATGCGGATCTACAGCCACCCGCAGACCTATACCTCGGCGGAGGTGATGGAGCAGGCGGCAGAGCTGTTCGACCGGGCCGAGGCCGCCGTCGCGGATGACGAGGAGGTTCTGCATCGCGTCCAGGTCGCGCGGCTGCCGGTGGTCTACGCGCAGATCACCCTGGCCACGAGCGCGCAGTTCCGCGAGGAGAACGGGCGTCTGGTGCAGGAGGGCGACCTGAACATCGCAGAGATGGCCGATTTCTTCGAACGCGTCGCCCGGAAGGAGCGCATCACCCGCGTGGCAGAGGGCGGTCCGACACCCAGCCTCGACGCATGGCTGGAATCGCTGCCGCGGGAGCCTCGCGAACTCGAGGTCCGCACACTGAGCAACCGCGTGCTGCAGGTTGACGTGTTGCCCGACGTGGGGGGCCGGATCTGGCGCATGCGGGCGCTTCCCGAGAAGCGCGATCTGCTCTGGCTCGCTGGCGAGGAGGGTGCCTGGCAGCCGCGCGACAGCGGCTACGAGGAGTACAGCGGGTCGGGCTACCGGTCCCCGGGCTGGAACGAGGCCTACGAGGTCATCGCCTCGGGCGATCTCTTCATCGAGCTTGCTGTGAGTCTGTCGAACGGGCTACGTCTTCAGCGTCGCGTGGAGCTTGACCCCGCCGAGCCGATCGTACGGATCACCTCAACCCTGACGAATCCCGCTGCGCCGGCGAAAGACGCCTGCCTGCGGGCACACCCGCAGTTTGTCGTGCACGACACCCAACGGGCGGAGGTCCGCGTGCGCGATGGGGAGGGTTGGAACACCATCAAGCTGGCGCGCCCGGATGACCCGGGGGATGAGTACAACATCTGGATGCGCGGGGACGAGCGTTCTGATGGTGAATGGTCGGTCATCGACCGGGCGGACGAAGTCGCCGTGATTCAGCGCTTCGAGCCGGGCGAGGTGGGCGATATCCTGCTGAACTGGAACCGGACGAGCAACCGGGTGAACCTGGAGCTGTACTCACGCCAGCGCACGCTGGAGCCCGGCGAATCGATCACGCTGCACCAGGAGTGGGAGGTCCGTGGCGGCGAGCCGCGGTAGTTGGCACCGCAGAGGGGTGTCGTTAATCGAAAGTTAATCTGCTCCGGCGGCGTGAACCGATTGTGTCGTGATCTCTCCGGGTATGCTCCAACTGCCGACGATACTATACCCGAGGTGGCGCCGGCGCGGAGAGATCTGCGAAGCAGGAACATGTGGGACGTGGACTGACGCAGCCTCCTGAGCACCCCCCACATGGGGGCGGCCCCGGCAGATCGCCGGGGCCGCCGACATTTGGCTATCGATCATTCACGGTGGAGCGCCTGCGCCAGGCCCCCCTGTCCCAGGGTCAAGGTGACGATCCCCACCCAGATGACAAGCTCGGCCACCGCTCCGACGATCGCTCCGGCAATGCAGGTGAACCACATGCCCGCAAACAGCGGCCTGTCGCCCAGGGCTTGTTTGCGCTCCACGCCCAGCGAGCCGAGTCCGGCCCCCACGGCGGCGCCCACCGCGAGCAGCACAAAGGGCAGCATCCTCAGGCCGATCCCGAGAATGCCCCCGAGAAGTGCTCCCGCCGCTGTGCAGAGCGCTGTCCGCCGGACGGCATGTCGCCACCGGTCCGCCGCGGACGATGGTCGATTCGCTTTGTGTCCTCTGATTGCCTCGGACTCCGCCATCTGTCCCGTACCGCCTCAGTGCGTGGCTTCGCCTCAGCCGGCCGCTTTGTGCGATACCCTGCACTTCGATCCTCCCGGCCGACCGCCGAAACGCAGGCTCCGGTCACCAGGTGCTCCTGACGGCACGGATTTGTCTATCGGGCGACGGGGCCGATCTCTGCAGGAATCGGCGGGCGATCGCTCGAAACGGCCCGTCCAGGCATAGAGACGAACAGGAGGAGCCCCTGATGGCACTGTCCGAGCGCGAGAACTACCTGCGCACCGCGCGGATGACTGGCGGCGAATGGATCCCCATGCGCATCGTGATCTCCGGTGCCACGTGGGATCAGCTTCGGGAGGACCTGGAGGACGTCATCGTCCATCATCCGCGTTTCTTCCCTGGCTTCCAGAAGGGCCAGCGCGATTACGACGCGATCGAGTATCATCCACAGCAGCGCGCGGGGGGCGTATTCGAGGACAACTACGGGTGCGTCTGGCACGGCGAGGTCGATGGTATCGTCGGCATCGTCAAGGAACATCCGCTCGAGGATTGGGACGCACTCGAGGACTGGGAGATGCCCGACCCGCGCACTCAATTGCCCCTGCATGATGTGGACTGGGAGAGTGTGCGGCGGTCAATGGCCGAGAAGTGGGAGCGTGGCGAGATCCTCATGGCCGGAACCGAGCACGGCTTCCTGTTCCTGCGACTGTGGTACCTGCGTGGCTTCGAGAACGTGATGATGGACATGGCGACAGGCGAGCCGCGCCTGCAGAAGCTCATCGACATGATCGTGGAGTACACCGAGTACCAGGTGCAGCAGTACCTGGACATGGGCGTGGACGTCTTCGGCTTCGCCGAGGACCTCGGGGCGCAGAAGGCGTCGGTCATGGGGCCGCGGATGTTCGAGCGGTGGATCGCTCCGGCGTACAGGCGCCTGATGGCGCCATGTCGGCAGCGGGGCGTGGAGGTCCACAATCACTCGGACGGCTACGTGATGGACATCATCGACCAGCTCATCGACTGCGGGACGACGATCTGCAACATCCAGGACCTCGTCAACGGTATCGACAACATCCGCGACGAGCTGAAGGGCCGGGTCTGCGTAGACCTCGACGTGGACCGGCAGAGCATCGTGCCATACGGGACTCCGCAGGAGATTCAGGAGCTGATCGAGTACGAGGTGCGCACTCTCGGCTCGCCCGCCGGCGGCCTGATGCTCACCTGCGGGATCTATCCGCCCACGCCGCCCGAGAACATCAACGCGGTACTGGAAGCGATGACGAAGTTTGAACGGTTCTGGTGGGAGTAGCCTGGAGGCGTGCAGGGGCGCTCTCGGCGGCCATCAAGGGCATTGGCGCAGGGAACGCTTTGGCCCTGCAGCGACGGTTATTTCCAGGGTGACTTGAAAAGTTCAGGAACTTGAGTTAAGCTTTTGGTAATGTCGAGGGGCGCAGGAATGATGGGGGCGTTTCGCGGGAGGAGAGGGGTGCAGTGAGAACCTCTTCCGCCGTGCCAGCACTGTGGACCGAGGACGGCGGCGTGACGACGGCCGAGTACGCGCTTCTTCTGGCCGTGATCGTCCTAAGCACAATCGTTGCGTTTAGCCAGACCTCCGAAAGCGTCCAGAACGTGGTGAACCGCGCCAGCTCTGCACTTGCCAGCGTGATGGGGAGCGGCTGCGCGGGATGAGGCGGTCGGGCACGGCCTACGCAGTGGTGTGTGACAGAATGATATCCCCGACATCGCCACCGACGGACGCGGCGACGCAGGGGCATTTTGCCACCAGCAAGAAGAACACGTCCTGCCGGTCGCTCAGTGCCTCGTAGTTCGCCTGGCCCTTAGAGATCACCACGTCGTGCTCCCTCAGCCATTCGCTCACGGTCTCTGATTCGTATGACGGACCACTGTCGGGATCACCGTTGCTGACCTCCACGATGCGAAGGCCCGGCACCTCGTCGATCCCCGCGAGCAGTGCGTCATCCCGTGTGACATCGTTGATGAAGGGACCGCTCTTTACGGCGACTGAGATGCGCGGCGACCACAGCCTCGCGATGGTCTCGAGCAGAATCCGGTCAAATACGATCTCGCCCGCGTTGTCGGCGAAGAGCAGCACGGACTCGGCGCCCTCGAGGCGCTCGCGGAGGTGGTCGTAGTGATCCACCGCGAAGTGAGCCTCCGCGATGCCCTCTACGGTCTCCTCGATATCCCAGCTCTCTCTGGCGCCGAGATCGATCAGGTTACCCGCAATCGAGGCGCTGACCGCCATGCGCAGTGGATCGTCCGCGCGGGCGATCTCTGCGCTGAGTTGCTCGTAGTGCTCAAGCGCCGCCAGGGTTGACTGGCGCTTATCCTCGGCGAACGGGTCATCGACGCCGGTGACCAGCCGGACCGTTCGGTGAACCGGCATGCCGAGCTGTATCGGCGTGACATCCCAGTCAGCGGCCGCCATCTCGCTGACAACTCGCCGTAGCACCTGCTGCAGAACGTCCTCCGAAACGCCCGCGGCGCGAGCGGCACGGAGGGCCTGCTGCTGAAAGCACGGTACACAATCGAGCGTTGCGTCCATACGATGACCTCCATGGGAGAGAGCAGGGAAACGCCCGCGGCCGGGTCTGCCGACCGTGGGCGGCGGAATCCTGTCCGTACTTCTCAGCGCCAGCGCATGACGGGGACCTTCGCCTGCTCGACGATGTCCGGCCACGCCTCGCCGAGGAAGAAGCCGGTCAGCGTGCCCTTGCGGGCGCCGCCAATAGCGACGAGGTCGGCGTTCCACTCGCGCACATGGTCGAAGACGACGGAGGGAGCATCGCCCCGGGCGATCATGGTCTCCGCTTCGAGTCCGCGTGTGCTCACCAGCCTCGCAGCATACTGTGCGCCCTGAGCGAGCTCCGATGCGGGCACCGCGCCGGTGATGATGCCGATCTCCCAGCCGGCGACGCAGCCAATATCCGCGGCCCACTCGACTGCGTGGCCAGAAGCGGGGCTGCCGTCGTAGCCGACCAGCACACGCTTGACCTCGCGGTACTCCTCGCGTGTGACCAGAACAGGCTTGATGCAGTCGCGGATGATCCGCCTGGCGGTCGTGCCGAGCAGGTCCCCGTGTTGCGCGCGCCGTCCCCGGGCGCCGATGACGACCATATCGCAGGCCTGGGCCTCTTCGGTAATCACGTGTCCCGGATCGCCGGCGAGCATCTGGGCAACGAAGTCGATGTCTGCCGTAGCGCAGACCTCGCGACACTTGCCCAGAGCGTTGCGGAACCAGTTCGTGGCTGCCGTCGGAAGGTGCTCGATCCCCTCGATCTCCTCGATGGCGTGCTCTTCCAGCTCCGCCTCGCCATCGAAGTCCTCAGCGATGCTTGCCATTCCCACGACGCCTGCGTCGGCTGCCGCCGCTATCTCGATGGCGTAGCGCACCGCCACCTCACTATTGGGAGAGCCGTCCACGCCGACCATGATCGCTTTCATCCCGCGCCGCTCCTTCCCGCCTTCTGGCTGCGTGTCGAGAACATATTTCATCGCCCGCAGACACTTACCTCCGTAGACCGCCCGTGCAGGTGCCAGGCCGTTACGGGTGAAGTACACTGCGAGACAGTGAGGTGAGTATGTTGCGGAAGGAACTTGAGATCAACATCGGTCCCGACGGCGAGGTCGAGATCGTGACTCACGGCTTCAAGGGCCCGGAGTGTCTTGAGGCCGTCAGGCCCTTCGAGAACGCGATCGGTGAGGTCAGACATCGCGAGCTGACGAGTGAGTACTATGAGCGACAGACCACAGAGCAGACGCGGCGCTCGCGGCGACGCTGAGATTATCATCTCGCCCGACGGTGAGGTGACGATCTTCGACCTTGACGAGCGCCTGCTCAGGGCCGCCGAGGCACTGAATCCGGCGGACCCCCGGCTCAGGCGCATGCGGGCCGCGCTTGAGCCGGGGGAGCAGGAGGATCGCTGACGGCGCTCAACCCGCGAGCATCCACTCCACGATGTCGAGGATCGCGCGCGCCCGGGCCAGTATCTGCTCTGCGGGCAGCGCGAGGTCGGCCGACCGCCCGCGCTCGCCCCCGACCTCGAGGTTGAAGATACCCTCCCAGCCGATCTCCCGCAACGAAGTGACGGTTGCCGGCCAGTTGATCGTGCCCCGCGGCGGCGCGTAATGCTGGTCGTGGACGCCGTCGTTATCCTGGATGTGCGTGGCGATGAGGCGTTCGCCGCACTGGCGCACTGCCTCGTCCAGCGGGATGCCCTGGATATTGGCGTGCCCGGTATCGAGGCAGATGCCTACATTCGCGCGCCCGATGGCGTCGATCAGCTCGTGCAGCTCCTCGATGGTCGCTCCGTAGCGGCGCCTGCCCATCGCGGCTTCGGCCGACGGCGAGTCCATGGTGTTCTCGATTGCGATCGAGAACGAGTGCTCATCGGCGAAGGCCGCTATACGCTGGAAACTGGCCACGCGAAGCTCGGCCTCACGGCGCCACTGATCGGCTGTGGCCGGCTGGCCGCCGCCGGGGTGTATGACACCGACCTCGATGCCCATGTGTGCGCAGAGGGCTATGTGACGTTCGACGGTTGCGAGATCCGATTCCCGCCGCCGGGCGTCCGCCGCCGCGACGTTGGCGCTGATCATCAGGTGCGCCTGTGGCATGCGGACGCCGCAGGCCTCCACCGCCGCTATCACGTCGTCTGCGAGCGCCGAAGGGTCATCGGATTCGTCGATACGCGTGAGATGCTCGGTCGAAAGCTCCACCGCCGGCCATCCGGCCTCGGCCAGAAGACGGATCGCATCGGCGGCGCTCTCCTCCAGGAGGAGGCTCGTCGTCAGTCCCGGATACATTGTGCCGCTCATAGCTCCATCACGGCAGGCTCGTCGCCGATGCTGAGGATTGCCTCGGCAATCCGCGTGGCCTCGATGCCCTCTCGCGCGCCGACGTCGGGCTGCTCGCCGGTTCGGACGCATTCGACGAAGTGCGCCATCTGGCGGCGGAACCAGTCCGCGCCTGTATCAGGCTCGAACTCGACGATCTCCGTCTCGTCCTTCCTGCGGACCTCGAGCGTGCCGTCGCCCGCGAAGATGATGGCGCCCTCGGGCCCAAGGATATCGTGCGCGCCGTCGGCGCGGACATCCGAGCCGTAGCCGGGCAGGCCCCACGACCAGCACATGATAAGCTGATCGCCACTCTCGAAATCAACGACGGCCGTGCCGGTGTCCCAGGCGTCGCCGGTTGTCTTCATATTGCGCAGATTGGCGCAGACGCGGGTGGCATCGCCGAAGGTAAAGCGAGCGAAGTCGTAGTTGTGGACCGCACCGTCGATGAATGGGCCGCCGCCGATCTTGCGGTCGAAGAACCACGGGGTGGGGGCGCCTGAGCCGCCGCTGACCGAGCGCCAGACGACCGGACGCCCGATGGCGCCGTCCTGGATGATCTCGCGCAGCTTCAGCCACTCGTTGCAGAAGTGCCTGACGAAGCCCACCTGGAATATGACGCCGTTGTCCTCGCAGGCCTGCGCCATGCGCTCAGCCTCCGCGACGGTCATCGCCATGGGCTTTTCGCAGAAGATGTGCTTGCCGGCCTCCGCGGCTGCGACGACCTGGTCGGGGTGATAGCCGGTCGGCGTGCAGACGATGACAGCCTGCACGTCCTCGTGCGCCAGCAGTTCGTCCAGATCGGTGGTGCCGCACTCGGTCCCGTAGTCCTCCTGGTGCTTCGCGACCGCCTCCTCGCTCACGTCCATCGCGCAGGCGATGAACGCGTCGGGGTGCTCGACGACATGTGGTGCGTGTGCGCGGTGAATGCCACCGCAGCCGATGAAACCGATTCCGACGGGCATGGCGGGATATCCTCTCTGCTGATCAAATGGCGTGCGCGCGGCTATTCGTTGGCCGCCGCGCCGGGCCCTCCCCCTGGGGCTGCGCCGGCGCCGTTCTCCCGGTGGGACGGCGGCATCGACCGGGCTGCGGTGGAATGAGTTCGTCTCGCCGTCGGTCTGCCCGGGGGGGCCTCAGCAGGTCTTCGGGCGGCGTCATACAGACGGCACTCGCGCCAACGTCAGGGCACCGGCGGCAGCTGCTCGTCCGCCACGGCGGTCAGCGCCGCTTTAGCATCGCGTTCCGCTTCTCCGCAAGCGCCCTGATGTGCTCCGGCGTGGTGCCGCAGCACCCCCCGATGATACGCGCGCCAGCCTCCACGAGGGCCTCGAAGTGCGAAACAGTCTCCTCTGGCGTCTCCGTGAAGACCGTCCTCCCGTCCACGAGCTTGGGCATACCCGCGTTGGGCTTGCACCACAGGGGCAGGTCGGTCGCCTGCCGCATCAGCGCCGCGACCTCGATGATGTTCGCGATGCCCTGGCCGCAGTTTGAACCGACGATGTCCGCTCCGGCGGCCTGAAGCTCCTCCGCGGCCTGCTCGGGCCGGACCCCCATCATCGTGGCGTAGCCCTTCGGCCCGCGGTCGAACGTCATCGACACGACGACCGGTCCGTCGAACTGTTGCTTTGCCCCTGCGAGTGCGGCCTTCGCCTCGCCGAGGTCGGTCATCGTCTCGACCAGCAGCCCATCCGCGCCGCCGGCGACCAGCGCGGCGGCCTGCTCGGCGAAGACCTCGATCATCTCCTCCTCGGTCACCAGTCCGAGCGGCTCCATGAACTCGCCGGTCGGGCCCATCGACGCAAAGACAAGCGCGTCGTCGCCCGCGGCCTCTTTCGACAGCTCGGCGGCCCGGCGGTTGATCTCCTCGAGGCAGTCAGCGAGGTCAGCCTTCTCGAGCTTGAAGCGATTGCCGCCGAAGGTGTCGGTGAGCACGATCTCGGCGCCGGCGGCGACGTAGTCGGCGGCGACATCGCGCACGGCCTCGGGCTGGTAGATAACCCAGCTCTCCGGGGGCTCGCCGGGCTCGAGGCCCCTCTCGGCAAGCTGCGTGCCCCATGCGCCATCGGCGATCAGAACGCCCCTGTCATCGAGCATGCTTTGCAGGTCCATCAGCTCTCGCTCTCCTCGGAACTCCCGTAGCGCTTGACCATCTCCGCATAGCGCCCGCAGCCCATGCGGCCCTCGGGGCAGCGGCCCATCGGGATGCACTTCGGGCCGGCTCCCTGAAATGCCGCGGGCGCGACCTGACGCGCCGCGTCGAGCATCATGTTCGCGACACGCCGGATCTCCCACTGAGCCCGCAGGCAGAGCCTTTCGGCGAAGAAATGCAGCAGCTCACGGGCGTTCATCGTTACGAATATCCTGGTCTCGCAGGCGTTGGGCAAAACGTAGCGCGCGTCCTCGTTGCTCCGCTCGCCGGTGCGTCCGAGGGCATCGTTCAGGGCCGCATAGCGTTCGGCGATCAGGTCCATCGTCTCCTCGAAGTACTCGATCGCGTCAACTTCGCGCCCGTTCTCCCTCACCGTAATGCCCTCAAGCTGCGGCGGGATGATGTAATCGAAGGCATCGTGTCGGACATACCGCTGCGAGCGCTGCGAGTAGCTCGCAATGCGGTGGCGGACAAGCTGGTGCGTCAGCGCGCGGGAGACGCCCTCGAGGTAGAACGTGAAGGACGCGTGCTCCAGCGGGCTGTGATGGCCCATTCGCTGCAGCCGCGCGACCAGCTCCCGCGCCTTCTCAGCGCCCTGCTCCAGCAGCCCCTCGGTATCCGCGGCATAGCAGAGCCTCGCCGCAGCGGCGATGATCTCATCGGGGCGCTCGGTATGTTGCACCAGCGTAACACGAGGCTCGACAGCGGGCAACGTCCTCATCCGTTCGGTGGGCGGCTAATCCATCGGTGGCGGTCGACGTACGGGGATTAATTCGCCGGCGGAGGTGGCGAACCTCCCGCGATCTGGCGCGCGAGCTCCGCCGGTATCATGTTCCCGAGGTTCAGGATCGCGGCTGGGTCGAGTGTCACCTTTGTGCGCGCGATCTCCTCGAGACCCTCGCGACCGTACATCAGCTCGAGGTAGGGCACCTGTCGGCCGTCAACCGGCAGGCGCTTCTTGCCGACCCCGTGCTCGGCCGAGATTGTGCCGCCGAGGCTCACCGCCATCTGCGCCAGCGCCACGTAGCGCTCCATGGCCAGCGCGCGCTCGCTCTCGTCGGCCACGAGGAAGTTCAGGTGCAGATGATAGTCGCCCAGATGGCCGAAGAGGGCGCTGTGCGGGCCATCACGGCCGGTGGCGTGCGCAAAACTATCAGCCGCATCGCGGTAGGCAGCCATCATCTCCGGAAATGCATCGGCGGGCACGGCGAAGTCGGTCCCCAGCTTGGCCGAGCCGTGCTGGCGCACCCAGCTGTTGATGCCCTCAGGCAGGGCATGGCGGAACAGACGCTGCTCCTCCCTCTCAGCGGGCGAATCGGCGAACCAGTCATCGAGCGGCTCCGCCTCCTCGACCAGTAACGCCAGCGCCTCCACGTGATCGAAGTCGTCGGCGGCGATCTCACAAAAGACCGCCGCCTGGTGCTCGTCGCGTACCTGCGGCCGGTCGGCGAGAAAGCGCAACGAGGCCGCGTCGAAGTACTCGATGGCGATGATGGGCAGCTCGCCGGCCGCTGCGCGCAACCGATCGGCGTGGGCGAGCGCGGAATCCTCATCGCCGAAGAACGCCAGGTCCGACATCAATTCCGGGCGCTCCGTGAGGCGCACGCAGGCCTCTGTCAGCACGCCGAGGATTCCCTCACAGCCGACGAACAGATCGACGAGGTCCATCCCGTCGGCCGCGTGCAGGCCCGCCACATTCTTCGTGGCGGGCATCTCGTAGGATGGTGCGACGACGGTCTTCGGTTCGCCGCCGTCGGCGCAAAAGCGCAGCGCGCGACCCTCGGCCACACATTCACCGCGCGCCAGCGACAGACGCTCGCCGGTGGGTAGCACGACCTCGATCGCCTCCACCCAGTCGCGCGTCGCGCCGTAGCGGAAGCTGCGGGCGCCTGAGGCATCGGTCGCGACGGCGCCACCGAGCATCGCCGACTGCTCCGTGGGCGCCGGCGGGAACAGAAGCCCGGGCTCGAGTGCATTGTCGAGCGCCTCGAGCGTCAGAGCGGCCGGGCACCACGCGAGCATGCGGTCGCGGTCGAGGCGGACCGTGTACTCGGCGCCGGCGTGGGTGATCCGCAGATCCTCCGTCCCGGCCCTCGGCCCCGGCTCGCGCAGCAACTCCGTTGCGAGCACGATGCCCCCGTGTGTGGCGACGCGGCCACCGGTGATGCCCGTTCCGCCGCCGGAGACCGTCACGGGCGTGCCGCTGGCGCTGGCCTCCATGAGGACCTCGCTCACCTCCTCGGCGTTTTCGGGGACGAGGACGACGCAGACGTCCCCAGCATGGAACGCGTTGCTCTCGTCCGTTGTGTACTGCGCGATGAGATCGGGGTCGGTGATCCGCCTCATGCGTCGTCACATCCTGGCGTGGTGTCGATGGCCCTGCCGACGGCGTCTTCGCCACCGGAGGTGCGAGCTCCTGTCGGAGGCCCGGAGGTGGAGCGCGGCGAATACTCAAACTGAACTGCAGCACGGCTGTCGGAGGTATGGATGAGCTACCAGCGAGGCTGGCAGGCACTCAACCTCGAGATGCCTGATCGCATCCCACACACGGAGTATGTCTCGAACCCGGACTGGGTCAAGCACCTCACGGGACTCGATCCGCGCGATCCTGAGAAGGCCGCTGCGGCGAACCTGGCGTTGATCCGTGAGTGGGACTACGATCTGAGGTGGATGACCATGGCGCCACCCAACCAGCCGCGCATGACCCACATGGGCACAGCGGTCTGGAGCGAGGGCTACGAGGTCATCGACAACCGCGAATGTCCATTCGAGTCTGTCGAGGACGTGCTCAGCTTCGATCCGGTCGAGGCGATCGGTCTGATGGATCACGAGGCACTGGTTGAGCACTACTCGCGGAACTGGCGGGCGGCGCAGGAGCAGACACCGACATGCGTGGTTCCCGGCGGCTACTACAACACGGTCTTCACGTGGAACATCATGACGTTCGGCTGGGACCTGTTCCTCGAGGCGGCGGCGACAGACGAGCAGCGCTTCGACGAGGTGCTTGAGGGCTTCTTCGAGCTTTCGATGGCCACATTCAGAGCGCAGGCCGAGTGCGGATGCAAGGTGTTCATCTGTCATGACGATATCGTCTGGTCGTCGGGTGCGGTCTTTCGGCCAGAGTGGTACCGTGAACACATCTTCCCGCGCTATCGAAGGCTCTGGCAGCCGCTCAAGGACGCGGGAATCATCGTTCTGTTCTGTTCGGACGGTGATTTCACCGAGTTCATCGACGATCTTGCGCAATGCGGTGCCGACGGCTTCATCTTCGAGCCGTTGACGGACCTCGCGTATATGGTCGACAGATACGGGCAGGAGAAGGTCATCATCGGCAACGTGGACTGCCGTGTGCTGATGACGGGCGATCGCGAGGCGATACGCGCCGAAGTCAAACGCTGCACGGACCTCGGGCGTGATTGTCCGGGATACTTCTATGCAGTTGGCAATCACATCCCGTACAATATCCCGGTCGAGAGCATCGCCATCTACGCTGAGGCGATCCGCGAGTTCGGCGTCAGAGGCTGATAGGGAGGCGAATAGATGTGGTA
>JALGTR010000135.1 GCA_029821265.1 Candidatus Zipacnadia bacterium
GCGCTCTGTGCGAGGGCCGGAAGCCGACGATCGGTTGGAACGTCTCCTCCGGTGATGGCCGACATGTGGTATGAGAGGGTAGCCCTGATGGCCCGTGGCGGAACCGCTGTTGTTCTCCTGTGGTGACGCGCGGGGTGAGATCGTCGTCCGGGATCCTCGTCCCAGGCGAACACACAGCAATCAAGATCGTGATTGAGGATTGAGCCGGGCTTCCACGCATCCCACGGCGGGCCTGTGCGAGCAACGTCCGGCGTCCAGCCTGGCGCGGGAAGGTCGCACCACCCCTCGAGCCGAACCACCACCGGACGGGCCATGCTACGCGCGGAGGGCATGCGATGATTCTTGACGATTTCAGGCTCGATGGACGCGTTGCGCTGGTCACGGGTGGTGGGCGAGGCATCGGTAGATCGCTCGCGATGGGCCTGGCCGAGGCCGGAGCCGATCTCGCCCTCACCGCTCGAAGCGAGGATGAGCTCCTCGACGCGGTGGACGAGATCGTGGCCGCAACAGGGCGACGCGTGGTGCAGTTCCCGGCTGATCTGAGCGACCTCGATCAGATTGAGCCCCTCGTGGAGGCGGTCACCGCGGAGTTCGGGCATATCGACATCCTCGTCAATAACGCCGGCACGATCAACCGCGCACCGGCGCTGGAGTACACGCCTGAGATGTGGGATGAGGTCATGCGGATCAACATCCGCGGAGCGTTCTTCGTGGCTCAGTCGGTGGGCCGGCGGATGGTCGATCGCGGAGGCGGGAAGATCATCAATATCGCGAGCCTGCTCTCGGCGATCGGAGTGCCCTTCATCCCCGCCTACACCGCCTCGAAGGGCGGTATCGGACAGCTCACGAAGTCCCTCGCCGTGGAATGGGCCGGGCACGGCATCAACGTCAACGCCATTGCCCCGGGATACTTCCGCACACACAACACCAGGGCGTTGCAGGAGGACCCCGAGCGCAATCGGATCATCGTCGAGCGCGTCCCGTTCCACCGCTGGGGCGAGGTCGAGGAGCTTCGTGGTGCCTGTGTCTGGCTCGCCTCCGACGCCTCCAGCTTCGTCACCGGCCAGGTCATCTTCGTGGACGGCGGGTGGACGGCTACATGAACGAGCGCGAGTTTGACATGCTCTATCTTTCAGGCAGCCCCCGGCGCAACGGGAACACGGAACGGCTTCTTGCCACCATGCGGGAGGCCCTCCCCGGTGAGCTGCTGAGGATCACCGACCACGAGATTGAGGCCTGCCGTTCGTGCTGGGCCTGTCGTGAGCGCGGTCGCTGCGTCATCGACGATGACTTTACCCGGGTGATACTCCCGCGCATGGTCGAGTGCGATGCGCTGGTGATCGGCTGCCCGGTGTACTTCAACAACGTCCCCTCGCAGACGAAGGCATTGATTGACCGCACGTGGGCGTACCGGGGCGAGCTGCGGAACACCGTGGCGGGCGCGGTCGTCGTGGGGCGGCGCTACGGTGCGGAGAGCGCGCTCACCGCGCTTCATGCCTTCTACCTCAAGCACGAGATGATCCCGGCCAATCGTGGGGTCTGCGGTTTCGCCTTCGATGCGGGTGAGGTCGAACGCGACCAGGAGGCCATCGACGCTGCGGGGCGCCTCGCCGAGCGCGTGCGCGAACTTGTAGAGCTTTTGCGGGCGTAAACCGTCAGGCCTGCCGGGCAGCCCGCTCTACGTTCTCCAGCACCCGAAGGATATCGCCGCCGACGATCTTCGCGGTCTGTTCCTCCGCGTAACCACGCATGCGCAGGCCCACAGTGCAGTAGGGCCACGCGACCCACGCCAACGATTCGCAACTGTGCTCGCGGCGCGCCGCGGGATCATCCGAGATGTCGCCCTCCCCGCCACAGCGCCCACCAGTGGCTGCGCCCGGGCGGCACCGGCTGCAGCTGCGGCTCAGCGGGCGCCGAATGGGACGCGGGCCGGCATCTCACTCCGCGCGCCAGTCGATTCGCGCCTGCGTCCGCAGCCTCGGACGCCCCGTTATCTCCGCCAGCGGGTAGTAGTGGAAACGAGTCGTGTCGCCCTCGACCGTGAAATCCGGCGGGTCCGCGACCGTCAGGATGGTCGTGCCATCGCGCGTCTCGAGGCCTGTCGCCTCCAGCAGCGAGAAGCGACCGTTGGCGTGCTCCACCAGCACCGGGCGGCCAGCGATGTCGGCGCCCTCGGGGACGGTACCGGCCAGCAGGATCGAGCGGTCGTCCTCGCCGCCGTGACACTCGAGCACCTCCGCGTCCGGATGCGGCGCAGCCGTCAGTTGCAGCTCGCCGATACGCAGCATTGAGCCGCCAGTGGCCTGTGCCATGATCGGCTGGCCATCGCGCAGCCGCACGATTGCGAAGAGCGCGTCCGTGGCGATCTCCCGGTCGTCGATGGTCAGCGGCCCGGCGGGATCGCTCACCGGCGCGATCACGATGTCCGTGAACTCGCCGTGGTCAATCTCCACGCCGACGACCTCGCCGCCGGTCGTGAGCGCGCGCGCCTCAGGCGGGCTGGCGTCGCCCGGCCAGAGAACTGCGGTGAACCGGCTGGTTAGCGGCGCATCGCCCGTCCTGCGGGCGATGATCACCGGCTGCATGTAGTCGTCCACCCGGGCGGAATCCTCGTCAGCCCTGCGGATGCTTGGGGCCTGCGCGAGGAAGTACTCAGCGCCCGGGGCGCCGAGCAGTCGCACGCCCAACGGTGGGCCATCATCAGCAAACTCGAAGGTCGCGACGAAGTCGTCAGCCGTCGCCACATGGCGCAGATCGCGGATCAGGCCGTACACGTTGTACTGCGTCTCCTCGCCCTCGTCGGGCTTGACGTTGGCGTTTTCCGCGCCGACCGGGACGGTCGATCCGCCGCCCTCGTTGATGTAGGGCACCATCTCTCGGTCGGGGCCGAGGAGTGTGTAGTCGAGTGCAGTAAGCTCCAGTGGCGACGTCGCGATCTGCTCGTAGTCCGCGCTGCCGCGCAGGAACCAGTCGTGTTGTGAGCCGCCGACGACATCGAACAGGTCCACGACGTAGGCCGCCCCATTCGGCCGCGATATCAGCGCAACGCTGCGCTGGTAGCGGGAGGCCACGCTGCTTGCATCGGGCATGTTCACGCTGACCGTCCGCGCGAGCTCTCCGTCCGGCTCCCAGAGCCGCATCTCGCCAGTCCATGGCAGCTCGCGATCACCGGTCGAAAGGTCTTGCTCGTCGATGACCACGAGGTTGTGCGCCGCCGAGGAGGTCGCATAGCGGCGGTAGATCGTGTGCGTATAGCCGAGGTCCGAGACCAGCGTCCTGCCGCCGGCCCAGTAGGTCAGGTTGAGCGGATCCGCGTGCGCATGACCGTGGCTGCCCGAGAAGTGCAGCTGCGCCTGCGCACGGTCGTCGCCCGCGCCCGAGCCGAGAATCGCGTGGCCCATCGACCAGAGCATCTCGCTGCCCTCAGGGTCGGTCGGCTGCGTCTCGTGCCTCGGCCAGGTGTCGTGAACGCAGCAGAAGGTCCCGTCGGGGTAGGCGAGCGCCTCATGTGCGACGAGACACCTCTGCAGGAATGTTTCGGTCGCGAACGGATCGAGATCGTCGAAGCGCTCACCGGTCACAGGGTGCACGTAGCCCTCGGGGTCGGAATAGCCCACCGCCGATTGCCACGCCACGCGGATCCCGTTCGCGGTCTGGCGATGGTAGCTGACCGAGCCTTCCTGCCACATGCCGTCGGCGAAGAAGTCCTGGCGCAGGATGTCGCGCAGCATCCCGGCGGCGTAGTGGACGTAAGCGGGCTCCTCGATGACCCGACCGACGGTGATCAGTCCGCGCGACCACGATGGCGTCATGTTCGTCAGCCAGCGTCGATCCTGCTGGAGCGTGAACTCGGCCATCGCGCGGATGAAGTCGGTCTCGACCCTCGCCCGCGCATCTTCGCCCAGCTCGGCCGAAAGCTCCCGCCAGGCGTCGCTGTTGTACGTGAGGTCGAAGGCCATCACGGACGCGTGACTGATCTCGCTGTAGAACCACGTGCTCCCGAGCTTCTGCGACAGATACGGATGTGGCGGCTCGTTATCGTAGAACGCCGGCCGGCGGAAGCTGTAGTCGCTCAGCCCATGTATCGGCAGATGCGGGTACACCTCTGCGAGTCGGTGCAGGATCACCGCCGCGCGGCGGGCGTACTCATCGCCGCCGCCCCAGTGATATGCCCGCGCGCAGTTGAACGCCATCGACGCGGCCCAGTAGCGCGCGTGATAGTCGATCTTCGCCTGGAAGAAATGCCGAAAGCCGTCCGGGGCCTCGTAGTAAGGATAGCGCTGGATCTCGCCGGTCGGCGCCTCATGTTCGTAGATGTGGTCCATCGGATACTGCTCAGACGGGTAAACGTGCCCGCAGTACTGGCAGACTAACTGGTCGGGCTGCGAATAGTGCCACTGCAGTTGCCGGCTCTGGTGCCCGGCGTCGCAGTTCGGGCAGCCGATCTCGAGGAAGCCCGCCTTCTCAGTGATTAGCGCCCGAACCTCATCCTCCGTCATCGCCATCACCGGCGCTGAGGATTCGAGCACAGTCTCCAGGCGCTCCTCAGTGAACTCGAAGTCGTCCGCGTACACCGGATGCTCCACCTCCGCGAATGCGGGAAACGCAAGCGCGACAGCCGCTGCTACGACCGTGACACCCCTGATCATATCCTCTGCCACCCATTCTCAGCGTTGTAGGGCCATCTCAGACAGTCTGAAGGCCCGGCAGTCAGTCCTTCTCGCCGACCTCGCCCTCGGGGCTGAGCGTCCACATCGGCTTCTTGCGGAACCTGTTGTGGAAGCGCTCGTCGGCCGCGCCCGCCTCACCGCCGGACATGAAGCAGGCCCGGATGCAGCCACGTGCGCCGCAGACCGCGAAGTACCCCGTGGACCGCAGCATCGTCCTGTAGTAGTCCACGACGTTGCCGGACGGGAACTCGGCGGTCGCGCGCCACGTGCCGCCCGCGACGGTGTAGCAGAGCTTGTATGCCTCCTCCTCGCTCATCCGCTGCTCCCGCACGTCCATCCTGAGGCCGGGGAAGTCCTTCGCGAGGAAGGGCGAGGCCTCTTTGTTCATCCCATGATGGGTGAGGGTGCAGCCCCCCATGTCCACGTCACCCCAGCGATACGTCCTGTCTTCTATCTGTATCTCAACGACCTTGCCCTCGCGAATGTGGGGGATGCAGTGGCCCGGGCATTCGTCCACGCAGCGCATGCACAGGTTGCAGATCGAGTTCGGCTCGAGCAGCGGGTCAGGCTCCAGCTCTGCGTCCGTCAGGATCATGCACAGCCGCTGCCGGGGGCCGAACTCCCGCGAAAGGAAGACCTTCGACCAGCCGATCTCTCCGATTCCTGCGGCCACTCCCGCGATGCGGATCGCCGGGAAGACGTCCGGGCCGGGCTGTCCCTCGCGCAGGGGGCCCATCCTCGGCTGCGCTTCGGGCACGCCCGGATAGACCGGCACAGCCTCGAAGCCGAAGTCCTCGATGAAGCACGCGGCCTCGTACTGGGCTTTCGGCATGAACCACGTGTTGAGCCGATTGTAGCCGTAGAAGGTGTAGTTGCTCCAGTGCGTGCCCTCTTCGATCCCTCGGTAGACACCGCGCGGGATGCGCCGGGCGATGACGATCGCCGAACGTGCCTCCGGGTAGATCCAGCGCGGGTCCATCTGCTCGGGCGCTCCCTCGAAGCGCTCGACGTTCGCGATCCCGACGAGGTCCGCACCGCGCTCCTTCGCGTACCGCTTGACCGCCTCTGCCGTGAGTGTCACGAGGATCCCTCCTCGTCGGCTGCCGCGAAGCCCTCAGGGTCGGCGCAGCCTCGCCCCGCTGATTGCCCGATCGTGGCCGGATCGATCCGCTGGCCGGCCACGTCCACCGCCCACGGCTCACGCACGCGGAACCGATGCTGGAATTCTGTCTCAAGCTTCCCCGAGTCCTCGATCGCCTGCAGGCAGGTCCGGAAGCAGATTGCGCCGAGGCGGTCAGGGGCGCCGGCAGAGTGATAGATGTTCGGTCGCGCGCCGTTCTGGCAGCGTCGGCAGATACTGTAGTCGATCTGCGCTACCGGGAACTCCCGCCCGCCGATGACCATCGTCTCCACGGGCTCTGCGCTGATCGCGCCCAGCGGGCAGACCTCGACGCACCTGTAGCACAGTCCGCAGAGGCCCGCTTCAAGCATGGGGTCCGCCTCAAGCGGCGCATCGGTAAGCAGCATCTGGAAGCGCTGCCGATGGCCGAACTCGGGCGTCAGCGCCACCCGCAGGTAGCTCATCTCGCCGAGGCCGGCGGCAACCGCCGCGTAGTGGAAGTCAGGGTATACGTTCGGCGCCGGGGCGCCTTCACGGACCGGAATGCCCTGCGGATACGCCTCCTGCGGGAACGGGAACAGGGGCACGGCTTCCCAGCCCTCGTCCTCAAGGAACTCGCAGACCTCGAATGTGCTCAGGGAGACGAACTGCTTATCCAGCCACGAGTAGCCGAACATCTCGTAGGTGTTGAGGTTCGTGCCCTCTTCGAGGCCGCGCAGCGTGCCGCGCGTGATCCGCCGACCGATCACGACCGCCGCGGTCATCTCAGGGAAGATCGAAAGCGGGCTCTCCTCGGCGGGCAGGTCCTCGAAACGCTCTGCGGGCGCCACGCCGATAAGGTCGGCACCACGCTCGCGGGCGAACTGCTTCATGCGTCCCGTCAGATCAGACATCGACGATCGCCCCTCTGCATGTCGGTGACAGCGCCGGCCGTTTCACCATCGGGCTCCGAGCTTCCTCCGCCGACAAGGGAATCGCCGGCCTTGCGCGGAAACTCATTCCGCCGATGATTCCAGTTGTGGTCTGGCGGCCTCCGCAGGAAGATGCGCGTTTCGTGCGTTCTGCACGTGCGCGCTCGAGCACGACGGAAGGCGGAGCGTGTAAGGGTGCGGACCGTAGCACCTCGCCGGGCCATCACTCTGCTCGCTGTCGCCGCGGGAGGAGAAGCCGCTTTTCAGATGACCACCGAGAGGCCCGAGACCCATAGTCGCGCGCGTAAGGGACGGCGACCGAACCTGCTGCTGATCTTCGCCGATCAGATGCGCCAGGACTGCGGCTTCATGGGCAACACGCAGGTGCGAACGCCCAACCTCGATCGCATGGCCGCACAGGGCGTGGTTTTCGAGAACGCGGTCTCCACCTGTCCGGTCTGCACTCCCTACCGCGCTTCACTTCTCACCGGACGCTATCCGCTCAACTGCGGAGTGGTGCAGAACGATGTGCGTCTGCCGGTCGAGGAAATCACGATCGCCGAGGTCCTGCGAAAGCACGGCTACGCGACCGGCTACATCGGCAAGTGGCATCTCGACGGCCAGTACCGCGGTGGGTTCACGCCGCCCGGACCCCGCCGGCAGGGCTTCGATTTCTGGGCCGCCAACGAGTGCACCCATGCGTACATGAACACCTTCTACTACCGCGACGACCCGGAGCCACGGTATATTGACGGCTACTCGGCGGACGGATTCACCAGGATCGCCGTCGATTTCATCCGGGATCATGCCGAGGATGAGTTCTGCCTATTCCTCTCGTGGGCACCGCCACACAACCCCTATTGGGAGATGCCCGAGGAGTATAAGGTCTACGAACCCGAGACGATCCAGGTTCCGCCAAACACGCCGGATGAGTTCCGCGAGGATATCGCCGGTTACTGGGCGCACATCACCGCCCTCGACCGCAACGTCGGCAGGATTCTCGACACCCTGCAGACCGAGGGGATCGCGGATGACACGATCGTGGTGTTCACCTCCGACCATGGAGACATGCTCGGCGCCCATGGCCTGGAGCGCAAGCAGAAGCCGTGGGACGAGTCGATCATGGTCCCGTGGGTGATGCGATGGCCGGCCGCGCTGCCCGCCGGCCACCGCACAGACACGCCAATCAACGTGCCTGACGTGATGCCGACGCTCCTGTCGCTCATGAGCGTCGACTGTCCAGACACGGTGGAGGGCTACGACCTGTCCGGCGAGGCCCGAGGCATCGGCGGCATTGATCCAACCTCCGCGTTCATCGGCAACCCGTGTCCATTCCCGGCAGATAAGAGCGATGCCACCGAATGGCGCGGCGTGCGGACGCGGACACACACCTACGTCGAGACGCTCGAGGGCCCGTGGTTGCTTTACGACAACGCCGCCGATCCCTATCAGCAGGAGAACCTCGTGAACCGCCCGGATGTGGCGAAGCTCCAGCAGATGCTCCATGCCGAGCTTCGGGGGTGGCTGGACGAACTTGGCGATGAGTTCCTGCCTGCCGAGGCGTATATCGAGCGCTTCGGCTACGAGGTCGATGAGCGTGGGGTGGTTCCGTACTTCAACGAGGTCGGGCTTCACGACCCGGACAACGAACGCGAGCTCTGAGCATCGTCGGACGGGTCCGGGCCCAATGAGACGGTGACAAAGGCTTCAGACCTTCGCAGCCCACGCCCGTGGGTCTCGCCCGCAGACGTGGTGCGCCAGCAATGCGCCGGTTTCGGGCGCCATGGTGCTCGCCTGCGCAGGTCCCCTGCCGCGGTGGGCCGAATATCTTGACGCCCGCACATCCCAGGAGAGGAGATCCTGCCGGATGCGCACACAGGCATTCATCACCGCAAGCGTCCTGCTGACTATCACGTGCGTGACCTCCGCGGTCGCGGCCCCCGTCGTGCACGTGATCGCGGATTTCGAGAGCCCCGACGCTGTGGCTCCACCGGGCGGAGAGATCGTCGAGCTGGACGGCAACCGGGTCCTGCGCTGGGAGGCCGTCGGTCGGGATCCGGAGTTCATAGATCTCGCGTACTCAGGCGTCGAAGCTGCCGAGTGGGACCGCGTCAGCTACCGCTGGCGGGTCGACGCTGAGCGGCTCGGGTGGTGGGGTGTGAAGGTCATCGACTTCCCCCTCGCCGATGGCTATCAGGCCGTATGGGCCGTTCCGGAGGACACCCGCGTCACGGGGCAGTGGCAGGAAACGTCATTCAACCTGCACGAGCCGGACTGGCGCTGGGGGGACGGGCCCGTCCGTGAAGGTCAGCGCATTGTCTTCCGCGCCTCGAACGTCGACGGGGACGCGGTCTTCTACCTCGACGACATCCGTTTTGAGCGCGATCGGTTGACGATGACCGCGGAGCCGACCGCTCCGTCGCGCCTCGAAGATGGTCTTTGGCAACGCAGCTTCTCGCTGACGATCGGCAACCGCGGGGACGAGCCCGCGGAGGCTCGAGTCCAGGTCACAGCCGCCCCCGCATCCGTCGAGGTCACGCTTCCCGACGCGGTGCGAGTTCCGCCGGGCGGCAGGAAGACCGTCGCGGTCGAGATTGCTGCGCCTGCCCCACTTGAGCCGCTCTCGGCCGTTACGGCGACCGTCGCCGCAATCACCGAGCAGAACGATCACGTCGAGGAGGACCTATCGATGAACATCCCCCTCGGAGAGCTGCCGCATCCGCGTCTGCTTCTCACGCCCGACGACATTCCGCGTGTGCGAAAGCGCATTGAGACACTCGACTGGGCCGCCGAAGCCTGGCAAGGCATTAAGAGTGCCGCCGACCGTTGGCTCGAGAAGCCGCTGGAGTTCCCCGACCGCGGTGGACAGTGGTACCACTGGTATACCTGCAAGGAGTGTGGCTCGCGTCTGCAGACGCAGTCGCCCACCGAACACGTCTGTCCGAGGTGTAAGATCACGTACTCCGGCTGGCCCTACGACGACGTGGTCCTGACCGGCCAGCACCACGGCCTCGCCGCCGCCGCCCGTGATCTTGGCCTCGTCTACCAGCTTACAGGCGAGGATGCGTACGCCGAGAAAGCGCGCGAGATCCTGCTCGGCTACGCCGAACGCTATCTCGACTACCCGATGCACAACATCCACGGTGAGGAGGGCCGTGGCGCCTGTCATGTCGGCCCCCAGCCGCTGACCGAGGCCGTCTGGCTGATCCCGCTCACGCAGGGCTTTGACTGCGTCTACGACTACCTGAGCCGCGAGGACCGTCAAACCATAGCCGACGGTGTGCTCCTGCCCGCCGCTGAGCTGGTGAAGAGCTACGCGACCCACATTCACAACATACCGTGCTGGGAGAACTCCGCCTACGGCTCGGTCGGCATTACCCTCGGCAACGAAGACCTCGCGGCGCAGGCGATCAACGGCGAGTTCGGCTTTCGCAATCAGATCGCCGAGGGAGTCAACGATGACGGCCAGTGGTATGAGGGCGCGTGGGGCTACCACTACTACACCATGAGCGCCCTGCAGCCGCTCGCGGTCGCGGCCGAGAACGTTGGCATCGACCTGTACTCGGACCGCTACCTGAGCATGTTCCTTGCGCCCGTGCGCATGATGGGCCCCACAGGCCACCTCCCGGCCTTCAACGATTCGGGCCGCGCCGGTGCGCTCGGGCATGACGCGATCTACGAGAAGGGCTACGCGAAGTGGGGACTTGACGAACTCGCGATGGTCATCACGCACAACGGCCGGGGGAAGACCCTCGAGGCGCTGCTGTGGGGCGCTGACGAGGTACCCGTGAGCAATCCGAAGCTCACCTCCAGCCTCTTCGGCGCCTCAGGGATCGCCATTCTGCGCACCGACGCGCCCGCTACTTCCGAGGACACCCTCCCGGGGGTCCCCTCGAACTACGTCGCACTCGACTTCGGCCCGCACGGCGGGGGCCACGGTCATCCGGACAAGCTCGGGTTCGTCCTCTACGCGGCGGGCCGGCTCGTCGCGCCCGATCCCGGTTCGATCGCCTACGGAAATCCTGCCCACGGCGGCTGGTACAAGCAGACCCTCTCGCATAGCACCGTGGTCGTTGATGGCGTCAGCCAGGAGCCGACCGAGGGCGAACTGCTCTTCTTCGCATCCGGAGACCAGATGGCGATGGCCGGAGCGCAGACCACGGAGGCTTACAACGGCGTCACGCTGCGACGCATGATGGCCCTGCTGCCCGACGGTCTGCTCGACGTCACGCTCGGGGTTTCCGACGAGGAGCACCAGTACGACTGG
>JALGTR010000136.1 GCA_029821265.1 Candidatus Zipacnadia bacterium
GGGGGCTACACAGTGACCATAAAGATCCCGCGCATCGCGGTGCCGGACTTCTGGCTGGCCGATCTCTCTCGCGTGCAGGACTACCTGCTGCGGCGGCTTCACAGAGGCCTTCTGCGCGAGTTCGGGCGCTCGGCCCTCGGCTATCCGCTCCACGTCGTTGAGTATCCGCGCGAGGGCGCGGTGAAGCTGATGGTCATCGGCGGCACCCACGGCCACGAGCCTGGCGGCGTGGCGAGCGTGATGAACCTCGTGCATCTGCTGGAGACGGGACGGGACCTCGATGGGCGCTCGCACGATCGCCTGCTCGAGCTTGCGCGGCAGGTCCATCTCTTCCTCGTGCCATGCCTCAATCCCGATGGCCGCTCGGTCTGCCCCGACAGCTTCTACTGTCAGGGGCTGGATTCGTGCGTGGCCTACGCCAGCGGCATTCAGCGGAACGGCGACCTCGTGCCGTACGATGCCGATTCCGCCGAGCCGTGCTACTACTTTGACCCGGCGGACGCGATCTTCGTCGGCGGGCAGTTCAACGGCGCCGGATGGGCCATGAACCGACGGCTGTCCGCCGATGAGTCCGAGGCGGTCGAGGTGCAGGCGCTGCTCGAGCTGTGCCGTGGACTGGGCCTCGACGCGATCATGGACCTGCACGCCTGCGGGTATAACTTCGCGTTTCAGGCGCGCTCACATGAGGCCCCGTACTGGCCGGTCATGCGCGAGTGGCAGCGCCGGGCGGAGGCGCTGTTCGCCGCCAAGGGCCGCAGGCTCGGAAAACTCCACGGCGATGGCGATCCGCCGGTTGCGCCGGACTTCTTCTTCAACTCCTCGCTGCTGCACAAGCACGCGCAACTGATGTGGATTGCGTTCGAGGGGCGGCAGGGCTTCATCGGACGCAGCTCTTTCATGCCCCTGCCGACCGAATGGGAGATCATCGACGATTACCTCTCGGCGGTGCAGGTGTACCTCGAGCTTGGCGTCGAGGAGCACTATGCGCGCGCCAACGCCGAGGTCTTCGGGCGGTAGGCGTAAAAAGCTGGAATCGCGCCTCGGCCGGTACCGTCTTTGCCACCGAACGCATATGGCGAGGCAGCGCCAAACGCAAGGGATGCCCGGCTGTGGTGGTTTGAGCCGGCATCCGGAGGAGGAGACGCGATGACACGCAGGCTGGTTTTCGGTGGATTGATGACGCTGGCAGTGGTCGCTCTGGTCGTGGGCACAAGCTTCGCTCAGGGGCAGCAGGGCCAGAGGCCTGCTCGACCTGGTGTTCGCGGCGGTGGTATGGGGGATATGATGTACCTCGAGCGGGCGTGGACTGCCTGCTCCTTCCAGCTTGACTGCACCGCCGAGCAGCTTGAGGCACTGCGGCCGACCTTCCGCAATGCGCTGAACGAGCGCAACCAGGCGCTGGCGCAGGCCATGCAGAACCGGGACTTCCAGGCGATGCGCACGGCCATCCAGAACTGCAAGACACGCCTGCAGACGAAGCTGCAAGACGTGCTCACCGATGACCAATGGGTGAAGCTCGACGGGATTATGACGAGGCCGATGATGGGCATGGGCGGACCGCGTCCTGGTGGGGCTGGTGGCGGCGCAGGACGGTGAGCAGAGGGGCGCAGACGGCAGGGGACGCGCCGGCGCTGGCCGGCGCGTCGCCATGTACGGCACTGCTTACAGGAACCAGACCATGTATCGGCGCACGAACTCACCGGCGCTCAGACCGACGAGGCTCCAGATGCCGACCGAGAAGAAATGCCCCAGCGTGAAGGCCAGAAAGCCCCGGGCGAGCCGCCGATAGAGCCCTGCACCGCCGAGGTGCAGTGTGATGGCCTTGATGGCCCACAGTAGCAGGGCCGGGAACCACATGTAGGGGCCGCGATGGCAGAACGCGAGCGCGTAGCCGCCGGGGTGGAACGGGAAGCGCAGCCAGATACGGCGGCCCACGATCATACCGAGCGCCATCAGCCCCCCGAGGACATAGTAGGCGATCTTCGTAAGGTCTGGCTCGCGCGGGTGGTCGATCCACTCGGACACGGCAGTGTACTGTCCGAGGACCTCCTGCGTCATCTGGCCTCCCTGGATGCCTCCGGGGCTGGAGAGAAGCAGGCCGCCATATTCGTAGTAGGCCGAGAGGTTGACGAGGAAGGCCAGGGTGACTCCGAAGACGATGGCGGCGGGCACGAGCCTGCCGATGGGCCGGCGCCGGCGGTCGAGCCGATGCGCGGCGACGGTTCCCTCCTGGCCGGTCGATGTGATCGCCGGATGGACGCTGCGCTGCAGCCACGAGAACATCGTGAGCAGCGTCAGCGACTGGATGCGCCCGGGAGCGACGAGTGGCCTGGTGCCGAGGAAATCCACCATCATCGCGCGCTCCTGGTAGAGGGGGTAGCCCCAGACGATGGGGAAGCCCATCTCGGCGCGGTTGCGGCAGTAGACGATGACAACCAGCAGAATGATGCCGAAGTAGATCAGCGAAGTCCACCACGCGACTCCGAAGGCGATCGGCACGCCGATGATGGCAACGACACCGAGGCCGGCTCCGATGACCGAAGCTCGGAAGCTTAGCGGCTCACGATCATCATCCCCCGTCGCTCCGCCCTCAAGGCCCCTGCGGATCGCCTCGAGGAGCCGTCCGCGGGCATGGTAGATGAATGACACACCGAGGACGATAAACGCGCCCATGGCCTGCTCGGTGACGAACGGGAAGCCGGCCGGGCTGTAGCCGACGGTCTTCGCCAGCGGCCGGATAAACCAGCTCAAGAGCGTGAAAAACCAGATCGAGAACAGCGCGTCGGAGGGCACGAGGTAGCCGAGGCCGAGGACCTCGGGCTTCCAGTAGATGCTCAGCCCGCGCATGGTGTCCCACGGGCTCTCGGTGAACAGCTGTCCGAGCGGGTAGGAGATGCCGAGCGCGGGGATTCCCGGGTTGAAGACGTGCATGGCGTTGAAGGCATTGTAGAGGACCGCGAGGCCGAGCCCGACCCAGACGACCGGATCGCGGAAGAAACCCACGCGGGCGAACTGACTGCGCTCGGGGTCGATCATCTCGACCGGGAAACTGGCGACCGGAAAGTTCAGGTGCTCGTCGTTAACCCACGCGCGCCGGAAGAGTGTGACGAGACAGAACGCGGTGATCAGGTAGATGCTCAGGTACGCGCTCCACACGAGGAACGGCCCGAGCCAGTGCTCCCAGGGGACGAGCGTCGGGCCGGCCAGAAAGCGCCAGGTGCTCTCGATAAGCGGGCCAACCACAGGGATCTGCCCGACGCCAAGCGTCGGGGGCGTCACGTCCGCGCCCTCCCAGAAGACGCGCGCGACCTCCGGGTCGGTCGGCGCCCAGAGTGCGGGAATCGTCCGCGCCATTTCGTCGAGGTGATCCGCAGGCTGGCCGAAGTACTGCGGGACCATCAGGCATGGCATCACCTGGCGGAACAGGCCGACGCCGGGCATGGCAGCGGTTATTGCGACGAAGACGAAGACCACGAGGGTCTCGCCGGGCGTCAGTCGCAGCCTGCGCAGCGCGTTAGCCAGCCGGCGATGGCCGCCGCGCGCCTCAAGCCGGGACGCGGCGGTAGCGAGCATGGCCCCGACGGCGGGTATCAGGAAGAGGCAGAGGATCGACGCGATCGGCGGGGTGCTTTCCGAGATCTGACTGGTGAGCGTGACCAGCTCCGCCTGCTTCGTCCACGCTGCGACGAGCACTGAGAACGCCACGGCGACGATGAGAGCGCGGGCCGTGGCGTAGTCGTAGATCGCCGGTCCGGTCGCGCTGTCGGGGCTGACCAACTGCGCGCTGGTGTCATCGTTGCCGCGTGCTCTGGCCACCGGTGGCTCGCCCCCTGTCGCGCCTCTGATGACGGGAGGGCACGTTCCACGGCGGGCCGCCTGTCTCCTGCATCACCCAACACTGCCGGGAGGCACCTGCCCCGTCGGCAGGGAATGACTCCGCGACGGAGATCTGCTGAGTGTCGCCTCGCCCCATGACGAACCGGAGATGATCTGGATGAAAGCCGCGCGACTTCACGCTGCTCGTGACGTTCGCATCGACGATGTTCCGACGCCGCGTCCGGAGCCGGGCGAGGTACTGGTGCGCGTGCGGGCGGTGGCGATCTGTCCGTCCGATCTGCGGCTCTACCAGGACGGACACGCGAGCGGGGTCGTTCCCGATCACCCGATGATCCAGGGCCACGAGTTTGCCGGCGAGGTGGCCGAAGTTGGTGAGGGCGTGGATGGACCGCCGGTCGGCACGCCGGTAGCGGTCGAGCCGAGCTGGCATTGCGGCGAGTGCGACACCTGCCTCGCAGGCCACGAGAATCTGTGTCGCAACATCGTCTTCCCCAGCTTCCCGCAGACCGATGGTGCGCTGGCGGAGTATATCGCCTGCCCGGCGTTCAGCGTTGCGGCGCTTCCGGAGGGCGTGAGCTTCGTGGAAGGAGCGCTGGTCGAGCCGCTGGGCGTCGGCATCCACGCGGTACGGCTGTCGGACGTTCGCGGTGATGATCGCGTGGCGATTCTGGGCGCAGGAACGATCGGCATGTGCGTGATGCTGGTGCTGCGAGCGCGGGGGGTCTCGCAGATCACGGTCGTGGAGCCGATCGAGGCACGGCGGCGCTGGCCGGCGGAGCTGGGCGCCGATCCCGTGGTCGCATCTCACGAGCAGCTGCTGACGGCGGACTTCGAGGCGGACGTTATGTTTGAGTGTTCCGGTGACAATGAGGCGGTCGAGCAGGCGATGTCGCTGACGCGTCCGGCAGGCCGGGTGGTGGTCGTGGGCATCCCGCATCCCGACCAGGTGACTTTCGACTCGACGATCCCGCGACGCAAGCAGCTCACGGTGATCTTCTCGCGGCGCTCGCGGAACACACTGCATGAGGCGATCGGCCTGCTTGCGACGGGCGAGATCGATATGGGCGCGCTGCCGGTGCGTCATTATTCACTGGAGGAGACTGCGGACGCGTTCGAGGACACCGCGGAGCGGCGGGGGGACATGCTGCGGGCGATCGTTGAGCCGTGAGGGAGAGAGGCTGTGGATACGATCAGGATCGGGCTAATGGGGCTCGGAGAGTGGGCGCGGAAGGCGTATCTGCCGGTCCTCGCCGAGCGCGAGGACGTCGAGATCGTCGCGGTGGGGGCGCGCAGCGATGAGACTCGGGCCCTCGCGCGTGAGCGATTTGGCGACGACATCGCGACGTACGACGACTTCACGGGCGTGGCAGAGCACCCGGATGTTGACGCGGTGATGGCGGCGGTCCCCAACAGGCTACACGCGGAGGCGACGGAGGCGGCGATCTCGGCGGGCAAGCATCTCTTTGCCGAGCCGCCGCTGGGATTCGATGCGCGGGAGATCGGGCGGGTTTTCGCGCTGGCGGCGCGGGCCTCGACGATCGTGCAGACCGACCTCGAGCTGCGCTACCCACCGGTGGTATCGATGGTGGCGAGGAGCGTGGCCGCCGGTGAGCTCGGTGATGCGCTCATGGCGCAGGTGCGGCTGTGGTGCAGCTGGGGTTACGGCGGGATGCCGTGGCTGGAGGCGGCGGAGGAGCAGGGCTTCTTCCTGTGGCTTGGCTGCTGGTACCTCGACGTACTTGACGCGGTCTTCGGGGTGAGGCCCTCGCGGGCGAGTGTCATTGGTGGACGCGCGCACAACGGTGACCTGCTCGATCATTGCTGGGCGACCCTGGAGTATCGAGGCGCGGGCCTCGGTCAGTTCGCGATGTCGATGGTGGCGCCGGAGGAGCAGGAGGTGTCGCTGCGGGTGACCGGCACGGAGGGGGAGATCATCGCCGACCTGTGGAGCGGGGCGTACCGCAGGCGGGAGCGCGGCGGCGAGTGGCTGGAGGGGATCGAGCCGAACTCACAGCCGATACACGGCTTCGCAGGGATGCGCGAATCGATCGGAGACTTCCTTGGCTGCATCAGATCCGGTGGGGAGCCTCGGGCGAACCTCGATGCGAGCCGGCGCGTGCATGAGGCGGCGCTGGCGTGCATGAGGGCGGACGAGACCGGAGAGATGGTGAATGTTGAGTCGATCTGAGACCGATTCTGGGAGCGTAGAGATGTCTGAGAGCCGTCCGCATTACGCGTGGGTGATCCTCGTCGTGGGCACGCTGGTGGTGTGCGCGGCCCTCGGCCTGGCGCGCTTCGGATACTCCATCGTGCTGCCCGCGATGCAGGAGGGCCTCGCGATGGACAATACCGAGGCAGGGGTGCTCGCGACCGCAAATCTCGTCGGTTATCTCGCGCTCTCGGTCATCGGTGGCGCGCTGGCGTCGCATTACGGGCCGAGGGCGGTTATCGCGGTCGGGCTTACGGTAGTGGCAGCATCGATGGCCCTGACGGGGCTCTCCGACACGGTTGTGGCGGCGGCGTTCTGGCGCGCGGTCACCGGCGTCGGAAGCGGCGCAAGCAACGTCCCGGTGATGGGCCTGCTGGCCGCATGGTTCGCCGTGCGTCGCCGGGGGCTCGCCACGGGGGTCGCGGTCGCCGGCTCGTCGCTGGCGCTTATCGCGCTCGGCCCGACCGTCCCGGAGGTGCTCCAGCGCTTCGGAGAGGACGGCTGGCGGGTCTGCTGGTACGGCTTTGCGGCGCTGAGCATGGTCATAGCGCTCCTGGGCTACCTGCTTCTGCGTGACAGCCCGGCTCAGGTCGGTCTGCGGCCGCTGGGAGCATCGGGGGAGGTGCCGGCAGAGGCGCAGGTCGCGGCCGCAAACCGCCTGCGCTGGGGCGATGTCTACCGCTCCGGCGCAGTCTGGCATCTGGGGCTCGTCTACGTGGCCTTCGGCTTCTCCTACATCATCTACCTGACGTTCTTCGTGAAGGCGCTGATCGCCGATGGGGGATACACGCCAGGCGCCGCCGGCGGCCTGTTCATGATCATGGGCTGGTGCAGTCTGCTCTGTGGCGTCATCTGGGGCGCAGTCTCGGACGCCATTGGGCGCAGGGCCGCCCTGGTAATCGTCTATCTCGTGCACGCGACGGCGTTTGGGCTGTTCGCGCTGTGGCCGCAGCCGGTTGGGTTCACGATCTCGGCGGTGCTCTTCGGGCTTTCGGCGTGGAGCATCCCGGCGATTATGGCGGCGGCGTGCGGGGACATGCTCGGGGCGCGGATGGCGCCCGCCGCGCTGGGCTTCATCACGCTCTTCTTCGGCATCGGGCAGGCGCTGGGGCCGACGGTCGGCGGCGCGATGGCGGACGCAACCGGCTCGCTACTGCCGGCGATGCTCGTGGCGGCGGCAGTGGCATTGTGCGGCGCGATCGCCGCCGCGTTTCTGCGCGAGACGGTGCCCTGCGAGCTGCCCGAGTAGTCGCTCATCGTTCATCTGGCGCAAGCTCTTCGTCGCGTCGCCGGTACTGCTTGGCGGCCTCCTCATCGCCCATGGCCTGCGCGATCTCTGCGGCTTTGCGGAGGATCGGCGCCTCGTCGGTCGGCTCTGCGCGGCGGCCGACGCCGATGTTGCGCGGATACTCCAGCGCCTCCTCGCAGGCCTGAAGTGCCGCCTCGTGCTCCCCGGCCGCGGCCAGCTCATCGGCCTGTCCCAGTAGCGCCGCGACCCACAGCTGCCGCATCCCGCGCGCACCCTCCCAGGGGATGAAGCTGTGCGCGCGTAGTAGCTGCAGCGCCTGATCCCACTCTCGGGCCGCGACCAGCGCGTCCACCAGCCGCGCCGCGATCTGCCACTTTGCCTGCACGGCGTCCGGCGCGGCCTGCAGCATCTCCACGCGCTCCCCGGCCGAACGCCCGGCGTCCTCCATTGCGCGATCAAGCTCGACGTAAAGTCTGAACTGCTCCGGCGCCAGCTCGATCGCCCGGCGGTAGTACTCCTCAGCGCGGTCGTGCTCGCCGCGCCACTGCCAGCAACCCCACGCGAGGTTGCGCAGCAGCGGCGAGTAGTCGCCGCGGATCTCGGCCGCCGCCTCCCAGTCGTCCATCGCCTCATCTCGTCGCCCGAAATGCCCGAGGAGCGTGCCGCGCAGATAGAGGGCGACCCAGTCATCCGGCTGCTCCTGCAGCGCCTCGTCGAGCGATCGCAGGTCCGTGAGCCGCCACGCGAACGTGCCGTCCGGCGCCAGTCCGCGGGCCTCAGCGCGCGCCACGGCAGCCTCCCCGGGCCTACCGAGCGCCGTCAGGTAGTGCGCCATCACGTAGTATACGAGTGGGCTTGATGCAAGCTCTTCGTGCGCCGCGATGCCCTCCTGCAGTAGCTCGGCCGCGCGCTCGGTGCATCCCGAGGTCGCGTACTCGGCGGCGACCTCAAGCCACTGCTCGGGCTCGTCGCGTAGGATCGCCGGACGGTCAAGAGCCGCGGCCGGGCTCTCCGCCGGGGTCTGGCAGCCGACGATCCGCGCAAGCAGCGCGGCCGCTTCGGCGCGGCACTGACCGAGAGCCACGAGCCGCCGCAGGATGCTCCGGGCGCGCCTGGTGTCCCCAAGCGCGAGGGCGGTGCCCGCGATGTAGTAGGCCGCCTCGTGGTCGTGTCGGTCGATGGCGGCGGCTTCCTCGAAGTGCTCCATGGCGTCCTCGAGCAGCGCGGCCCGATAGTCCATCAGGCCGAGCGTGATGTGGGGCCGCGCGAGGAAGGGATCGCGCTCGATCGAGAGCTCACAAAGCCGGCGGGCTTCGGACAGCCGGCCGTTGAGCTCATGCTCGACCGCGCGCAGATGCAGATCGCCAGCGGTCGCCTCGTCCTCTGGCGCCGGCTCCGGCCTGTCGCGCTCGCCGGTCTCCAGCACGGACGGCTTCTTCGTGTGCGCCGGTGGATGCACGTAACGCAGCAACTCGCGTCCCCCGACCTCGATCGTCACGACCAGCTCCGGGTAGTCCTCGACCGGCCGATCGATCTGCGCGGTCGCCGTGAATGGCGCGTCCTGCGCGAGCCGGGTGGTCTGTGACCAGAGGACGGTCTCGCCCGCGCGCAGGGCGATCGTTGCCCGGTCATGTGGCCGCCAGGTGAGCGCGCCGATCTCGATGGCGTTGCCGCTGGCGGAGAAGTTCAGCACCGCGTCATCCGAGGCCCAGGTCCAGCCGCCGATGCCGTGCAGCGGCCACCATATCTCGTCCCACTGCATGACCTGGAACGGACGCATGAACTCGTACGTGTTCTGATCGACGAAGCGGCCGGCCTGAAGCTCGACGTACTGCCCGTCGGCGTCGGTCAGCAGGTCCACCCAGATCATGCCCTCGTCGGCGGTGCCCCATGTGAAGAACTTCTTGCCGACGCTTTCGGCGTGGTCGGCAAGGTGGACGAGCCCTGCGTCCTGCGACGGGTAGTAGCAGCCGAAGAAGTCCTCCTCGACATCGAGCGTGAAGATATCGTTGGCGACGGGATGATTGCGATAGAGGCTCAGGTCGCGGTCGCGCCAGATCGGGTAATCAACGATGCCCTCGCGCGAGAAACGCGCCTTGTGCGCCGGGTAGACCAGCTGCAGGTCGTCGGTGGCCGGCAGCGCCGCGTTGGCCCAGAAGTAGTAGCGCTGCCGGTACGGCATGCGGTTGCGCACGTACACGCGCTGATGCAGACGTGGATCGCCTCGCCGCACGCCCAGTGTGATGGCCCAGCGCGCGCCGGAGATCGGGTCGATGTTCGAGACCGTGACCGAGGCCCCCGCCTCCTCGTCTGGCCCTTCATGCACCTCGCAGCTCACCGGGGCCATGGTCGTGTGGGAGTGGCCGCGGTGGAAGAAGTTGAACTCGACGCCGCCGCTGATCCACGCGCCACGCAGCGCAACCAACGCTGGTTTGACGACGTTGTTACGGTAGAACATCTCGCGGCCGGCCACCTTGTCGTACGCCGAGAAGACGCGTCCGCCGAGCTGCGGGAGGACGATAACATGCAGCAGATCGCTTTCGAGGTGGACCGCCTCGTACTCGACCTCACGCATCTGGTGGGTGAGGTCATCCTGCATCGTGTAAGGGTAGATCTGGCGGTCGAAGCTCGCATGCGGGTCCGCGGGGCCCTGGATATACGTGGGCAGGGCGATCGTGTCCGTCCAGGTTGCAACACTCATCAGCGGTTCCCTCCGCGATCCGGGCGATGTGAGTGTGCTGGAGGTTGAGCGCGATGGCCGGCGAGACCTCTCTGTGCGCGCAAATCGATCTCCTGAAGCCCCGGAGGAGGATATTGATTACGCTGCCCGGGCAATTCGGGGAGTTGACTCATCTGTGGCAGTTGTGACAGGGTATTGGGGCGACAGGACAAATGGTAACGGACGGCGAATGACCGCGCGTTAAGTCGCGTGGCACGCTGAAGGAGAGGTCCATGGGGTCAGACCAGACACCGTCGGGCCGGCCGGCCCGGGAGCGTCCCCTCGCCCCTGATGAGGTGGGCGAGTTCCTCACCCGGCCGACGGTCCAGAAGCTGTATGAGGGGCGGCTTGAGCGCATCGAGTTGACGCGCGTGCGGTCGTACGTCGGGAAGGCGCTCGTGCGGAAGGGCCGGCCGCCGCAGCGGGTGGTGCGACTGGCAAGAAACCATGGGTTGACGGAGACGGAGTTGATCTTCGTACTCTGTCACGAGGTCGCGCACCACGTTGCGGGCGTGGTCGAGAGGCATAGCGATCTGTGGCGGGAGGCCTGCGCGGAGCTGGTTCGCGAGGCGGGAAAGCTTGGGCTTCTGCCCGAGTATCGCGTGCAGCAGGGCGTTGAGATGGTGCTGAACGGATCGGCGTCGAAGTTCCGCGGGTGGCCTGAGCGCGCCGAGAAGGCCGAACAGCAGCGCAAGGAGCGCCGGGCCGAGATCCTCGAGCGGCTGCAGGCGCGAGGCCTGCAGCCGGGGGCGCGGGTCCGGTTCATCTATAGGCGGCGGGTTCACATCGGCGAGGTGGTCCGGGTCAATCGGGTGACCGTCAGCGTGGGCGAGGTGGGAGGAGGCCGGACGGTACTTCGGGTGCCCTTCGGGCGGATCATCGGAGTAACCGACGGATAGTCGCGTGGTTTACGTACAGGCACGGATCGCCACAGGACCCGG